>JAYVPU010000268.1:0-15842 GCA_043757205.1 Comamonadaceae bacterium | reverse complement strand
GCAAACGAAGACCGTGGTTTGATGGTTTGTGGGCCAATGCGGGAGAGCCGGTGAAGCTTACTCCTGCGGGCACAAAGCTCTAATGGACAATCTCGGATCATTGCTGTGGCTATGCAGTCAGACGTTACCATCTCCAGCGGCATAGTTAATACGTGATTAGGAGATAGCGATGAAGATCCTCAAAAGCATCACTTGCTTCAGCGTGCTCGTGATTCTGCTTTGCATGAGCGCACAGGCGCAGTCCGACAAGCCCATCCGCATCGTCGTGCCATTTGCTGCGGGTGGGCCTACTGATGTCTTGGCCCGTGTGCTAGCCCCCAAGTTGTCTGCCTCACTCAAGCGCACCGTCATCGTGGACAACCGGGTTGGTGCCACCGGCGGCATTGGGGCGAACTATGTGGCCAAGGCCGCGCCGGATGGCGACACCTTGTTGTTGGGCACCAGCAGCATCATGGCGGCCAGCCCCAACCTCACGCTCAATTTACCCTACGACCCGGTCAATGATTTCGTGCCAATTTCTCTGGTGGCCACGATTGAAAACATCTTGGTCGTTCACCCCAGCGTGCAGGCGAGATCAATCAAGGAACTGATTGCTTACGCTAAGGTCAACCCGGGCAAGCTCACCTACGCCACCTCGGGCATTGGCAGCACCTACCACCTGGGTGCCGAGTTGTTTGCGTCGCAAGCGGGCATCCAATTGACACACGTGCCCTACAAGGGTGCGGCTCCGGCCATGCAAGACGTGTTGGCGGGCCATGTGACGCTGATGTTTGACAACACTTCCTCCGCCATTCCCAACATCAAGTCCGGTCGGGTTCGTGCCCTGGGTGTGGCCAGCTTAAAGCGCTATCCCGTGCTGCCTGATCTACCCACCATTGCCGAAGAAGACTTGGCAGGTTACGAGACCACCATCTGGCTCGGCCTGTTCGCACCCGCCAAGACCCCGGCTGCGGTGGTGCAAGCCTTGGTGCGTGAGGTACATGAAGCCGTGAACTCGACCGAGTACAAAGACAAGCTGATGACGCTCGACATTCAGCCACGCACCAGCAGCCCCATTGAGTTGGCCGCATTTCTAAAAGCAGACTTGGCCAAGTGGGCACGCGTGGTGCGCGAGGCCCACATCAAGCCTGAATAAGGGCTCACTTCAAGGCGGCACTGCGGCTTGAGCGGCGCTGGCAGCTGCATCTTGCGCCTTCTTGGCAAACTCGGCCCGCAGTGCGCGCAACTTCTCGCGCGGGTCTTCTTTCACTGTGGCTTGATCCAGCCCCATCTCAGCAATAAAGCGACTGGGTTGGGCGGCAATCATTTCACGCCCTTTTTTCCGCCTGCGCGTCCAGCTCACGGCTAAGCTGCGCTGCGCGCGGGTGATGCCCACGTACATCAGGCGGCGCTCTTCTTGCAGGCGCTGGGCCATGTCTTCATTGGCAGCCTCGTGGTCGCGCTCGGAGCCACCCAGGGCATCTGCCCCATCGCTCAATTTGAAGGGCAGCAGGCCCTCGTTAACGCCCACCAGCATCACATGCGGCCACTCCAGCCCCTTGGCGGCGTGCAGCGTCGAGAGTGTGACCACGTCTCTGTCTTGTTCGCGTTCGCTGATGGTGGAGAGCAGCGAGATGGTCTGCGCCACTTCCATCAAGGATTTTTTCTCGGATGAGGTGGTCACGCCCGCTGCATCGTCAACCTCACCACCGCAGCGCAGCGCCATCCATTCGCAGAAATCGAGCACATTCTTCCAGCGCGAGGCAGCCGCTTTTCCGCTGTCCTCGCCATCGTACAAATGCTTTTCGTAGCCAATCTCCTTGAGCCACGCCAGCAGGAAGGCCAACGCGTCCTCGGCCCCCTCGGTGTGTCGAGCGCGGTACTCCAGGTCGTTCACGTAGCGGCCAAACTCGTGCAGGCTGCCCACTGCGCGGGTGCTCAGCACCGCCGCCAAAGAAGATGAAAACAAAGCATCAAACAAGCTCAGCTTGTACTGGCTGCCAAAGATGCCCAACTGTTGCAGCGTCTGATGCCCAATGCCCCGTTTGGGCGTGGTGACCGCACGCAAAAAAGCCGGGTCGTCGTCGTTGTTCACCCACAGGCGAAACCAGCCGCACAAGTCCTTGATTTCGGCGCGGTCAAAAAAGCTCTGCCCGCCAGACACCTTGTAGGGGATGTTGGCCTTGCGCAGCGCCTTCTCGAACACCCGCGCCTGGTGGTTCGCGCGGTAGAGAACGGCAAAATTTCTGTAGTCAATGGCCCCCACGCTTGACGCTTCGCGTACTGCGCTGCCCCCCGAGGGGGCCGTGCTTTGCTTGGGGCGGCCCTGCGCTGCGGCGTCTATCGGCGCGAGTATGGTGTTGCCCGAACGCAGGCTCTGAATGCGCGCTACCGTGCGCTCGGCCTCGTGCTCCTCATGGTCGGCGTCCACCACGCGCACTGGTTCGCCCTCGCCCAGGTCGCTCCACAGATTCTTGGGGAAGAGCTTGGGATTGGGGCCGATCACATTGTTGGCGGCACGCAGAATGGCACCGGTGGAGCGGTAGTTTTGCTCCAGCTTGATGACCTTGAGCTCAGGGAAATCAATGGGCAGTTTTTTCAGGTTGTCCAGCGTGGCCCCACGCCAACCGTAGATGGATTGGTCGTCGTCGCCCACGGCGGTGAAGCGCGCATTGTTGGGGTCGTGGCTGCCCACCAGCAGCTTGAGCACCTCGTACTGGGTGGCATTGGTGTCTTGGTACTCGTCCACCAGCACATGGCCCATCAGCTTTTGCCACTTGGCGCGCACGTCCGCATGGTCTTTCAGCAGTTTGAGCGGCAGGCCGATGAGGTCGTCAAAGTCCACGCTCTGGTAGGCCGTCAAGCGCTCTTCGTAGTGCGCCATGATGCGCGCCGTGATGCGTTCGTTGTCGTCCTTGGCCTGCGCCTCGGCCTGCGCCGCGTTCAGTCCCTGATTTTTCCAAGCGCTGATGGCCCACTGCCATTGGCGCGCCGTGGCCACATCGACCGAGCCGCCCGCATCCTTCAAGATGCTGGTCACGTCGTCAGTGTCCAAAAGCGAGAACTTGGGCTTCAGGCCCAGCACTTCACCGTCAGAGCGCAGCAGGTGTACACCCAACGCGTGAAAGGTGCAAATGCGCACGTCTTTAGCCGCTCGACCAATCAGGCCCTTGGCACGTTCACGCATCTCGGCTGCGGCCTTGTTGGTGAAGGTGATGGCGGCGATGCGCTGCGGTGCCATGCCCGCTTGAATCAAGCGCCCGATTTTGTGCGTGATGACCCGCGTCTTGCCCGAACCCGCTCCGGCCAGCACCAGACAGGGCCCGTGCATGAAGTTGACGGCTTCTTGTTGTGCGAGATTCAGGCCGGGGGAAAGTGAAGAAGACATGCAGAAATCAGAGGGAGAGAGCTGAGGATGATACCGACCCCAGGCTGCAGCCTTCTCGCTCGCTCGCCTGTCGAACCTGTTGCAAATAGCTTGCCACTTGTTTCGATAAGATGTCTGCTACCATTTTCGCAATGCGCGGCAGCGAACGGCTGGCACACAGCGCCACGCTGATGGTTTGGGGACTGGCGTTGCGATCTTTGAGGCGGATGAAGCGCACATCACCGGCCAGTAATTCTGGCCCTACGTCCAGTTCCGACGTGATGGCCACATGGCTGCCGCTGCGCACCAACGACTTGACCAGCTGCAAAGAGTTGGTGACCAGCGGTGGTCTGGCCTGCGCCAGCAACCAGGCGTGCTTGCTCTCCAGGTAGCGGCGAATGGCCAAAACCCGGCTTTGCGCGGCCAGCGGCCAGTCCGCCACATCCTGCAAGGTCACCTGTAGTCGATCTGCCAAGGGGTGGTCCTTGGCGACCACGCAGCCCAGTGGCAACTCGGCCGTCCAGACGATCTGCACATCACGTTGGGGGCGCAAGTTGAAGGCCACGGCCATGTCCACTTCACCACCCGTCAGGTGGCGCACTGCATCGTCCGTGTTGACGATTTCGACTTCAAGCATGATTCGGGGGTGTTCGCTGGCCACGGAGTGGATGAATGGCGGCAAAAAGCTGTTGGCATGACTGTCCATGGCGGCGATGCGCAATTGCCCCTGATTGACCCCCTGCATCTGCTTGATGTCCGACAGCGTGCGGCTCAGATCGCTTTTCCAGCGTTGCGACAGCGCCAGCACCAATTCGCCAGCGGCGGTGAGTTGCATGCCTCGTGGCAAACGTTCGAACAAAGGCACGCCCAGATCGTCTTCCAGCAGATGAATTTGCCGGTCTATGGCTGAGGCCGAAATGGACACCTCGCGTGCCGCCGCTTGCACGGAGCCGAGCTGGGCAACGGCCGCCAAGTAACGCAAGGCCTTGGGATGGAGTGTGGTTTGCATGGTGGAGACCATTCTATTTTTTAGAATGCAAGAGCACAAATTATTCGATAGACGGCACATCTGAAAAGCTCCAAACTGCAGACCATGACATCTGCCGCTGCCACTCAGGCTTACCCTTTGCCCACTATTGAGCAGCTCAATGCCATGGGTGAGGCGCAGTTTGTCGCGTATCTGGTCGGACTGGTGGAGCACTCACCTTGGGTGGTGCGCCGGGCGCGCCAACGGCATCCGTTTGTGTCTGTGCAGGCCTTGTTTGATGCCTTGTGCGACTGTATTGATCACGCCAGCGATGACGAGCAACTGGCCTTGTTGCGGGCACACCCCGAACTGGCCGGTAGCGAAGCCCAAGCGGGCAGCATGACCACAGAGTCAACTTCAGAGCAAGGGCGTTTGGGCCTCTTGCGACTGCGAACAGCCGAGCTGTCGCAACTCCAACAGTTGAATGCCGATTACCGCGAGCGTTTTGGCTATCCGCTGCTGATTGCGCTCAGGCTGCACGAAAATTTGTTTTCTGTGTTGTCCAGTGCCAAGACGAGGTTGGCTAACGCTGCGACCACGGAGCGCCGCGTGGCTTTGCAACAAATCCACGAAATCATGCGTGGCCGTCTCGCGAAGCTGATGTACTGGCGCACCGAGACTGTCCCTGCTGCGCCCCTTGCCTCCAGTTCCTCAGTTGTTTCTTTTTCCCCTGTTTCAAGGAGTTGATCATGTTCACCAAACGCCCGTTTCTGATGGCCTTTTGCGCTCTGGCGCTCCAGCCACTTCTCAGTACCCAAGCTCAAGCCCAGGCATGGCCGCAAAAACCCATCCGCATCGTGGTGACCTTTGCGCCGGGTGGATCATCCGACATCGTGGCCCGATTGCTGCAGCCCGGCCTGCAGGAAAAGCTGGGACAACCGGTAATCGTGGACAACAAACCCGGCGCGGGCAGCACCATTGGTGCGAACGAAGTGGCCAAGGCACCTGCCGATGGCTACACCTTGCTGCTCTCCAACACCGCGCCCATCAGCATTTCCCCCTTCATGCTGGACAAATCGCCCTACGATCCCATCAAAAACTTCACGCATGTGGCCTACATCGGTTCCGTGCCCAATGTGTTCGTGGTCAACCCTAGTGTGCCGGCCCGCACCCTGCCCGAATTGGTCAACTGGATCAAAGCCCAAACCCGCCCCGTCAATTACGGCTCGGGTGGCGTGGGCTCGATTGGGCATATCGTTGGAGAGATCTTCAAAAACCAATACAACCTGAACATGGAGCATGTGCCCTACAAGGGCTCGTCGCCCATGCACAGTGATCTCCTGGGTGGCACGCTGCAATTTGCAGTGGACACGCTGACGCAGAACGTGCCCTTCATCAAGGACGGCAAATTGGTCGGCATTGCGGTGACCTCCGCGTCGCGCATGGCCCTCACCCCCAACGTTCCCACGGTCGGTGAAGCCGGTTATCCAAAACTGCTGGCCGAAAACTTCCTGGGCATTTCCGCCCCTGCGGGCGTGCCCAAAGACGTGGTGGACAAAGTGCACAAGGCCGTGAGTGAGCTGGTCATGCGCCCTGATATTGTCAAACGCCTCGAAGACCTGGCCATTGCCACGCGCAAGATGTCGCAAGCCGAATTTTCTGACTTCGTGACCCGGCAAGTCAACGACTGGGGCCCGGCGGTCAAGGCCTCGGGTGCGAAGTTGAACTGAATCGTCCAGAAAAAAATTCCAGATGATTGGCGGACTTTCCATTCATTGTGTGGACGTGGCGCGCGGACGCATTGCGGTCGGGCTGCGCGTCAGCGTGTACCGGCTGCGTCCGGATGCGTCGGGCGTAGGCGAACTTGTCGCCAGCGGATCGGTCGGCTCGCAGGGGCTGGTGGCGCATCCGGCGCTGATGAGTGAAGCCGTCTGCGCCGGGGGCTATGAAGTGACATTTGATGTCGGCGGCTACTACCGCCAGCTGCGGCATGAATCCAGCCTCGATCTGGGCGAGTCGGGTTTTCTGGAAATGGTGCCATACCGCTTCCACATCAGCCGTGCTGAGCAGCACACACACCTGCCCTTCAAGTTCACCCCTTGGGGTTTTTCGCTTTTCCGCGGAGGCTCCTGATCAACGCAGGCCACAACACGCCTTGCCGAAGGCGATGTTTCCGCCCTGACGATGGTTTTCACGAAGACGGGAACCTCAAGGAGGACAATACGGCCCGTGCTTGAAATATTGTCCGTCACCGTCCCCTTCTTTGCATTGGTCTTGTGCGGCTATGTGGCCGCGCGCCGCAGCATGCTGCCGTTGGAGGCCATCTCGGGCCTGAACGGCTTCTTGCTGTTCTTCGCACTGCCCTGCATGCTTTACCGTTTTGGCGCGACCACGCCGATTGCGCAGTTGCTGGACGCCAGCGTGTTCTTCACTTGGCTGTTGTGCGCGCTCACTATGGTGGGCTTCACCATTGCGGCCAGCATGAACAGGCGCATTGCTTGGAACGACGCGTCTTTTGGCGCCCTGGTGGCGGCCTTTCCCAATACCGGTTTCATGGGCGTGCCACTCTTGATTGCCCTGTTGGGTTCGCAAGTGGCCGGCCCGATGATCATCACCATCGTGGTGGATATGGTCATCACCACCTCCTTGTGCGTGGGCCTGTCCCGCCTGGACGCGGCCGACACGCATGGCATGGGCGTGGCCATGCGCAACGCGCTCAAAGGCATGCTGTTCAACCCCATGCCCTGGGCGATTGTGGGTGGCGTACTGGCATCGGCGCTGCAACTGCGATTGTTGGGGCCGGTGGAGAAAACAGTCTGGCTGCTGGCCGATGCGGCTTCACCCACGGCCTTGTTCACCATTGGAGCGGTGCTGGCGCGCTCGCAAATGCTCGCTGCCCTGCACGATCACCCACCCATCCCCCTGCGCGATTACGTGCCGGTGGCGATGCTCAAGCTCTTTTTGCACCCGGTGCTGGTGTTATTGGTGGGCAGCTCGGCCATCCAGCTCGGCGTGCCCCTGGAGCGTTCCGCCTTGACCGTCATGGTGCTGGTGGCCGCCCTGCCCAGCGCCAGCAATGTGTCTTTGTTGGCGGAGCGTTTTGGGGCGGATAACGGACGGATTGCGCGGATTATTTTGGTCTCCACCGCAGCGGCGTTTTTCACGTTTTCTGGGGCGGTGCGCTTGATGACTTGAGGTTTGTTGTTGTTAAAAAAGCAACAAAACAAGCCTGAAGTGCAATCAGGATGTGCGTAACCAGCTATTAAATAGCAACTCAAATCAACAACGGATCCACATCCACCGCCCACCGAATCAAGCCCTTACCGTCAGCCCCCTGCCGAGTCGCGTGCAACACCGCATGCCAGGCCGATAAAAACCGTTGCAAGGCCGCACGCGACGTGCTCTCCACCAACATCTGGGCGCGCTCCACATTGGCCACACGCTGGATGCTCATGGGCACGGCTGGGTAGAGCGTGACGTAAGGCGTCTCGGGCAAGTCGGCTGCGGCCGCACTGGCTGCGCTGAGAAAGCCCTGTGCCGCCTCTTGCGTGCGGGCGTCGGCGCGCACCAGGGCCTGAAAACTGAATGGGGGCAGAGCCGCTTGCTCGCGCTCTTGGAGTTGCTGGGCTGCGAAGGCCGGGTAGTCGTGTCGTTTCAGGGCCTCAAACAGGGGGTGTTGCGGATGAAAAGTTTGCACCCACACTTCGCTTTGGTTACTGAGCGCAGCATCGCGACCGGCCCGCCCGCCGGCCTGCATCAACAGGCTGAAGAGCCGCTCGGGCGCTCGAAAGTCGCTGGAGAACAGCGCCCCATCGGGGTTGAGCGCGGCCACCAGCGTGATGCGACGAAAGTCGTGGCCCTTGGCAATCATCTGTGTGCCCACCAACACATCCACATCCCCCGCGTGCACCTGGGCCATTTGCGCGGCCAGCGCGCCTTTGAGTCGCGTGCTATCGGCGTCGATGCGCAGGATGCGCACCGGCATGCCCTCGGGCTGCGATGCCGTCACGGAATCAGGTCGCCGCACCTCGGCCAGCAATTCGGCCAGGTGTTCTTCCAGTTGCTCGGTGCCGCGCCCCACCGTGGTGATGTCCGGGTTGCCGCAGGCTGGGCAGGCGCGCGGCACGCGTTCGGTGAAGCCGCAGTGGTGGCAGCGCAGCGTGCGGTCGATTTTGTGAAACACGCGGTAGGCACTGCAATGGGCGCATTCGCTCTTCCAGTCGCAGGCATTGCAGGCCAGCACCGGTGCATAGCCGCGCCGGTTCAACAGGATCAGGCACTGCTCACCGCATGCGATGCGGGTGGTGATAGCGTGGAGCAGGGGCGGGGAAAACACGGCCTTTTTGGGCTGGTGGTTCATGTCCACGCGCCGTACCCAGGGCAGGCCCGCCGTGCTGCCGCTGTTCGGGTCGTAAACGGCGTGGCTCTGGCCAATGCGGCTGGGCATGTGCAGGCGCAGGTAGCGCCCGCCCTCGGCGGCGGGTCGGCTGTGGTGCCAACTCTCCAGCGAGGGCGTGGCCGAGCCCAAAATGACTTTGGCACCCTCCAAGCGCCCCCGGTAAATCGCCAAGTCGCGCGCCGAATAGCGCGCCCCCTCTTGCTGCTTGTAGCTCGGGTCGTGTTCCTCATCCACTACGATCAATTGGAGCCCGGGCAGCGAGGCCAGCACCGCCATGCGCGTGCCCAGCACAATGCGCGCGCTGCCGCTGTGCGCCGCCAGCCAGGCCTTCAGGCGTTGCGCAGGGGTCATGCCACTGTGCAGGCAGACCACCGTCCCGGTGCCATAAGCCGCTTCAAAACGTTCGATAAAACGGGTTTCGAGTTGGGGCGTGAGGTTGATTTCCGGCACCATCACCAGCGCCTGGGCGGTTGCGTCACGTTCCAGCAAAGCCTGCACGCAGCGCAGGTACACCTCGGTCTTGCCGCTGCCTGTCGCGCCAAACAGGAGAAACGGGCCGGACTGAGCCTCAAACTCCTGGAGCGCGGTGGCTTGCTCGGCGGTTAAATCAGGTTCATGGGGACGCTGTGAATGAATGACATCAGGGCCGCCACGCGCCTGGCGCTTGAGTCGGCGGGCCAGTTGCACCGGTTGCAGATCGCGCAGCTGCGGCGGCAAAGCGGCCAGCGCCACCTCGCCCAGGGAGCGCTGGTAATAGCTGGCGGCGAAGCCAATTAAGCTGCGCCAGCCTGATGAAAGAGCGCCAATGCCATCGAGCGTGGCGGAAATGGGGCGAATTTTCCCAATGGCCAATTGATCTGCTTGTGGCGCATCGGCCAAGCCCCACACCAAACCCAGGGTTTCCCGTTTGCCAAAGGGAACTCGTACCAAATTCCCGGGGGCAAGCGCCAACTCACTTTGATAAGTCAAGGGCCCCGCCACGGCGCTGTGGGCTGGGGTCTGGACGAGGACCGAAAGCCAGTGGGTCATGACAAAGGGCCGTTACGGAGGAAAGTTCAGGTTAACTGTTGAAAAACGCGCTAAGTAGCTGTTATTAAAGCGTTTTACAGAAATTCACAAATTCTGTGGATAACTTTGTTGATAACCGACATTGAGGGACGCCAAGCCCTTATAAATCAAGGGATTTAGCAAAATGCACGAAAAAAAAGCAAAACATAAATCCTTTATAAATCAAGCACTTACGATTGCTATTGGTTTGGTAGCGTCGATGCGGGAAATAGAGGAAGACGGCGCCATGGGAGCACTAAATTTGTGCATAACTCAGGGCTTACCCTATAAAAAGTGTCATTTTCATGCTAGAGCAAACGGCTGTATCCTGAGCTTGGCTTAGCGTTTGGCCTGGTGCGCGTTAGCGGTTGTTTCGGTTTCGGTTTTGTTTGTGTTGGCGCTGGCCTTAAAGCTTGCGTACGCACAGTAGAGCCCCAAACCGATCATCGTCGCCACCAAAAAGTAGTTCATGCTTTGCGCGAGCTCAAAGGAGCGTCCTTTGAAGATCTGGTCAGCAAATTTCAGGTCTAAAAAGAACAGGATGAATGCAACCACACACGCTAAGCCGCTGCCCAAGGCCCAAGCGGGCCAGTCGGGTTCACCGTCTTCGATGCCGCCGTTGGGATCCAAGGCGTCTGGCAGCAAGCGGTCGAATTGAGTTTCTGACAGGGGCGGCGTTTTCATGGAGTGGGCTCCTTATTAGAGGGGTCGGTAAATCGAACTTATCGCTGTAACTCTTTGTTAATTAAACCACGCCCCACCGAGTTGCCTCATTCGATTGATGACTTCATAAAAGCTAAACCCCGCGCATGGTCCTGGAGTGCTGATGCACTGCTTGCACCAGTGCGGTGACGTGTTCAGGTGGCGTGTGCTGGTTGATGCCGTGGCCCAGATTGAAGATGTGGGTCGGCCCAGTTTGATTGGGTTGATCGGCGGGCGCTTGGTGTGGCGTGCCAAAACTCTCCAGCACCCGGATGACCTCCGTCTCAATCTGAGCGGGTGGGGCAAACAGCACGTTAGGGTCGATATTGCCTTGCAAGGCTTTGCCAGCGCCGCCGATCTGACCGCCCACCTGCGCGCGCGCGCGGCCCAGATTGGCCGTCCAGTCCAGGCCCAGCACCTCGCAGTCAAGCGTGCCCATCTCGTCCAGCCAGAGTGCGCCGCCTTTGGTGAAAACCAAGCGCGGTACCACCTGGCCATCCACACCGTGGCGCTTGAGTTGGGCCAACACACGCCGGGTGTAGGCCAGGCTGAAGGTCTGAAACGCACCATCGGCCAGCACGCCGCCCCAACTGTCAAAAATCATCACGGCTTGCGCGCCTGCGTCGATCTGGGCGTTCAGGTAAGTGGCCACCGCGTCGGCGTTGACTTGCAGCATGTGGTGCATCAGATCGGGGCGGCTGTAGAGCATGGATTTGACGAGGCGGTAGTCGTCTGAGCCCGCGCCTTCGACCATGTAGCAAGACAGCGTCCACGGGCTGCCGGAAAAGCCGATCAGCGGCACGCGGCCGTTCAGCGCGCGGCGGATCGAGGTGACGGCGTCAAACACGTAGCGCAGCTTGTCCATGTCGGGCGCGGCAAGTTTCATCACCGCGGCCTCGTCGCGCACCGGGTGGGCAAACTTGGGGCCTTCGCCCAGGGCAAAGCTCAGGCCCAGGCCCATGGCGTCGGGCACGGTGAGGATGTCGCTGAACAAAATGGCCGCGTCCAGCGGGTAGCGCTCCAGCGGCTGCAAGGTAACTTCGGTGGCGTAGTCGGTGTTGGTGGCCAATCCCATGAAGCTGCCGGCCTTGGCGCGCGTGGCGCGGTATTCGGGCAGGTAGCGCCCAGCTTGGCGCATCAGCCAGATGGGGGTGTGGTCAGTGGCCTGGCGCAGGCAGGCGCGCAAGAAGGTGTCGTTTTGAAGGGGGGCGAAGGATGGGATTAGAGTGCTCATGGTCATCAGGATTGTCGCAGGCGGACTTCGAGGATCTCGTACTCGATGGCCTCAACGTAGGTGCGTGGGTCTTTGATGGCCAAGTGCAACAAGATCTTGGGGGCTTGGTGGGCCACGATGCGGTGCACCAAGCCGCCGCCCAAAATCAGGGCCAAACCAATCCAGGGGTGACCCGAAATCGCCAGCGCTGCACCGATGCCGACCACGGGCAGCATCAAGGGCAAGAGGAACAGGCGCTGGCGGATGTATTTGCGCGCTTTGACTGGATCAACAATCAGGTGGAACTCACCGGCGGGCAGTCCCCGACAAAACTCGGCGTGCGAGACGCTCAGTGTGGGCTCAGCGGCATGGCCCTCTTGCGTGTCCTTGGACGTGTGTTGTGGGGCCGGGTCAGGGTGCTGGTCGGTGGTCATGCGTGTTGGCGTGCGGCGTGGTCGATTTTCAAGCAACGATTTTCCACCACCAACAGACCGGCTGCGCGGGCTTTTTCGGCGGCGGTGGCGTCTGCGATGTCGAGCTGCATCCACACCGCTTTGGCCCCAATAGCAATCGCTTCATCGACGATGGGCGGGATGTCGACGCTGTTGCGAAAGCAGTTCACCAGTTCGATGCGCTCATGCTGCGCGGCCTCGGTCAGCGTGGCATAGGCCCGCTCGCCCAGCACCTCGGTCGCGTTGGGATTGATCGGCACGATGCGCCAGCCGTGCGCCTGCATATAGGCCGCCACTTCGTAGCTGTCGCGGTGCGGTTTGGGGGACAGGCCGACCACGGCGACGGTGCGGTAGCTGGTGAGGATGTGGCTGATGGTGTGATTTAGGGTGTCTTTGGAGTTCATAGGGTTTCAATCGCTTCGCGCACTTCCTGCACGCTCAAAATTTCAGACAGCACCAGCGGTGCTCGCCCGGCTTTGTAAAACACATAGACCGGCACGCCGTTGCGCCCCAGTTGCGCCAGCGCGGCGGTGATGGCCGGGTCACGGCGCGTCCAGTCGGCTTGCAGCATGAGGACGCCTTTGGCGGCAAACGCGGCCTGCACCTCGGCGTTGGCCAGGGTGGTTTTCTTGTTGTACTGGCAGGACACGCACCAGGCTGCAGTGAAATCCACAAACACAAGTTTCTGCTCTGCCAGCAGTTGTTCGACCTTGCCGGGGCTCCAAGCTTGCCAGCGCTCATCCGAGGGTTGCGGGCTGATGTGCTTACTGAGTTGGATGACCGATGGACCGACAGTCCAGAGGGACAGGGCGAAAAATGCCATTAAAACCGCAGCCAGTGCCATCCGCAAACGTCCCCGCAGTGAGAGCGACCACAGCAGGGCGCTAAAGGCCACCAGAATCGCGAGCAGCGCGCCCGCCCCGTCAATGCCGCTTTGCTGGCCCAGCACCCAGACCAGCCACACCACGGTGGCAAACATGGGGAAGGCCAGCAGCTTGCGCAAGGCGTCCATCCAGGCCCCGGGCTGGGGCAGGGCGCGCGCCACGGCGGGGATGAAGCTGGCCAGCAAGTAGGGCAGGGCCAGCCCCAGGCCCAAGGTGGCAAAGATCATCAAGGCCTGTGCGGCGGGCAGGGTCACGGCCAGCCCGAGCGAGGCACCCATAAAAGGTGCGCTGCACGGCGAAGCCACGGCGACGGCCAGCACGCCGGTGAGAAAAGCGTCCAGCACCGGGTGCCGCGCCTGAAATGCGGCTAACCCAGAGGGCAGCAGTGATCCAAACTCGAACACCCCGGCCAAGTTAAGCCCGATGACAGTGAACAGCGCCGCCAGCCCCGCCACCACCGCCGGATTTTGCAACTGAAAGCCCCAACCCAGGCTCTCGCCCGCTGCGCGCAGGCCCAGCAACAACAGGCCCAGGGCCATGAAGCTCACCATCACGCCCGCGGTGTAGGCCAGGCCGCTCAGGCGGTGGCCCCGGTGGTCGTCGGCATGGCGGGTGAAATTCAGCACCTTGATCGCCAGCACCGGGAACACGCAGGGCATGAGGTTCAAAATCAGCCCGCCCAAAAACGCGCCGATCAGTGCGGCCAGCAGGCCGAGCGAGACCGCAGGCGGCGGTGTGGCCGCACGCGTGTTGCCATCGAGCGCCGCTTGCAGTGCGGGGGAGATGGGCGCGGGCGCGACCACGGTGGGCCAAACCCCCGAGACCGGCAGTTCCACACGCCAGCCGGGGCTGCTGGTCTCACCCGGGCCGCTGAGCTTGAGCACCGCTGCCAATTGCGTGGGGCTCTGGCTGCGCTGGGCTGACAGGGGCAAGCTGGCCGTCCATGTATCACCCTTCCAGGCCTGCTGCCCCGGCGCGGAGGGGTTGAGCACCTCCGCGGTTTCCGGGAAAACATCCAGCGACTTGCCGTGCAGGCCGGAGGGCAAGCCCACCAGCGTGAGTTGGAGGGCATCGCCTTGCACGGTGAAGCGGCTGGTCTTGTCCGCCACCCAGGCTTGGGGCCGAGCGGCCAGCGCGGCGTCAAACGCGGCGGTGTTGAGCGCGGTCGAGCCTTTGAGTGGCAAGCTCAGGCTGAACTCGTCCTCCTCCGGGATGCACTCCAGGCGGCACACCAGCCAACTGGCTTTGAGTTGAATGAGCAGACTGCTGGCCAGCAGGCCGGGCTTGAACTCGGGCGTGATCGTTAGGGGCACGGGCAGCAGCACCGTGCCCTCATAGCCGTAGTTGACAAGCTGGCCCAAGGGTAGGCGTTTCGGGCTGGGCCACTGGATGTCGCCCGCCATCACACCCACAGGCAGCGTCCATTGCAGTTGCGTGGGCAGGCCGGAGTCGCCCGGGTTCTTCCAATAGGTGTGCCACTCGGGTTGGTGCGTGAGTTGCAGCCCGACCCAGACCGTGCTGGGGGCTGAGACTGAAGCGCTTGCAGGGGTAGCTGAAACACCCTGCGGGGCGTGGGCCATCAACTCGGCCCGTACCTGGGGCGTGGTTGTGATGGATTTTTTAATAGCCGTTTGTGCTCGGGCCAAGGACATGCAGGCAAAAGCGACAATGAAAAAAATAAGCGCTAAAGCAGCATGACGAAAAGGCCGATAAAAAATCATGAAATCTCAGATGAGTGGGTGAGGATCGGAGTGGGCGCGACCGGTTTAAGTTCCAGCCCCAAGTCAATGCGCTTGACCAATAGGCTAGACAAAACCACCTGAGGCAGGATAACCTCGAATTAAGGATTTTCCAACGAGAGGCGAGATGAAACAAAGTGACCCTTCAAGCGAAACTCTTCACCCCGCGCTGGCCCTTGCTGGCTGTTGTCGGTTTGGTCGCCATTCTCGGGGCGCTCATTCTGCTGGGGGCTAGCACCCGCAAAGTCTTGACCGAGGCCGAGCAGGCCGTGGACTGGGTTCGGCACACCCAAGAGGTGCTGAGCGAGGTGGCGACTATCCGTGAATCCACGCTCAGCATTGAAACCATGGTTCGCGGCTTTGTCATCTCAGGCGAGCGGGCCGTGTTGGTGCAGAAAGCCGCGGTGGAACAAAAGCGGCTAGCCGCTCTGTCGCGACTGAAGTCACTCACCCAAGACAATGCCAGCCAACAGGCGCGCATAGCAGGCTTGCTCGCACTCATTCAAGCGCGCCGAGACCTGGCGACCCGCATCATCGAAACACGTGAAACGCAAGGTTTTGATGCGGCGCGCCTGCTCATCATGAGCGGGCAGGGCGCGGCAACCCGGGAGCGCTATTTGAGTCAGATGTCGCAAATTCAGGACGAGGAGATGCGCTTGTTGAAACAGCGCGCCAATGAGCGCGAGGTGACCAGCGCCAAGACGGCGCAGATGAACGCCCTGGTCTTGGCGACCATGGGGGGCTTGCTGGCTGCGGTGTTTGTGATCGTCGGGTGGCAAATCAAGAGCAGAGCGGGGCGGCTCGCGCTAGAGATGGAAAACCATACCCTGGCCGTGGAGAAAAAAGCAGCCGAACAAACCGCAAAGGCCAAGGATGAATTTTTGGTCATCATGAGCCATGAAACTCGCACCCCCATGAACAGCCTCTTGGGTTTGCTGGAGTTGTTGGCCCACACCCCCTTGAGTCGGGATCAGAGCGAAATGCTGGACATTGCGCGCGACTCGGGGCGCTCCATGGTGCGCATCATTGACGACATCCTGGACCACGCCAAAATTCAGGCGGGCCAACTTCCGATCGTGCTGCAGCCCGTGTC
>JAYVPU010000267.1:0-15890 GCA_043757205.1 Comamonadaceae bacterium | reverse complement strand
CGGAGCAGTAATGGGTGACGCCAGCCACGATGCTCTTGTCGGCGGCCACCTTGGTCGCCACCTGGACACCAACGTTGGCCTTGCATTCATCGTCCTGCGTCACCAGTTGATAGGTGTACTTCGCCTTGGGGTCCTCGTTGCGCAGGCGAATCGCCAGGTCTGTCGAGTTGCGCCCACCCAGGCCCATGTTGGACACGCCGCCACTCAGTGGGCCAACGAAGGCAATCTTCACAACGTCTTTGGCTAGGACTGGCGTTGCCATGAGCGACAGTGCGGCCCCAGCCAGCCAAGCGGAACCAGCAAGAACGGTTTTTCTCGAAAGCATGGACATTTCCTTTTTAGTTGAATGGATGGAGGGTCGAAGCGTTAAATCAATCGAAATTCGTGCAGCTTGAACAAGATTCAAGTGGCCTGATAGATCATGCAATGTTTATGCCACATCGGGTCAAAGCCGCTCATGGGGGAAACCCGTGTTGAAGCGGCGCGATGCGGTTTGCAGCCCTATTCCGCCTAAGTAGCAGCGCAGAGCAGGCCTCACCCCCACGGGTCAACACAGCAATGCATCGCGCTCGCATCGCTTTCGCGCCCCACGGTTAACAAGGCCTGTCTGACGGCATTTAAGCCAAACGTGTGGGTGCACATCTTCTCGAACGGGTACTTGCCTGAGGCGATCAGCGCGATGCCCAGCTCCACCGCCTGGTGGCTGTGGCCGCGCACGCCTTTGACGGTGAGGTTCTTCTTGAACAGCAAGTCGCTGTCGAACAGCGGAATCGGCACGCCTTTGCGGCCACACAGCAAAACTCGCCCGCCTTTGCGCACGAGTTGCAGCGCCGAAAGAATGGTGGCGGGGCCACCGGAGGCACAGTCGATCACCAAATCGGCCATCAGCCCGCCGGTGTAGTCGGCCACGGTCTCTAACAAATCTTCGCTCTCAATGTTGATGGTGTGGTGCGCGCCCATCTCTCGGGCCAGCGCCAATCGGGGTCCATCGTTCGCCAAGCCGGTGACGATGATGCAGCTTGCTCCCGCTTCACGCGCAGCCACCACGCAGGCCAGGCCTTGCTGCCCCGGCCCTTGCACCACCACTGCCATGCCCAGCGTGGCACCGCCTTGAAACACGGCCCACTCCACGCCGTTGCCCAAGGGCAGCGCCAAGGTGGCCAGGGCCGCAGGCACAGACGCGGGCACGGCGTGAAACACGGTGTTGGGGTGCAGGTACTGGTACTGGGCAAAGCCACCCCACAGTGCGGGCTGCACGCTGATGGACGTGGAGCCGTAGCGCACACCGTTGCCCACCAGCGTGTCGGTGGCGTCACACAGGCGGTAGTCACCGGTGCGGCAGAAGTGGCAATGGCCGCAGGGCAGGTATTCCTCCAGCGCCACGCGGTCACCTTCTTTCACGCCCCAACGCTTGGCGGCAGAGGCACCCAGATCGGTCACAAAGCCCACGGTTTCGTGGCCCAAGATCAGCGGCCCTTTGCTTTGGGGGTAGTTCAGAAAGTACGGCCAGTCGCTACCGCAGACACCGGTTTTTTCAACCTTGAGCAGGCCAGCGTCGTGCGCGATGGCGGGGCGGTCGAAGGCGCGCACTTCCACCTGCTTGTCAGGCAGGGCGACGGCGGCAAGGATGGTGTTGGTCATCAGATCGACTTGATGCTTGTGCCCGCACGGGCTGCCAACTCGGCCTTCAATTCCGGGTAGGCCAGATTCACCGGGCCGACGAAGGACGCGGAGCGCACATGTTGCGACTCGGTGCTGAGGCCGGGGGGCACTTCACCGTCGGGCAAATCGGTGGCGGCCTGGATCAGACGGCGGCGCGCTTGCACGATGGCCAGGTCGGTGGAGACCAGGCGTTCTTTTGAGCGATCCACAATCGGCCCCATGCTTTCTTGCAGCGAGGCGTCTTGCATCGCAATGCCTTTGACGCCGCTGAAGTAGCGCCCCGTCCTCTGCCCTTCGCGGTCGATCAAGTAATCGTTGCCCTTGTTGGCCACGGGGATGAAGGTGCCGGGGATCAGCGCCGCAAACGCGCCGTCCTCAAACTTCATGGCGTGCAGCTCGGCCTCGCCCAAGGGGCGTGTGGGGTGGTGCGCCCAAGTCCAGACCAAGCAGTGCTCGTCGTCAATCGGCACCCAGCCGTGGCCGCGCAGTGCGTTCTCGCCATAGGGCGGGATGATGGTGTACCAGGGCATGATCCACTGTGTCACGCGCCAGTAGCAGGTCTCGGCGTCAATCGGGCGCTTCACGGCAATCAACAGACCGGCGTCGGACTTGTTGACTTCAAACACCGGCCGCTTGTTGGCAATAAATTTCGCACCCGAGGTGCCCACATGCAGCGGGTCGGTGGCCAGCTCGCCGCTGTGCAGCCAAGCGACGTGGCTGGAGTCAATGCCGCCCTCCATCGCCTGCAAGTAGTTGCTCTCTTGAATGCGCTTGGAGGCGTAACGGTGCGAGTCCGGCACCATGGCCCACTCGTATTCGGGTAGTGGGGGTTGCTGCTCGGGCGGGCCCATGTAAGTCCAGACCACGCCGCCGCGCACCTCACAGGGGTAGGCCTTGAGCTTGACCTTGTCGCACAGCGTGCTGGTCTCGGGCTCGGAGGGGATGTCGGTGCATTGGCCTTCTGCGTTGTACTTCCAGCCGTGGTAAGGGCAGCGCAGGCCGTCGCCCTCGTTGCGGCCAAACCAGAGCGAGACGCGCCGGTGCGCGCAAAACTCGTCCATCAGCGCGATCTTGCCCGTGGCATCGCGAAACGCCACCAGTGATTCGGACAGCAGCTTGACCCGCACCGGCGGGCAGCCGGGTTCAGGCAACTCACGCGCCAGCAGCGCGGGAATCCAGTAGCGGCGAAACAGCGTGCCCATGGCAGAGCCGGGGCCGGTTTGGGTGAGGACTTCGTTTTGTTCAGTGGGGTTCATGTTTTCTCCTAATCAGTTGGGGACAGAGCTGGTGCGCTTCGCGTCACTGCGGACTGTCCCGCAAGGTTGTTTGCTTACTCCGGCGCAATGTTGGCTTTCTTCACCACCTGCGTCCACATTTTCAGATCGCTGGCCACCAGCGCTTCCAGCCGTTCGGGCTTGCCGCCCGCCGTGTCCACGCCGACTTTGTCCAGCGCCTCTTTCACATCGGGCAAGGTCAGCAACTGGTTGATTTCAGTGTTCATTTTTTGCAGCACGTTGGTGGGCGTACCGGCCGGAGCCATCACGCCAAACCAGGCTTCGCTCATCACCTTGGGCACGCCCGCCTCGGCCATGGTGGGCAGTTGGGGTAGAGGTGCCACTCGCTCGGCGCTGAGCACGGCCAGCGCCCGCATTTTGCCGCTTTGCACCAGTGGCAAAGCGGTTTGTAGCACCACCACACCCGCTTGCACATGGCCAGCCGCCAAGTCATTCAAAGCCCCCGCCATGCTTTTGTAGGGCACATGCAGCAGCTTGATGCCCGCCTCTTGCATGAACAACTCCATCGTCAGATGCTGCACGCCACCCAGACCGGGCGAGGCGTAATTCAAGCTGCCAGCGGGCTGCTTCTTGGCGTAATCCACGAACTCGCGCACGGTTTTGGCGGGCACTTTGTTGGCCACGATCAGCACCAGGGGACTGGCACCGAGCATCACGATGGGCGCAAAGTTTTTCAGCGGGTCATAAGGCAGCTTGGCGCGCAACGCGGGCAAGGTGCTAAAGGAGGTTGCCGCAAACAAAAAGCTGTAGCCGTCGGGCTGCGCTCTGGCGGCAGCCTCGATGCCGATGATGCCGCCCGCACCCACCTTGTTTTCTACCACCACGGGCACGTTCCAGCGCTGAGTGAGCCGGGGGCCCAGCAGGCGTGCGAGTTGGTCGCCGGTGGTGCCTGCCGATGAGGGCACGATGAATTGGATGGTGCGCGATGGGTAGTCCTGCGCGTGAACCAACGCAGGCAGCGCAGCGGCGCAAGCCAGCGTCATCCATGTCATCAACCGTGTCAGCTTCATTGTTGTGTCTTGTTAAAGTTAAGCGGACTCTCATTATTCGAGTGAGCTGCGTCCTGTGCAATACTTGATTTCCCTACTCAGGAGACAATCATGTTGGTCAGAAGTCGTGCGCTTTCGAGGTTCCTTTTTGGCTTTGCCGGGCTCGTGCTCGCTGCCAGTTCAGGCGTGTTGTATGCGCAAACCGTAGCCCCCGATTCGTATCCGACAAAACCCGTGCGCATCCTAGTCGGCTTCACCCCGGGCGGCGGGCCTGACATTACCGCTCGGCTAATCGCACAAAAACTCACAGAGAGCTGGAAGCAGCCCGTCATTGTGGAGAACCGCCCCGGCGCGGGCAGCAACATTGCGGCGGGGGCGCTGACCACGGCCCCGGCCGATGGCTACACGCTGTTGTCGGTGTCGTCCGCCCACGCGGTGTCGCCCGCCATTTACCCCAAGCTGCCGTATGACGTGGCCAAAGACTTCGCAGGCATCAGCCTCACGGCCACCGGCCCGGCGCTGCTGATCGTGTCGCCGCAGTTGGGCGTGAAGAACGTGGCCGAGTTGGTGGCGCTGGCCAAGGCCAAACCCGGCCAGCTCAACTACTCATCGGCCGGCGTGGGCAGCGGTGCACACTTTGCGGTGGAGTTACTCAAGGCGCAAGCCGGTATCGACCTAGCGCACATCCCGTTTAAAGGCATCCCCGAGGCGTTGACCGAGACCATGGCGGGTCGCACACAAGTCTTCATCGCGCCCTTTGCCAGCGCCATCAATTTGGTGAAAGACGGCAAGGCCATTGCCATTGCGGTCACGGGCAGCAAGCGCATGGCCGAGTTGCCCGCGCTGCCCACGGTGGCCGAGTCCGGCGTGGCGGGTCTGTCCAATTACGAGTGGGTTTTTTGGTATGGCCTGCTGGCCCCAGCCAAGACCCCGCGCCACATCATTGCCAAGCTCAACGCGGAGGTGGCTGTTATCTTGAAGCAGCCCGAAGTGCGCCAACGCTTTGCCCCGCTGGGTATTGACGCGGTGACCAGCACGCCAGAAGAGTTTGACAAACTGATCGCCTCTGAAGTGACCAGCTTTACCCGGCTGGCCAAGGCCGCCAATATCAAACTTGATTGAAACTTTGCGGGACAGACCGCAGCCACACGAAGTAGGCAAGCTCTGTCCTCAACTGATTAGGAGACATCTATGAAAACCCGCATCAACGACATCGACATTCACTACACCATCGAGGGCTCCGGCCCCTGGATCACGCTGTCCCACTCGCTGGGTTGCGACATCTCCTCGTGGGACGAGCAAGCTGCCTTGCTGGCACCCAACTACACCGTCTTGCGCTTTGACACGCGCGGTCATGGCCAGACCAGCGCACCGCCCGGCCCCTACACGCTAGAGCAATTGGCCGACGATGTGCATGGCCTGTTCCAGCATCTGGGCATCACGCGCACGCACTGGCTGGGCATCTCCATGGGCGGCATGATCGGCCAGACTTTTGCCCTCAAATATTCCGGCGTGTTCGCCAGCATGGTGCTGCTCGACACCACCAGCCGCCGCCCACCCAACGCGCAAGCCATGTGGGGCGAGCGCATCGCCATGGCGCAAGCCGGAGGCATGGCCGCGCTGATCGACAGCACCTTGGCGCGCTGGTTCACCGCGCCGTTTCGCGCGGCCAACCCGGCCATCATGGCGCGCATCGAGGCCGGTCTGTTGGCCACGCCGGTGGCGGGCTTTTGCTGCTGTTGTGAAGCGATTGCCAAGGTCGATGTGTTTGACCGCCTGCCCGAGATTGACTGCCCGGCCCTGGTGATGGTGGGCGACCAAGACCACGGCACGCCGCCCGAGATGGCGCGCCTGATTCACCAGAACCTGCGCGGCTCGCAGTTCATCGTCATCCCCGACGCAGCCCACATTTCCAACATCGAACAGCCTGAATTTTTCAACCGTGAGTTATTGAAGTTTTTGGCCCAACAACCAGCCTGAAGCCACACCGGAGCACGCGCATGACCCTCGCTAAAACCCCCGTCCCGAGCCTGAAAGAGCGCCTGCAACAACCCGGCCTCTTGGTCGCCCCCGGCGTCTATGACATGGTCTCGCTGCGCCTGGCCGACAGCTTCGGTTTTGGCGCGCTCTACATGACGGGCTATGGCGCCGTGGCCTCGCACCTGGGCCTGCCGGACGCGGGCATTGCCACCTACAGCGACATGGTGGGCCGTGTCAACGCCATGGCCGGTATGGCGCGCACGTCGCTGATTGCGGACGCCGACACCGGCTATGGCGGGCTGCTGAATCTGCGCCACACCGTGCGCGGTTACGAGGCGGCGGGGGCGGCTGCATTGCAAATCGAAGACCAGGAGTTCCCCAAAAAATGCGGCCACACGCCGGGGCGTCGCGTCATCCCCCTGGACGACATGGTGCAAAAGATTCGCGTGGCGGTGGAGTCGCGCCAGTCCGCTGATTTCTTGATCATCGCTCGCACCGATGCCCGAACTTCGCTCGGCCTGGACGAAGCTCTGCGTCGGGGCGAAGCCTATGCCCGTGCCGGGGCCGACATCTTGTTCATCGAATCGCCTGAGTCCGAGGACGAGATGCGCGCCATCGGCCAACTGGGCCGCGAGCTGGGCTTGCCCATGGTGGCCAATATGGTGGAGCGCGGCCGCACGCCAGTGCTGAGCCAAGCCGAGTTGGAGGCCATCGGCTACAAGATCGCCATCTTCCCCGTCACCGCGCTGCTGGCCTCGGTGCAAGCCATGGCTGCCGTGTACCAGCAGTTCAAGCACACCGGCTCATCGGCCGGTGGCACACAGCCGCTCTACGACTTTGGCGAGCTCACCAAGCTCATGGGTTTTGAAGACGTGTGGGAATTTGACAAACGCTACGCCACTGGCGAGTAACACCGCAGGGAGAACTTGATGAATCCAGCACGCCGTTGCGTCTCAAACGCCTTATTCGTCGCCCTCGCGGCCTTCCCCACCTTCACCCCGGCCCAAAACGTTTATCCCGCCAAACCCATCCGCCTCATCGTCCCCTTCACCCCCGGTGGCGTTACCGACACCAGTGGCCGCCTGATCGCTGAGCAGTTGAGCAAGCGCCTGGGCCAGCAAGTGGTGGTGGACAACCGCCCCGGTGCGTCGGGCAACATCGGCACCGCGCTGGTGGCCACGGCTGAGCCCGACGGCTACACCCTGGTACTGGGCTTTGACGGCACGCTGGTCATCAACCCGCATGTGTTCGAGAAGACCCCGTTCAACACCACGCGCGACCTGGCCCCCATCGGCAAGATCGGCGACGCGGTGCTGATCTTGGTGGCGCACCCCGGCGTGGCGGTGACCAACTTGAAGGACGTGATTGCCCTGTCCAAAACGCAAGCCGGCGGCCTGTCCTACGGCACCTCCGGCACTGGCGGCACACCGCACATCGCAGGTGAGTTGCTCAAGCAACGCACCGGTGCCAACCTCACCCACATCCCCTACAAAGGTGGCGGCCAGGCCATGACCGACGTGCTGGGCGGCAACATCCCGCTGGTGTACACGGCGGTGGCGGGCGCACAAAGCCACGTCAAATCCGGCAAGCTGCGCGCCATCGCGGTGTCCAGCGCGCAACGCTCCAAATCATTGCCCGACGTGCCCACGTTCATCGAGAGCGGTGTGCCGGGTCTAGCTGATTTCGAAATCAACTCCTGGGTCGGCCTGCTGGCTCCGGCCAAAACCCCTGCGGCCATCATCGAGCGCCTGAACACCGAACTCAACGCCGTGCTCAACGACCCCGAAGTGCGCGAGCGACTCAACGTGATGGGCATCAGTGCCGCACCCGGCACGGCCGGCAAGTTTGGCGATGAGATCGCGCGGGATTTGGCGCGCTATGGCGCAGTGGTGAAGAGTGCGAACATTCGCGCGGAATAGGGCATGCTTTTGACCATCGATACCCCCGAACCCCTCCAGCAAGCCCGTTTGTGGAGCGACGCGCAATGGACGGCTCGCGTCATCAAGAACGAAGACGATGACGGCTGGGCCGTGGCGATGTTCCTGGCCGGCCAATCGGAGCCCGTCTTGGTGGGCCCGTGGACGATGGGGCGCGACAAAAAGAACCCTAAACCCCTGGACACGGCGGCCTTTCATACGCTGGTTAAAACGGCCAAAGAGTTTACCCGTCGCTCCGAGCAACAGCTTCATGCCGAGCTCAATAAGAACGTGACCGTCACGGTAGGCGGCAAGCGCATTCGGGTGGAACTCTCCATCGTGCCGGACGACGAGGGTGCCACCGCCACTTTGCGTGCGCAGACCGAACTGGGCGAAGAACTCGCCCGGGTTCGCGTTGCGCCTACTTTTAAGTTGACGCTTGACAGCGCGCAGACCTGGATTGAGTCGGGCTACGCGCGGCCGCGGTGAGGCGCCGAAAGCGATGGTTTGCAGGAGTTGTCGGACTTCTTAATTTCAATTGGTCGGTAATTCTTTGCCAACAGTGACCGGCCCTACATCACGTTAGACGACCCCGCCACCCTGGCCGCAGCGCGGTCAGACCCCACGGGGTTTGTCCGTGGCTTGAAGCAAGCCGTCATAGACGAAGTGCAACGCGCCCCAGATCTGCTGCTGGCTATCAAGGAAAGCGTGGACAAAGACCAGACACCGGGCCGCTTCTTGCTCACCGGCTCCACCAACCTCATGGCCATGCCTCTGGTGGCAGACTCATTGGCGGGCAGGCTCGAAGTCATTACCCTCCTGCCGTTTGCCCAGGCCGAGCTGGCCGGCACCTCGGGCGACCTGCTGGACCGCTTGTTTGACGGCCAAGGCTTGCCAAACGTGACCCAACCTGTGGTGGGCGATGCATTGATGGACCTCGTGCTTAAAGGCGGCTACCCCGAGGTGCTGCGCTAGGGCTTACTGCGCCCACTGCACGGAAATATGTGGACATATTGGAGCGATTGTTTTTGACGCGCCTGCTGCCACCCTGGTCCAGCAACGCCGTCAGCCGCATCACCAAAACACCCAAACGAACCAAAGAGCAAGACGAGGTGGACCTGGTCATTGAGGATCAGCGCGGACGCGTCATCGGCATTGAAGTCAAGGCATCGGCCACCGTGCGTGTGCCAGACCTGCGCGGCCTGCGCCAACTGCAAGCCGCCGTAGGAGACAAATTCGTGCAAGGCCTGGTGCTGCACGACCACGACCGCATCACACCGTTTGACGAAAAACTGCACGCGGGGCCGGTGTCGCCGCTGGCGTGGCTGGCGTTGAGTAGGTGCCGGTTGTTCACCGGTGCCCAACTCCAGGAGCATCCCACATGAAATCTTCAATCCTTCACTGCGCCGCCGTACTCTGCGCCACGGTCACCCTGGGTGGCTGTGTGGTCGCCCCCGTTGGCATGGAACCTGCCTATGCCCACCCACCTGGCGTCGTCTACGTGACGCCCACCTACGGCATGCCCGCACCAGGCTATATGTGGCAGTTTAATTCGCAATATGGCTGGGGCTGGCGACACCCACGCCAAGGCTGGCATCGCGGCTGGCGGTAAAACGCCACGCCGTTGGTCAGCCGGGCTGTGTGCCGAATAAGCGCAGTGCGAATTTGTAGCACTAACGCGCTACTATTTTGCATTCTCTGGAGACCACAGCATGTCCACCACCACCATCCGCATTGAAAACGAGCTCACAGTCCGCGTGGCCGCTGCCGCACAGCGCGCTGGCAAAACAGTGCCATGGGATGACGCAAAAGCTTATCTTGCAGCGCGGGCGAATGGCGAGCCCACCCGCAAACCCGCCGCCCGCTGATTGGCCAAGTGACCCAGCGCATGATCCGCATCGAGCTGGCCCCTGAAGTCCTTGACGATTTCGACCGCTTCTTTGAACACATCGCCCAGTTTGACGCAGGCGCTGCGCCGCAACGCATGGGCGACACTCTGGAAGCCATTCAAATCCTGACCCACAGCCCCTTGATTGGGCGACTCGTGAAAGACGGCAAACGCGAATTCATCATCGGCCGTGCCACGCGTGGCTACGTGGCGCTGTACCGTTATGTGGCGGCTATCAACGCCGTGTTTGTGCTGGCGGTGCGGGCGCAGCGCGAGGCTGGGTATAGGCATGAAGGCGGTGCGTAGCCCCATGGACCTCTTTGACGACCTGCCCCCACCCCCCGAGGCCGCGCTGACTCAAATCGCCCCCAGCGCGGTGCTGCTGCACGGCTTTGCCCGCGCGAATGATGCGGCCCTGCTGCAGGCCATCGAGTCCGTCCTCCAGCAAGCCCCCTTGCGCCACTGGCAAACCCCCGGCGGCTACACCATGTCCGTGGCCATGAGCAACTGCGGCCCGCTGGGCTGGGTGTCCAGCGTCGGTGGCTACCGCTACGCCGCGTGTGACCCGCTCTCGGGCCAGCCCTGGCCCACCATGCCCGTATGTCTGATGGACCTGGCCCAGCGTGCCGCAGCCCAAGCCGGTTACGCGAACTTCACGCCCACGGCCTGCCTGATCAACCAATACCTGCTCGGTGCCAAACTCTCGCTGCACCAAGACAAAGACGAAAACGACCTGCGCGCGCCCATCGTCTCGCTGTCGCTGGGTTTGCCAGCGGTATTTCTGTTCGGCACGCCCAACCGCAAAGACCGCATTCAGCGCTACCGGCTGGTGCATGGCGACGTGATGGTGTGGGGTGGGCCATCGCGGCTGGCCTACCACGGGGTGAGCGCACTGGCCGACGGCGAGCACGCGCTGCTGGGGCGGCGACGGGTGAATTTGACGTTTCGCTGTGTTTGAGAAATGAGTAAGCAAAAATGAGCTAAGTGCCACGCCTCGTGTCCTGCGGCGGCGGTCACACGACCGGTTTGCCTCAAGACTTGAGCGCAGGCTGCTCACACCCAGGTACGTTCACCGCGTAGCGCGTGGCCTTGCCCACCTGCGCGGCTTGCAGGCGGGCGATGAAGGCGTCAAAGGTCAGACCCATCAAATACCCAGCAAGCAAATTCAGGCCCAATGCGGCAGGTAGCGCCAGGTTGTGAGTGGCGCAGTACGGGGTATGCGTTGTGTGCAAAATAGAGCTGTAGCCCTCGTGAACTGTGCGCAAGAAGCTATTATATTTATAGCGTAAAGTTTGTTGACGCCGCCTGCCTAAGCGCTGACTGAAGAGTGGTGCGGAGCATGGTAACGACGCTGGTCAGTGGCACCGCAGGCAGTGCGTTCTTTTTGAGGAACGCCGCCCACAAGGCCTGTCGGGATTGATCGTTGGCGAACTCATCACTCAACCCAATCGGCAGCACTGTTGGCAACGCGGTGCCACGGCGGGTGAATGTCGCCGCAATGGCGGCAGCCAAGGTGGCCGGGTTCAGTGCCTCGCGCTCCAGCAATACCGATAGATCCAGATAGTCCTTCAGCCTGCTGTTGGTCATGCCCAGCAGCACCATGGCGTGCAGCTTTTCTGCGATGACCGTATAGACCGGGTAGGTGCGCAAGCGCGGTGCCGCAAAGTCGGCAAGCAACACCGGGTAGACGGCATCCACTGGCCCCGGTGTGACGGCATCGCCAAACCCCACATCAATTTGCGTCTTGCAGCGGGCGCGTGCCAGCTCTGCCGACACGATCACCCGCGCACCGGCATAGCCTGCGTTTTTGCGAATCTCTTCCACACGCACGCTGGCCGCGTCGAAAACAATGCCGTCTTCCACCGCCACGCTCACGATTTCGCGGAACGCTTGCGCTATGGACTGCAGATCGCTGGGTCCAAAACCAAGTAGATCAACATCCCGCGTGGGTCGGTGCGGCATGGCGTACCAAAGGTTAAACAGCATCGCGCCTTTGAGTACAAAGTGGTCAGCGTGCGCCGACTGGCCCAGCCGGTACAAAAAGCGCTCCAGCGCGTAGCGCACCAGTACCGAGTTGAAATCGGTCTGCTCGGCCTTGGCCATATTGAGCAGGCGTGCCCGAACGGAGGCGGCGAGATCGTGCGCCATTCAGCCCCCGTGCCCCAAGGCTTCAAGATAGGGCCGCATCACATTGGCCACCCGGCAAATCTTGGCGAAGCGCCACAGCTCATCCGCGGTGGCCTTCCTCTGGGCCAAGGCATCTTTGAGTGCCTCAATGGCCACGTCAAGCCCGATCTTGTTGCGGTGCTTGAAGCAGTCGGCCACCGTCTTGGCCACGCCGTACACCCGCAGCGCCACCTGATCGACCTGCGCCACCTCAACGCCTGCGGCATACGCCTCGCCCGAAAACTGCACCATCTTCACCGGCGGGTAATCCATCTTGGGCGCGTGACTGCCCTGCGGCATGGCGATCCAGACTTGGCGCGGCAACTGCGTGGTGAGCTCGTGTATCTGCAAAGCCGTGAGCAAACAAAACACCGCCTGTGGCACCTTGATGGCAATGGTGGCCAGACTTTCATGCTCAGAGCCTTGGCGCTCGGGCAGCCGGTACACACCGCGCCCCACGCGCTCCAGCTGGCCGCTGGCGGTGAGCCGCGAGAGCACCACGCGGGCAATACCCAGCTCCTGCAAATGGCTGGCGCGCAGCAGGCCCCGCTGGGTGGCCAGGGCAAGAATGCGTTGTGTGTGGGTGTCGGTTGGCATAGAGCCGGTAGTATGTTTCGTTTATGCGTTAAATTCAAGTGAGTAGAGTGTTTTCGGAACAAAGCGTTGTCTCAGCCCAGTTGTCCGCTGGGCACCTGGGCAGACGAAGAGAAAGAAAAGCTGCTGCGTCTGCAAAAGCCTGATCTACCCGCCTAAGCCGCCTGCTGAAAACCCAAATCAGGCAGGGCTGTTTTAGCGGCCAGGCGCGTCACCGTCGGCCCGCCCAACTGGTTTCAAAAAATCGCGGATGTAGGTTTGCCAGTTGCCATCCGCCTTGTATTGGTTGCGGATGGGCTTGGGGCAACTCAGGGCGGGGGGCGTGCAGACAGGCCATGCCATGGGTTGACAAGGCGGCGCAGAAAGCCGATTTTGAAAACCCCATCTTGCGCGACAGGGGCAGTTCCCGGACATCACAATGGTTTTCACTTGTGCGGCTTCGCACCCAGTATTGCAACCGACCTTTTTGCGCCTGCGTATCCAGCCAAGCGGCGCATTCAAACTCTTCCTTGCTGTCGAAGTCTGCGATCCGGCTGTAAAAGTGTTTGCGGAATCGATGCTGGGCGTGCGCTCCATATCGGGCGTAGCGGTCAGCTCCATGATGCCGCTGGGGTTAAAGCGGGCCAGCATGTCAAAGGCCAGTTCGGTGCGGTTGTTGTGGGCTTCAGGTTTTGCCACCGCCCGTTGGCACGCGCAGACAGAAGTAGGGCATGTCTGTCGCAAAGCCTGCCAGCGGCGTGTAGCGCAGGCTCTGGCCCCACAGGTCTTCCGTTACAGCGGTAAACGCCAGCGACGCACGGCCAAATGTGTGTATGGCCTTGAAAAAAGCCTCTACGCTGTCGAGCACACCCCCCTGGTTGGCCGGGTCTTGTTGGTATCTTTTGGGGCTGAATGTTGTCATTGTTGTGGGATGCGGTCTTGCCAATAGCCAGGCTTGCGATGTTGATGCGCTACAGCGATCACGAAAACATAATCCGCTTCAACCGAGTAAATCAAAGCGTAGGGGAAACGTGACAGCAGGCAGCGCCGAACCGGCGGCCAGACTTCAGGCCATAACAGGGGCATACGGCCCAATTGCCGTGCCGTGCCGCGCGCTCCGCCTCACCGCGAAACTGCTCACCGAGCCCTGGTACGGCTTGCTCGTAATACAGGGTCGCGTCATCCAGCTCGGCTGCGGCGACCGTTGAAAATTTAACGTGCATCAATGCTTGCCAAACACCGCTTCCATCGGTACCGCCCCCAGTTCGCCGCGCCGATGCGCTGCCAGTCGCCGCAGGGCCTCTTCGCCCCAGAGGCGATCAATTTCTGGGTCAGATTGGTCAAAACTCTGTTGAATCTTGTCCACCACCTGTAGCCGCTCGTGCGGCTTGAGCTTGAGGGCCATGTCAATAATTTCTTGCGTACCCATAGCAATGTCCTTTCAAAAGAGCGTATGAAACACAGCCAATTTACACCGCCAGTGCATAAGGCGTTTGTTTGAACGCAATCTGTTCGCGCTGCAACCGGGGTGAGCCCAGTCGGCAGGCTGCGGCGTAGATGGTTTTAAGGCCTTCAAAGGGCGGCAAGACGTCGTACACCGGGCCGGTCAGCACATTGCCACCGCCTACCGTTTTGTCTTTCAAAATGCCGTTGTAAAGCAAGTAGATGGCGCGGCCTTCGTGCGTTCCCAACAGGGGCGACGTGGCCGTGCCGGTGTAGCCGGTGCCGGTTTCTGCGAACCACACAAATTCAGCCAGTTGTGCAAACGTCACGTCCTCGCGGATTTGGCCTTGCGGTGTGAACAAGGGCTCGGCCGTCAGGGTGCAGAACTGGAAGCCGCCGCCCGCTGAGGGGGTTTGCAATGAGGCAAGCTCTGTGCGCTCAAAGGCCTTGCGTTCGATTTGGTGGCGTAGCTCGCGCACGCTCCAGCGCGATTCCACACATTGTTGGGCATAAAACCAGCGCGCGGCATCTGTTTTGACGGGTAATAGTTGCAGAAAATGCGTCCAGCTCAAATGTCGCATCAGTGATGCGACTTTCTCTGTGTCCGGGAAAGCCACCGCAAATTGCAACATACGGCGCAGATTTTTGGCTTCGAATCCACGGCCGAACTCTTGCGCCAGCTGATCCCCCACGCGGTTAATCAACTGGTCACCATATTTGGCACGGTCCGCGCCGCCCAGCACCTCGGTGCGCAGCCTTTGGCCTACGCTCCAGTACAGCCGTGTCAGCTCCGCATTCACGGCACCGGCCAGCCGCTGGCGGCTGCTGGCAATCAGCGCGTGCAGTTCGGCGTGCAGGGTATCGGCAGGCGCGGGCACCAGGTTGTGTGTTGTCTCGTTCATGTTGTTTTCCTGGTCATGTTCCCAGCCTCCGCCCAAACCCCCCATCCCCACCCACCCCAATCACCAACCGCTGCGTAGCCCGCGTCGCCGCCACATAAAACACCCGCGCAGCCTCTTGCTCGTCTTCGCCCTTCGCGGGCATGTGCCCCACGCCGGGCAGCGCCACCACGGGGAACTCCAGGCCTTTGCTGACCTTCATGGTCATGATCTTGATCTTGTCGCTGGTGGGGTCAAAGTCGCCTGGGCGTGTGCGGTTTTCGACGGGTAGCTTGCGTTGCGCCATCACCTGTGCACAAAGGTCACGCGTCTTTGTGTCCGCGCACAAGATGGCCATGTCGCCCCAGGCGTGGCCTTCTTTGTGCGCGTGGCTCAGTTGGTCGGCAATGGCAAACGCTTCTTCGCGCAAGCTGGGTAGTTTGATGAGGATGGGCGCTTGCCCTTCGCGCCCGCAGCTGATGGGTTTGACCAGCGGTATGCCGTCGTCGTCCTTGTCGTCCGCTGTCAGCAGGTCGGCTGCAATGAGGTTGGCGGTTTGCAGAATCTGCTTGGTGTTGCGGTAGTTGATTTTCAGAATGGTGGTGCGGCCCTGGGCCTGCACGCCCACGCTTTTGAAGCTGAACTGTTTAGAGCCATCGCGTGAAGCACGGCGCTCGTAAATGCTTTGCGCATCGTCGTACAGCAGGAGCAGGCTGTTGGTGGTGGGGTCCACCATTTGCGTGACCAGCTTGAGCCACTCGGGAGCAAAGTCGTGGCCTTCGTCGATCAGCACGGCTTGGTATTGGCCGCTTGGGATTTGCTTGCGGTCCACGCCTTGGATGACGCGCAACACCAAGTCTTCAGCATATTGATCACTGCTCATCTGGCCCGGCAGGGTTTGCCCAAAGGCCACCAGCTGGTCGCGGCACCATTTATGAAAATGTCGCGCATGCACCTTGTCGGCGAGGCCTTTGGCGTCCATCACGCTCGCCAGCTTGACGGCCAGTGGTTCGTTGTAGCAAAGGATCAGGATGGGCTTGCTGGCCTGCGTTTGGGCCTTGGCCAGGTATTCGGCGCGATAGCCCAGGATCATGGTTTTG
>JAYVPU010000266.1:0-15973 GCA_043757205.1 Comamonadaceae bacterium | reverse complement strand
GGACTACAAACACTGCGTGCAGGCGGTGGCCAACTGGATGGACACGCTCGGCTTGCAGGACGTGTTGTCCACGTGTGACGTGGCCCTGATGGCTTGTCGCGGTGCCAGATACCACCATGACGGCGCGCACTATGGCGGCGCGGCCTTTTGCAACCTCTTCCTGAGCGAGGACCGGGGTCTTGACTTGCATTTCCCGTCAACGGGTCATCGAATCCCCCTGGGCCGGGGTACGGCTGTGATCTTCGATACGGGCCAGCCGCACGCCGTAATTGCGCGCAGCAGCAGCGGCTTCGATGTGGCCGACTTCCCGCCCGAGCAGGATTGCACCCAGGTATTTCTGACTTGGGAGCTTCCCATCGAACATGCCGCTATCAGCCAAGCGCTTCAAATCGCCTTCAACACCGAACCTTCAAGCCCGTTGCGAGTCACCGAGGAGCAAGTCTGGCTGAACGGCGCGCGGGTGAGTGTGTGCCCGGATTCGGGTCGGTGGTGCAGCAGCTTGAAATGAATACAAGTGGCAAACACAACGTGACAGAATCGACTTCACCATGACCCACGCCGTCGCGCGTTTGCGCGCTTCACGTTTGGCGCGCAGCGTCAAACCCTTTCTGGCCCGGGGTGGCCCGCGTGGGGAGCGCTGTGCGGGCTGTCGGCTGGTGCCTAGCCACTGCCTGTGTGCCTTGCGTCCGGTGGTATCCACGCGCGCAGGGGTGTGTCTGCTGATGGCCGACATTGAGCCGCTCAAGCCCAGCAACACCGGCTGGCTGGTGGCCGATGTGGTGGCCGACACGTTTGCCTTTGCTTGGGCGCGCACCGAGGTTGCCCCGGCGCTGTTGGCCCTGCTGGCTGACCCGCAGTGGCAGCCGTATGTGGTGTTTCCAGGCGAATTTGTGGTTTCTGAGCGGGTGCTCACTACCTTGATATCGCCTGATGTTGTTGATGTCAATGGGTGTGCGCATGTGCCGACAAAGCGCCCGCTGTTCATCCTTCTGGACGGCACCTGGGCCGAGGCGCGCAAGATGTTCAGCAAAAGCCCCTACCTGAATGCGCTGCCGGTGCTGAGCCTGCAGCCCGAGCAGATCTCCAACTACCGCCTGCGCCGCTCCCGGCGCGACGACCATTTTTGCACTTCAGAAGTGGCCGCCCTGTGCCTAGCCTTGGCGGGTGAGGCGCACGCCGCTGCGGTGCTGGACGCTTACCTGGCGGTGTTTACCGGCCACTACCTGAGCGCCAAGCAGCAGCTCCCCGTGAACCTGGAAGATGCTGCCCACCAGCGTTTGCGCACACTGTGTGGGCAGGGCAGCGACAATCAGGCTTGATGCAAAAATTTATCAGGCAAGCTTGCCCCAACTTCTAAGCCCGCCCATGACCCAAGACACTCTCCCACCCAACGACGCCACCGCCCCCGCACTGTGCGACTCCTGCGCCGGTATCCAGCAAAACTGGCGCCGCGCCAAAGGCCACCCCGAGCTGATGCAAGGCACCAATCGCAGCGTGGAACACAGACACGGCACGGTCACCATCACCCGCTACCGCTGCGAGCGCTGCGGCACGCTGTGGGACTACGAGAACAACAAGGTCAACCGCCACGCGGGATGGTCGGTGGTGGGCGGGTAATCCCAACGGGAATCATCCGTCTAAAAACCCACCGAACGAGCCCATCGGCAGCCGCCTGCCAAATAGACACGCATTGCGCCAATACTATTGCGCTGCGTCCTCGGCCAGCCACGTCTCGGCAATCCGGACCCAGTACGTGCCGCCCAGCGGAATCAACGCGTCATTAAAGTCATAGCTCGGGTTGTGCAGCATGCACGGACCATCGCCATGACCCAGCTCGCGGTGCACGCCATCACCATCACCATTGCCAATGAAGCAATAGGTCCCCGGCTTGGCTTGAAGCATGTAGGCAAAGTCTTCGGCACCCATGGTGGGCTCCTGCACAAGCACACTGGCCTCGCCCACAATGCCCGCCATGACCTTGCGCGCAAACTCGACCTCGCGGGCCGAGTTGATGGTGGGCGGGTACTTGCGCACGAATTCGAATTCGCAACGGGCACCAAAAGCTGCGCAGGTGTTTTCAGCCACTTGCTTCATGCGCTGTTCGATCAGGTCGAGTACGTCCAGCGTGAAGGTCCGTACGGTTCCCTGCAGTTCGCAGCTGTCCGGGATCACGTTGGTGGCGGCACCGGCATGGATCATGGTGACGGAAATCACGCCGGCATCAATCGGCTTCACGTTGCGGCTGATGATGGTCTGGAACGCCTGCACCATCTGGCAGGCCACCGGCACCGGGTCCAGGCCGTTGTGCGGCAATGCCGCGTGGCCGCCCTTGCCCCGCACGGTGATCTTGAATTCATTGCTGGAAGCCATGACCGGCCCCGGGCTCGCAGCAAAGGTTCCGGCCCGCATTCCTGGCCAGTTGTGCATGCCGAAAACAGCTTCCATCGGGAATTTGTCAAACAGGCCATCACGCATCATCTCGCGCGCGCCGCCGCCACTTTCTTCGGCCGGCTGGAAGATCAGGTACACCGTGCCATCAAAGTGGCGGTTCTTGGCCAGGTACTGTGCCGCGGCCAGCAGCATGGCAGTGTGGCCGTCATGGCCGCAGGCGTGCATTTTTCCATCGTGCCGGCTGGCATGGTCAAAGGTGTTGAATTCCTGCAGCGGCAGCGCATCCATGTCGGCGCGCAAACCGACAGCGCGCGATGAGCTGCCGTTCTTGACGATGCCCACCACGCCTGTGCCACCCAGTCCGCGATGGATGGGTATGCCCCATTCGGTGAACTTTTGCGCCACCAGGTCGGCGGTGCGAAGCTCTTCAAATCCCAGTTCGGGATGGGCGTGGATGTCGCGCCGGACCGCGGCTATCCCGGCTGCCTGGGTCACGATGGAATCAATGACTTTCATGGGTACTCCTCTATTGAAAACGAACGCGTCATTCAGCACTCAACGATGTTGACCGCCAGCCCCCCGCGCGAGGTTTCCTTGTATTTTGTTTTCATGTCAGCGCCCGTCTCGCGCATGGTTTTGATCACCTTGTCCAGGCTCACCACATGCTGGCCGTCGCCTTGCAGTGCCATGCGTGCGGCGTTGAGTGCCTTGACAGCGCCCATGGCATTGCGCTCAATACAAGGCACCTGGACCAGGCCGCCGATGGGGTCGCAGGTCAAGCCCAGGTTGTGCTCCATGCCGATCTCGGCTGCGTTCTCGATCTGCTCGGGACTCCCGCCCATGACGGCCGCCAAACCAGCCGCGGCCATGGAACAGGCCACCCCCACCTCACCCTGGCACCCGACCTCGGCACCGGAAATCGACGCATTGAGTTTGTAAAGAATGCCAATTGCTGCGGCGGTCAGCAGAAACTCGATGACGCCATCGTCGGTCGCATTGGCTATGAATTTGTCGTAGTAGTGCAGCACCGCCGGAATGACGCCAGCTGCGCCGTTGGTCGGGGCCGTGACCACGCGACCCCCGGCGGCATTCTCTTCATTCACGGCGAAGGCATACACGTTGACCCAGTCCAGCACCGACAGCGGGTCAATGAGTACTCTTTCAGCGCATGCCCTGAGTTGCGCGGCCAGTATCGGCGCACGGCGCTGCACCTTGAACGGCCCCGGCAGCGTGCCCTCATGCGTGAGGCCACGCTGCACGCATTCGCGCATGACGCGCCAGAGGTCAAGCAGTTGGCTGCGAATTTCATCATCGGTGCGCCACGTGCGCTCGTTCGCCCACATGATCGCACTGAGCGTCAAGCCATGCTGCTTGCACAACGCCAGCAACTGATCTCCCGAGGTGAAGGGATAGGGCACCTGGTTGTAGGCCGTCAGAACATGGTCGTTCCTGGCGCCCACCGTGACGACAAAGCCACCACCTACCGACAAATACTTGGTCTGGCGCAGCAGCTCACCGGTCACGTCAAACGCGCTGAATTGCATTCCGTTGGGATGCTCTGCCATCGCTTCGCGACGGTACATCAGCAAATGGTCCTTCTCGCGAAATGCGATGGGGTGCATGGCGAGCAAAGAGAGCGTTTCAAGCGTGCGGGCCTTTTTCATGATGCCGGGCACCGCATCCACATCAACCGCATCGGGGGTATGGCCCATCAGGCCGAGCATGATCCCGATGTCTGAACCGTGTCCTTTGCCGGTCGCCCCTAAAGAACCATACAGCTCTGCTCTGACGCTGGCGGTTTGATCGAGCAAGCCCTCTTTTTTCAATGACAGCGCAAACATGCCCGCCGCGCGCATGGGGCCTACCGTGTGCGAGCTGCTGGGGCCGATGCCGACCTTGAACAAATCAAAGACTGAAATGGCCATGCGATTCCAAAATATTTTCCATGCGCAATGCCAACGCTAGCGCGCGATGCAATAGCCCAGTGCGAAACCAATGCCACAGGCAAAAACAACCAGCCAGGCCGGCACAGGAGCCCCCAACGAGCTGAAGAGCCTGGCAGGTGCCGGTGCGGTCGCAGGCAAGCCCGCGGATGCGAGCGCGCCGGCTGCAGGAGCGGCGGCTGGCGCCACGACCTCTTTTTCGCCCGTGCCACCCAGGTGTCGGGCGAAGGCCGAAAAGAAATCGTCCGCATTCTTCTTGGCCACGGTCTGCAGCAGCCGGCTGCCCACGCTGGCGAGCTTGCCGCCGATTTCGGCGCTCGCGGTGTACGTGAGCACGGTGTCGTTCTGTTCTTCTTTCAGCACGACCCGCGCACTCATCTTGGCAAAGCCGGCGGCACCACCCTGGCCCTGGCCCGTCAGGGTGTAACTGCGTGGCGGGTCCAGAACGCTTAACACGACGTTGCCACGAAAAGTGGCCGACACCGGCCCCACCTTGGCGGCGACGATGGCCGTGAACTCGGTGGCGGAAATTTTTTCGAGTTGCTTGCACCCGGCAATGCAGACTTGCAGCACGCTCGGGTCATTCAACGCATCCCAGACCTGCTGCCGTCGCGCCGGGATGCGGTACTCGCCGGAGAATTCCATGGCCATGATTAAGCCCCGTAATGTTTGATGAGTGCCTGGGTTCCGAGGCGGGCATGGCCCTGCTGCGCCAGGTCTTCAAAAAGTTTGCGGGCCAGTGCCAAGCCCGGCAGGTCGAGCTGCATGCGCTTTGCCTCAGCCAGGGCAATCCCCAGGTCCTTGATGAAGTGCTCGATGTAGAAGCCCGGTGCGAAGTCGCCAGCGATCATCTTGCCGCCCATCACGGTGAGCTGGAAGCCGGAAGCCGCACCACCGCCAATGGACTTGAGCACGGTTGACAGGTCCAGCCCTGCGGCCTTGCCGTAGGCCAAGCCTTCGGACACGCCCATGATGGTGGAGGCGATCACGATCTGATTGCACATCTTGGTGTGCTGGCCGGCACCGGGGCCGCCCTGCAGCACGATGTTGGCGCCCATCAGTTGCAGGATGGGCAGCGCCTCGTCGAAGGCGGCCTGATCGCCGCCGACCATGATGGCCAGCTTGGCGTCGCGCGCGCCGATGTCACCGCCCGAGACCGGTGCATCGAGCGAACGACAACCCACCTTGGCCGCTTGCGCTGCAATGCGTACGGCCAGTTCGGGGCTGGAGGTGGTCATGTCGATCAGCAGCGCTTTGTTGGCGCGCGCCACGATGCCGTCTGCGCCCAGGTAGACCTGTTCCACGTCATGGGGGTAGCCGACCATGGTGATGACCACATCAGAGTTGACTGCGACCTCGCCTGGCGTGGCGCACCAAGCGGCTCCGCGTGCGAGCAATTCGTCGGCCTTGTCGTGCGAACGGTTATAGACATTCAGGGGATGGCCGGCGGCAAGAATATGGCCAGCCATGAGGCGGCCCATATTGCCCAAACCGATGAAACCGATGCGGAGCTTGCCCTGTGCGTTGTTTGCGGGGTTGGTCATGATTTATGTCTTGTTCAAGGTTTCGGATTGTTGTCGGATCAGGTCACGCAGGTACATGGGCGTGAATGGCTGCTGGTTCACCACCACGCCCAGCGGAGCGAGGGCGTCGTTGACGGCGTTGCTAAGGGCGCCAATGGCCCCCATCACACCACCCTCGGCCATGCCCTTGATGCCCGCAGGCGTGGCGCGGTTGGGCGTGTGCATGGAGATGATTTCAATGTGGGGCAGTTCGTGCGCCGTGGCCACCAGGTAGTCGGCCAGGGTGCCCGACAGGTTCTGCCCGGTCTCGTCGTACACCACATGTTCGAACAGCGTGCCCGACAGGCCCATGGCGATGGCGCCATGCTGCTGCCCCTCCACCACCACCGGGCTGAGCACGGTGCCGCAGTCTTCAGCCACCACATAGCGTTGAAAACGGATGGCCCCGGTGGCTGCATCCACCGCCACCTCGCACACATGGGTGGAGTTCGAATAGGTCATCGGTGGCGGGTCGTAGGTCTTGTGAAACTCCAGCCCCGGACTCATGCCCGAGGGCAAGGCAGTCGGGTCCAGGTAGGCGGTGCGCGCCACATCGGCCAGTGCCAGACCCGCGGGGATCCACTCGCCATCGACCCGCTTTTCGACACGGCCGTCCCGCAAGCGTAACGACTCGCTGTCCATCAGCCCGAGGTGTTGCGCCGCAATCGCTAGCACCTTGGTCTGCGCCTCCTGGGCGCACAGGTACAGCGTGCCGCCACCGGCCGTGCCGCCGCGCGCGCCGCGGCTGCCCATGCCGTAGGGGGCAATGTCCGTGTGGCCGAGATGGATACGCACCTGCTGCGGCGCCACCCCCAAGCCCTCGGCCACAGCGTGGGCCAGCGAGGTTTCATAGCCCTGGCCGGTAGGGCCCAGACCCACCGAGGCATTGACCGCACCCGAGGGCTCAATGCGCAGCCAGGCGGCCTCGTGACCCGAACCGGCAATGCCTGCGGCTTTGTAAAAGCGTGAACCATAGGTAGTTGACTCGACCACCGTGCAGATGCCCAGGCCCAGGTACACCCCCTGTGCAAGTGCCTGCTGCTGGCGCCGTCGGAAATCCTCGTAGCCGATGGCCGCCAGCGCCGCCTCCATCGTCTCGCGCGGCGTGATGTCGGCCAGCACCTCGCCGGTGGCCATGGTGTAGGGCAGCTCATGCGGGTGCAGCATGTTGAGTCGTCGCACCGCCACCGGGTCCAGCCCGAGCTCGCGTGCGATCGCGTCCATCGTGCCTTCCATCACCCAGCTGGTGATGGCCATGGGCGCGCGCATCGGCCCGTTGCCCACCTTGTTGCTCAGCACCACGCGCACGTCGTAGCTGTAGTCCTGCACCTTGTACGGGCCGGTCAGGATCATCGCCACGACGCGCGCCAGGTAGTTGCCCGGGTAAAAGCTGTAGGCGCCGAAGTCCTCGACGATCTCCAGCGCCAGGGACAGCAGCCTGCCCTCGGCATCGACCGCAGCCCGGGTACGGCAAAAATCCTCGCGTGCCTGCGAGGAGGCCAATAGGTTTTCCAGCCGGTCCTCGCGCCAGCGCACTGGCCGCCGGAGCTGGCGCGCCACGGCGGCCACCGTGAGCTCCTCGCGGTACAAGGCAATCTTCTGTCCGAAGCCTCCGCCCACGTCCTGCGAAATCACCGTGACCTGCGACTCCGACAGCCGAAGGCGGCCCGCCAAAGTGGTGCGGTAGGGATGAGGCACCTGGTTGCCAACATAAAAAGTCAGGTGCTGGCGTCCACCGTCCCACAGCGCGATGCAGCCGCGCGTCTCGATCGGCAGCTGCGTCTGCCGCTGCATGGAGAACGTCCGCTCCACCACCCGGAGCGCCTCGCGCTGGCGGGCTTTGGGGTCGCCGTGCACCGCCTGCTGGTGCGACACCAGGTTGCTCGTCAGGCTTTCATCGACGCGCGGGGAAGAGGGCTCCAGCGCCTGCCACATCGAGGTCACGGCGGTCAGCACCTCGTAGTCCACGTGCACCTGTTCGACCGCATCCTCGGCCAGATAGCGGTCCGACGCAATCACGCAGGCCACCGGGTCGCCCTGAAAACGGACCTTGTCGATCGCCAAGGTGTCCATTTCCATCGGTTGCAAGCCCTCGATCGGTGGCGCCATGCGCTGGCGGGTGGTCCACTGCGCCAGGTCCTGCCCCGTGAACACCGCCACCACGCCGGGCATGTTGCACGCCGTCTGCACATCGATGGCCAGGATGCGGGCATGGGCATGGGGCGAGCGCACAAAGCAGGCATGCAGGGCGCCCGGCACCTCGACATCGTCCACAAAGCGGCCCTGCCCGGTCAGCAGCCGGTAGTCTTCCGTGCGCGGCACATGCTGGCCGATGGCGTGGAACTCAGGGTGCGACATAGTCCGGTGCTTTTCTCATCTGCTCGGCCGCCTTCTGGATGGCTTTGACGATGTTCTGGTAGCCCGTGCAACGGCACAGGTTGCCCGACAGCGCCTCACGAATTTCCTCTTCGCTCGGCTCAGGGTTCTGTTTGAGGAAGGCCTCAAAGGTCATCACAATGCCCGGTGTGCAAAAGCCGCACTGCAAGCCATGCTCCTCGTGCAGCGCCTGCTGCAGAGGGGACAGCAATGCATTGATGGCAACCGACTCTATCGTTGACACCTCATGCCCCTCCATCTGGATGGCGTAGGTAAGGCAGGAGCGCGCGGGACTTCCATCAACCAGCACCGTGCAGGCACCGCAGACGCCATGCTCGCAGCCCACGTGGGTGCCGGTGAGGCGGCAATCCTCGCGCAGCGCATCCACCAGGAGCTTGCGCGGCTCAACCAGTAGTTCGTGGTTATGACCGTTGACGGTCAGCGTGATGGCACGCTTATGCATATGACGCATCCTTTGATTCGGCTTTGGCTCGACTCAAGGCGCGCACCAGCGCCCGCTCCACCAGCGCTTGGGTCAACTCCTTGCGGTACACGGCCGATATGTGCTGATCATCTTCAGGCGAAACTGCCTCGCGCAGCGCAAGCGCAACCTCTGCTGCCCACGCAGCATTGGCAAGGCGACCAGCGAACGGACGCACGATTTCATCGCAGGACTTCGGTACGGGACTCACCCCGCTCAGGCCCACACGAACATGCGCTACCCGATCGCCATCGAGCGCTACCGTGACGGCCGTGGCCACAATGGCGTAGTCCCCGTGCCGGCGATTGAACAGCTGGAACGACGTGCCCACATTCGCGCCGGTCTTGGGAAAATGCACGCAATGGATCATTTCGTCCGGCGCCAGCGCCGTGGTCATGACGGACTGGAAGAAGGCAGTGGCCTGCAAACTGCGCTGCCCGCCATGACTCACGATCTCAAGCTTGGCCTCAAGCGTCGCTGCAATCAGCGCCAACTGTGCGGCGGGGTCGGCATGCGCCAGACTTCCGCCGATCGTGCCGCGCTGACGAATCGCATAGTGGCCAATGGTTTTAGCCGCCTGTGCCAGCAAAGGGCAGTGGGCCTGCACCAGCTTTGATTCTGCGATCTGGCAATGCCGGGTCAACGCACCGATTTCCAGCATCTCCCCCACGTCCCGAATATAGGCAAGCTCCGTCAAGTCATTCAAGTCAATGAGGGCGGAGGGCGACGCCAGCCGCATGTTCAGCATGGGTCCAAGGCTCTGGCCGCCGGCGATTAGCTTGGCGCTTTCGCCGCACGTGGCCAGTTGTTGCAGCGCTTCTTCCAGCGAGCTCGGTCGGAAATAGTCAAAGGCAGAGGGTTTCACAAACGCTTCCTACCAGGCCAGACTTTGGCTGTCCTTCTGGTCGAACAAGTGCAAGCGGTTCAGGTTGACTTTCAGGGTCGCGATTTCACCCACCTTGTACTGGCCTTCTTTGCCGACACGGAAAAAAAGTTTCGAGCCTTCGACTTCCATCTCCAGGAACTGGTCGGAGCCCACCGGCAACACCGAGAGGATGCGCCCCTGAAGTTGGTCCCCGTCTGACTGACCACCATCCATCACCACGTCTTCGGCACGCAGGCCCAGCACAACGGCCCGTCCAGCTTGACCGGCCAGGAGCTGCGTCAGGTGGGGTGACAGGTTCAGGTTCAGCGCGCCGCGCTTGAACCGCAGCCGGCCGTTCTCCTCGGCGATGTTGCCTTCGAGCAGATTTATCGCCGGGTTGCCGAGAAAGGAGGCCACGAACATGTTGCGGGGCTGCTCATAGATGGCGTCGGGTGTGCCTATCTGCTGCACCAAACCGTTGCGCATCACCACGATGCGATCAGCCAGTGTCAGGGCCTCGGCCTGATCGTGCGTGACGTAGACAAACGTGGTCTGCATGGCCTGGTGAAGCTGCTTGATCTCGGCGCGCATTGAAATGCGAAGCGTCGCATCCAGATTGGACAAGGGTTCATCCATTAAAAAAACGGAGGGTTTGCGCACCATGGCGCGGCCCAGTGCAACACGCTGGCGTTGGCCGCCCGAGAGCTGGTCAGGCCGACGCTCCAGCAGCGGTTCGATCTCCAACCGGCGCGCGGCATCACGCACGCGCTTATCGATTTCATCCTTGGGGTGCTTGCGCATGCGCAGGCCGAAGGCGATGTTCTCGTACACGCTCTTGTTCGGGTACAGAGCGTAGCTCTGGAAAACCATGGCCACATCGCGTTTGTGCGGCGGTACGGTGTTCATGACTTCGCTGTCAAAAAACAGGTTGCCCTCGCTCACATCTTCCAGTCCGGCAATCATGTTCAAGGTGGTGGACTTGCCGCATCCCGAAGGCCCGAGCAGCACCAGGAATTCCTTGTCCCCAATATCGAGATGGAGATCCTTCAGGGCGACATAACCGTTGGGGTATTGCTTGCCAACACCTTCAAATCTGATCCGGGCCACGATGTACTCCTTTAACCTTTAACCTTTAACCTTTGACTGCGCCAGCCGTCAGGCCGGAGACGATGTAACGCTCGAACAGGATGGCGATGATCACCGGGGGGATGATGGCCAGCACACCGGCGGCGTTGATGAATGAGAAACTGATGGTGAAATCCGAGGTGAACGAGGCCACCACAATGGGCATGGTCTGCGAGGCCGGGGTCTGAGTGAACATCAGCGCCAGCAGGAACTCGTTCCAGCTGGTCAGGAAGGTGAACAGCACCACGGCCACCAGCGAGGGCAGGGCCAGCGGCAAGTACACCAGCAGCAGTGTCTGCAGGCGCGAACAGCCATCCACCCGGGCCGCCTTGTCCAACTCGTCGGGCAACGACTCGAAATACCCGGTGAGAATGAAGATGGAAAAGGGCACGGTGATGGCCAGGTAGGTGATCACCAGCGACAAGAGGTTGTCGAGCAGGCCGAGCTTTTGCACGAACAGGAAAAATGGGACCACCAGCGCGATGTCGGGAATCACGCGCGTGGTGAGCATGAAATAGATTGAGCTGGTGCGTCCGATGAACCTGATCTTGGCCAGCGCATAGGCGGCGGGCACGCTGACCAGCAGGTTGAGGATCACGACTGCAATGGCGACCAGCAGGCTGTTCCACATGGAAGGCAGCAGATCCTTGGCCGTGGAGGGAATGTAGCCCCCGGTCGCGGAGTCGCCCTGCTTGCGGTTCTCGTAGGTAACGACCTTGTCCTTGGCCTGGAATATGGCCGCGAAGTTTTCTGTGGTGGGCTGGTGCGGCAGCCAGTGTGGCGGCACCGACGTGATTTCGGCCTCGGATTGGAACGAGGAAGACAGCAGCCAGCCTATCGGTGCCATGACGTAAAGCACGAACAGCAGCGACGAGAAAAACAGCAGAGAACGCCTGCCCAGGTGTTGGATTTTCATGGATCGAATCAGAGCCTTCTGCTCGTGCTGCGGATAATGAAAAACGCCAGGGTGAACGTAACAATGGCCATGATGTAAGCCAGCGCGGCCCCGGTGCCGAAGGCCAGCTTGCGGAAGGTTTCCACATAGACCTGCCAGGCCAGCACATGCGAGGCTTCGGCCGGACCGCCTTCGGTCAGGATGAAGAATAGGTCGAAGTGACGGATCGCCATCATGGTTTCGTAAATCATCACCAGCGTGAAGCCGGGCACCAGCGCCGGCAGGGTGATGTGGACGAAGCGCTGCCAGACATTGGCGCCATCCACCTTGGCCGCGCTGTACAGGTCGTCGCGGATCGACTTGAGCGTGACCAGCAACAAAATGGTGGCCAGCGGCACCTCTTTCCAGACAAAGGCGTTGGTGATGAGCCCCAGGGTTTTGTCCACGTCACCCAGCATGACAATGTATTTGTCGATCAGACCGAGCTGTAGCAAAAGACCGTTGAGCGCACCGTAGCCAGAATCGTAGATCCACTTCCACATCAAACCATTGGCCACATAAGGAATGGCCCAGGGGATCAGCAAAATGGCCGACAGAATGCGCCGTCCGCGAAACTCCTCGTTGAGCAGCAGGGACATCAGCAGGGCGATGAGCATGATGGCGGAGACCGACATCAGGGTGAACGAGGTGGTGCGGCCCACCGACTCCCAGAACAACGGGTCATGGAAAATCTTGCCGTAGTTGTCGAACCAGACAAAGGGCACCCGCTGCGGCCGCGTGAGCTTGAGGTCAAACAGGCTGATCCAGAAGGAGTAAAGGATCGGAAACACCGCCACGACGATCAGGACCACCATCATCGGCATCAATAGCAACATGGCGCTTTTTTGATCATAGGCGCTCACGGGATGCCGGATGGCGCGGCTCAATGCCTTGATCGGGTTGCTCATCAATGCGGTCTTTCCAAATACTTGCTACTCAGTCGGCAGGTGCCGACCAGCGGCCGCCCCTGCACAGGCCGAGATCACTTGCGCATGTCGTTCCAGGCCGCCGCCGACTTCTTCAGCGCATCGGCCACCGTGCTCTTGCCGATGATGGCGGACTGCCAGGCCGAACCATTGACCTCGTCCCACTCGCCGAACCAGCGCGTGATGACGTCCTTCTTGCGCGCCAACTGCTGCTGCTTCTCGTACATCGCCAGATCGGAGTACTTCTGGTAGCCCGCGCGGATGTCCGGATCCTTGAACAACTCCTTGACACCAAAACCGGAACCGATGTCGTTGAACAGCATCTTCTGGAACTGGTACCTGCCATCGGCCTTGCCGCCGAACCACTCGATCAGTTTGACGGCATTGGCGGCGCGCGCCTTGTCGGCGGCGGTCTGCGTGGTCATGCCGTAAAAACGCATCCAGCCCACCGTGGCATGCGAACCGCCGGGCCCGGCTGGCATCAGCGCCTGCTTGACATTGCCTGCAATTGCCGACTGCTTGGGGTCGTTCAGAGTGCGCACGCGGTAGCGGCCCAACAGGGCAAACGCGTGATTGCCCGAGCTGAATGACTTCAGGCCATTAAGCTCGCCAGTCTCCACACAAGCCGGCGACACGATCTTGTGCTTGTTCACCGCATCCACGATCCATTGCATGGCCTGGTGCGCACCGCGCTTGGGGTCATTCATGAGCGGCTCGCCGTTGTCATCGGCAAAGCGCCCGCCGTGCGAATAGACCATGGCCGTCAGGAATTCGATGAGCCAGCTCTCACGCGCCATCGACAGCATCAGCGGGTACTCCGCAAGACCGGCCTTTTTGATTTTGAGCGACTGCTGGACCAGTTCCTCCCAGCTTGCTGGGGGTGCCGCAATGCCGGCCTTCTTCAGTTTCTCGGCGTCATAAAAGAAGGCCATGTAGTCGGAGTAATAGGTCAGGCCGTACTGCTTGCCCTTGTACTGCATCGACTTGTTGCAGAAGTCGTCCGTGTCGGCGTTGTATTTCATCAGCTCCGGATAGCCATCGATTGGCGCCAGCCAGCCGGCATCAGCCCATTCCGGCAACCAGGTGTCGGACACCCACATGACGTCGAGCGGAGCCTTGCCAACGAACTTGGTCACCATGGTGTCGCGGTACTGCGCCCAAGGCGAGTTGCTGTAATTGACTTTGAGGCCGGTCTTGGCCTCAAAGCCCGTCAGGTGACTCTTCACCGTGTCCACCCCCGCTGACCAGGTGTGGAAATTCAGCGGCGCGCCCTGAGCATGGCCCGGCGCGGACAGTAAACCCGTGCCAGCGACGCCTGCCGCCGCCGAAATTTTCAGGAAATCACGACGACTCGATTCATCCGTCCAGTGAGTGCTCATTTTCAGTCTCCTAGGTTGATGGCCACGGTGAGCCAATAGGGCGCGCGTTATTGAACTAGACCAGCACTTCAGTTGGCCGCATCTGTCGCCAACTGAAGTTCAGTTAATTGTTGCGGCGAAATTTTATATCGTCAAGTGACGACATGTAGGGGTATTCCCTTGCCAGACGATTGAGTAATGATCGTCACATACCGTCCGTTTTCAATGTTTTTCTGCGCTTTCGCTGTAGGCAGTCTTACTTGATCGGCGAGAAAGACACCGGGCTCAGGAAAATACTTTCCTGATGAACCAGATAAGGCAGGATGGAGGGCACGAATGCCACCCACTCGGCGTCCTGCGCCATCTTGGCGCGCTGGGCTGTGCGATGCCCAAAATCATCATAGGCCCAGAGGAAAACGACTGAGTTCAGAACGCCGGACTCTTTGGTCCAGCAGCCAAGCAGTTTGGCGTAACGGGTAATGATGTGCAAACCGTTGTCTTGGTAGATTCGCAGAAATTCGGACGCTTTGCCAGCCTGAACCTGATAAGTACGCAACTCCTGAATCATGATTTCTCCTGCTTTGAAAATGAGGCAATAGTCCAATACAACACCTGAACGTTCGAAGCATTGAAACCTCAAATCGTCAACCGACGACTTATTTTGCCATTAAAGTAGGGGGACTGTCTAACGAGTACTCCTAGTCCTGTGACATCCGCATGAAAGCCAGATCTGACCGCCTCTCAGCCAGCCGGCAAAATATTTCCGCCGCTTCCCCCAAAGGCAGCGTGCGTCGCGCCACGGTGCGGATGCCGGCCGCCGAGCGGCGCGAACAGATACTGATCAAGGCCTTTGAATTCTTTTCAGAGTACGGACTCACCGCCCAGACGCGCGCGCTTGCCGAAGCCTGCGGGATATCCCAACGGCTGCTCTACAGCGTGTTCCCCAACAAGTCGGCGTTAATCAATGCCGTCTACGAAACGGAGATTGCGGGCGTCTTCAAGGCGGTCTGGTTCGTTCAGCTGCGCGACCGCAGCAAGCCGATGACGCAGCGCCTCAATGAGTTCTATCGCGAATATTACGCCACCGTTTTGACGCGACGCTGGATGCGCCTGTTCCTGTATGCCTCACTCGCTGAGGCTGAGATGGCCCCCACCTATATCGCCTCCATCATCTTGCATCTGCTCGAGACCATGATGGAAGAAGCGGTCCATGAGGCCGGTTTGTGCATGCCCTCCGGCCAGGCCGAGCTTCAGGAGATCGGCTGGATTCTGCACGGCGCCGTTTCGCACCTGGCCATAAGGCGCCACATCTACCACGGTGAAACTCCGCTGGCTGTCGAGAAAGTCATTGCCCTCCAGGTCACGTCCTTCCTGGCGGGCCTCAAGGCCATCTTGCCGGCGGATGTTAAAGATGGCGCTTGAGCCAGTCAGCGCATAGCCGCACAGCGGTGTTCGCTTCATCAATGACGCGACCCATGCCCAGAAAACCATGCATCTGCCGCTCAAAGCAGATGTATTGCACGGCATTGCCAGCGGCTGAAAGCTGGTCGGCGTAAAGACGCCCTTCATCCCTGAGCGGATCAAAGCCTGCCGTCAGCACCAGCGCAGGGGGCAATCCCGAATGGTCATCGGCCAGCAGAGGGGAGGCGCGCCAGTCTGTGAAATCTGACGGATTCGAAATGTAATGCTTCCTGAAATAGAACATGTCTTGCGCGGACAGAACGTAACCTTCGCCACAGTGCTGATAGGAGGCTGTGGCGCATCTCAAGTCGGTCACCGGGTAGACCAGCAATTGGCCCGCCAAAGAGACATCAGCTGCATCGCGTAATGCCAAGGCCACGACCGCCGCCAGGTTTGCGCCTGCGCTGTCCCCGCCAACCGCCAAACAATCCGCATTGATCGCAAGATCGCGCGCCTGCCGGCTGAGCCAGGTCATTGCGGCAAGTGCATCGTCGAAGGCCGCAGGGAATGGGTTTTCCGGCCCCAAGCGGTAATCCACGGAAAAAACGGCG
>JAYVPU010000265.1:0-4050 GCA_043757205.1 Comamonadaceae bacterium | reverse complement strand
ACCACGTTACGGCCTTTAGGGCCCAGGGTTACCTTGACGGCGTTGGCCAGGATGTTGACACCCTCGACCATGCGTGCGCGGGCTTCGCCGCCGAAAATGACGTCTTTTGCTGCCATGTTTAATTCTCCAGATTCAGTTAATTAAGGGTTTGAGGTGTTGAGAAATTACTTCTCTACCACTGCAAACAAATCTTCTTCTTTCATGACCAGCAACTCGTCGCCATCAACCTTGACGGTCTGGCCCGAGTACTTGCCGAACAAAACGCGGTCGCCGACTTTCACGCCAACAGGCTGAACTTCGCCTTTGTCGTTCTTCTTGCCAGGGCCAACAGCCAGGATTTCGCCTTGATCAGGCTTCTCGGCGGCGCTGTCAGGAATGACGATGCCGGAAGCGGTTTTGGTTTCGTTTTCAACGCGTTTGACAATCACGCGGTCAGCCAGAGGGCGCAGTTTCATTGGGAATCTCCTTCAGTTTGAAACAAGGGGTGGGAAAACCAGAGCGCCAATACACGAGGTGTCAACGCCCTTTAAATCAGCCTGGATGGTGTTGTTAGCACTCAAGCCAGGCGAGTGCTAATGATAAGGCCTTTTACTTGGAATTCAAGCCCTGTGTTTGCCCTCTGAGGCGTGGCCCATAATTCCGCCATGATTCGTTCGTCTTCCAGCGATCTCACAGCGGGCCAACGAAGGGGCGTGGCGGCCGCCGTCGCATGGCGGCTGTATGGCTATGCCTTGATGGTCTATTTGGCGCTGACCCGTTGGCTACGGTTGCGCGAACCCCAGCTGCGCCAGCAACTGCATCGTCAGGTTCATCTTCTTGGTATTTCGGCCTTGCCGGTGATCGTCGCCCTGGCCGTGTTGACGGGGGCGGCGGCAGTGACGCAGGTCACGGCGCTGGCCGGCACGGGTAGCGATGTGGCGCAAAAATGGCTTTTTTATGGCTTGTTTTTTGAACTGGCCCCCTTGCTGTGTGCCTTGGTTTTGGTGGCCCGCAGCAGCGCCGCTATGGCCTCGGAGCTGGTGGTGATGCATTTGCACGATGAGTTCACCGCCTTGCGTCGCATGGGCATCCCCCCGGCAGATTTTCTCTTGCTGCCCCGCATTCTGGGCATGACCTTGGTGCTGCCGGGCGTGACGATCTTGTTTCAGATCATCTCGGTGGGCAGTGGCTGGCTGGCGGTGGCCTTGCTGCACGAGCAGCCTTTGTCCCCAATGGCGGGGCATTTCTTTGACCTGGCCGATGCGTGGATGACCCTGCTCAGCTTGGGCAAAAGCGCCGTCATGGGGCTGCTGATCGGCGTCATCGCCTGCCACCACGGCAGCAGTGCCGAACGCTCGCCGCGTGCCATCTCGGACGCAGCTATCCATGCGGTGGGTAATGGGCTTGTGGCCGTGTTTGTGTTGGATGTGGTGTTTGCGCTGCTGGCTTACTGGTTGCGGTGATGGGTAAAACACGCAGCACCCGGTTGCGCGATCTCATTCAAAGAACCAGGGCGGCGGTCGTGTCCCTGGTGCGCCGCCTGGGCGGGCGGGCCTATCTGATTTTTGCGTTGATTTTCTCCATTGTGATCGTGGGCGATTGGGGGGTGCAGGGTTTTGTCGCAGGCGCGGAGATTCGCCTGTTTGACACCTTGATCTCCAAGCGCCTCCTCACACCCCAGCCCGACCCGGACATCGTTATCCTTGACATTGACGAGGCCAGTCTGTCGGGTATGGCGGCGCAGCATGGCCGCTGGCCCTGGGCCAACCAGGTCTTCGGCGACTTGGTGCGCGGGATTGAGGCACAGCATCCGCGGGCCATCGTCTTCGACATTCTGTTCTCGGATCGCGACAGCCTGCGCCCTGACAGCGATGCCGCTTTCAACGCAGAGATTGCCAAGTCAAAAACCACCTTTTTCCCCATGCTGCGCTTAGACCCGCAGAACGACAAACTCAGCCGTATTCCCGTGGGGGCCTTACCGGGGGCTAGACCCATGAGCGCCGGTTTGCCCGAACCGGATCCGCAAGCGCCAATAGCGATCATCCTGCCCAAAGTGCCCGCAGCAATTGACAACGGGCGTCTGGGTTCACACCAGGTTCACCCGGATCATGACGGCATCATTCGCCGTTACCCGGGTTGGCTTGAGCACGCGGGTTGGCGCATTCCCTCCCTGCCGCAGCGCATGGCGGAAGAATTCAACTGGCCCGGTGCGCCCGTTCAAGATGCCTTGCTGAACTGGCGCGGCCCGCCCTTTACCTACCGCTACATGCCTTTTGTTGATGCCTACCGCGAGCTGGTGACGGCCAAGCCCGAGCGGCCCGGCAACACGTTCGCCGGCAAGATCGTCATCATCGGCTCCACCGCGCCCAGCCTGTTTGACGTCAAGGGCACGCCGATGGCACGCATCCACCCGGGGGTGGAGATCCTGGCCACGGCGATTGACAATTTCAAGAACGGCGACAGCCTGCGCGAGCGGCCGGCTTGGGTGATGCGGCTGGCCGCGCTCTTGCTCATCTGGAGCATGGCCATTGCGCTGTATCGGCAAGTTCACATCAATGTTTTTGATGCGGTTTTTGGCGCCTTGCAAGCGGGTTTGCTGGTGTTCGCCTTTGCGGTTTTGAATGTCTCGAATTGGTACCTGGACACCTCGGCCCCCTTGTCGCTGGGCCTGCTGTACTTCACGGTGGCGCGTGTTTACCATGGCTTGTCGCAAAAGTGGTTGGCGAGCAGTTCTTTGCAGGACATGGCGGGCTTGGCACAAGGCACCCGTTTGCTGGCCGTCATGGCCATTCGACTCGATGACAGTCAAGCCGCCGAGCGTCGCCAGCTTCAAGGTCAGTTGGATCGTCTTGTTGCAGCGTCCCCACTAGGTGCCGGACGTGTGGTGCATCTGATTGAAGACCCTGGTTTTGTTCAAAGCGTGTTTGCGGATGCCATGCTGGTGTACTGGCTGTGCGAGGATGCGCAGGCCAACTGGCAGGCCGATGCCTCGGTGATGGCATCCGCGTTGGGGCAATCGGGTGCTTTGACGTTTGATCCGCAACGGCTTCGCTTTGGTCGGGCGGCCCAACTTCTGTGCTGGAATACCACGAACGGATGGACGCCAGAAGCCTTTGCCACTATTCTTGCCGCGTTGACGGCTACCGTTCCCACTCGTCCTTTAAGGGTTGAAGAATGAAAAAAATGCAGGGTCTGGCCATTGCGGCCATGGTCACTACGGTCTTGAATCTGGCCCACGCGGCTGAGCCGGTCAAAGAAAAACCTGCCGCCACCAAACCCTTGAGTGGTGCGGCGCTGTTGCAGCTCGACGATGGCCGTAGCGGGCGCGGCAACCTGATTGCCACCACGGGTATCCGGGGCTTCAGCAAACCGCCATCGGCCACGTCCCATGCCCTGATCATGACGATCGGCGACTACCAGGGCAATATTCCCAAGCTCAAGGGCGTGCCCTTTGACGCCGCCACCGCCACCGAAATCGCTCAGCGCATGGGCGTCCCAGCGGCCAACATTCGTGCGCTGAAAGACGGTGAGCTGACGCTAGAAGGCATGCGCCGGGCCATGGATGAGCTGGAGGCCAAATTGGGTGGCAACGACCAGGTGTTCATTTACTACTCAGGGCACGGTGGGCGTCAGTTGGTGCAGGAAGACGGTCAAGAGCGTTGCGCCGAGTCACTGATCACGGTCGATGGCCAGGGCTTCACCGACACCGAGATGGAAAGCCGTTTGAAGCGCTTTTCAGACAAGGCGCAAAAAACCATTGTGTTTCTGGATGCCTGCCACTCCGGTGGCGTGACCACCCGTGCGGTGAGCAGCGCACCCGCAGCCTATATGGCCAAGTCCTACACACCCCCCGGACTGAGTTGCGTCAAGCCCACCAACATTTTGACGCGTGGCATTCTGGCCCCCAAAGCGGCAGGCAATGGCGGCGGCAATTTTGTGCACATTGCCGCAGCGCGTGACAGTGAAATTTCGCTCGACCAGCCAGGTCGCGGCGGCGTGGCGTCTCAAGCCTGGCTGGCCTGCCTGTCGGGTGCGGCCAAAGATACCGATGGCAGTGGCGGCTTGTCGGCC
>JAYVPU010000264.1:0-4056 GCA_043757205.1 Comamonadaceae bacterium | reverse complement strand
AATAGCTGGCACGCACATGGAAAATCTGCCGATTAAAGGGCTCACGCAAAGCCTGAGCACCGGTGAACATGCCCACCATGGGCACCTTCTCCGTCGTGAACACCGGCATGGCAGCCAGCCCCGTAGGCGTGCCCACCGCGCCAATCAGGGCGAACACCTTGTCTTCATAAATCAAGGCCTTGACGGCAGCCGTGGCCTTTTCAGGCTCATAACCATCGTCACGCGTGACCAGCTTGAGCGTGCGACCATTCACGCCGCCCTGCGCGTTGGTGGCTTTGAAATAGGCTTCAATGCCCACTTTCAGGCGTTCTCCGAGTTGCCCCGCCGGGCCGCTGAAGGCGGCAAATTGGCCGACCAGGATTTCTTTATCAGAAATGCCCGGCGACTGTGCCCATGCCCCTGCACTGCCGACAAGCATGGAAATAAAGGCCAGTGTTTTATGGAAATTCATAGCGATCACTTTGCAAGTTCGTAACTAATCTTAAGGCGCTCATCATAGAGTTGTTTCTCAACCCAACCGCACTCAGGTCGCGTCGTCCATTTGCCCGTCGATGTAGTACCAGCGCCCCTCAGTGCGCACAAAGCGGCTGGTCTCATGCAGGCGCTCGGCCCCGCCAGCCGTGCGGCAACGCGCCACAAACTCCACCACCCCCGCGTCACCCGTGCTTTGCGCATGGCGTACCTCCAGCCCCAGCCATTTGACCGGCGACAACTCCAGCTCGCCCGGCGACGTGGATACGTGCCAAGTGGCCAACAGATAGTCAATCAAGCCCACCACATAAGCGCTATAGCGCGAGCGCATCAAGACCTCAGGCGTGGGGGCGTGCACGCCCAGGGCCAGGCCCGTGTGCCAAGGGCCACAGCAGTCGGCATAGGGTTGCCCGCTGTCGCAAGGGCAGGGCGCGCGGGCGGATAGGCTGGGTTTCTTCATGCGGGGATGGTAGCGGCTGTCATGGCGGCACTGACATGTGATGACAGGAGGGCTCGCTATCATTTCGACATGACCGCCCACGCGCTGCCCGTGCTCTATTCGTTTCGCCGCTGCCCCTACGCCATTCGCGCCCGCATGGCCCTGCGCTACGCGGGCATTGAAGTCACGGTGCGGGAGATTGCACTGGGCGACAAGCCTGCCGACTTTTTGGCCCTGTCATCCAAAGCCACCGTGCCGGTGCTGCAACTGCCCAACGGTGAAGTGATCGACCAAAGCCTGGCCATCATGCAATGGGCGCTACAGCAGAATGACCCGCAAGGCTGGCTGCGTGTCGGCACGAGCGATGAGGCCCAGCAATGGATCGCCTTGAACGACGACATCTTCAAACCCCTGCTGGACCGCTACAAATACGCCACCCGCCACCCCGAACTGCCCGCCAGCGCCCACCGCGCAGCCGCCATCGCCGCCTTCATCGCGCCGCTGAACGCGCGCTTGCTGCAAACGCCCTATCTGTTTGGTCCCAGCCCCTCAGTGGCCGACGTCGCCCTGTTCCCTTTTGTGCGCCAGTTTGCTTGGGTGGACAAGGCCTGGTTTGACGCCGCACCGCTGGCGGGGGTGCAGGCTTGGCTGGCGGCGTGGCTGGGTAGTGACGCGTTTGGGGCGGTGATGGAAAAGCCCCGTGCAAAACCAGTTACCGACTTGTTGGCTCCATAAAATTATTGATTTACATAGATTTTCAGAGTAAATTGCAAAAAATAGAATTTACTCTGAAAAATGTTTCCCTTGATCGAGCTAACACCCGCACAAACCCGGCAATACATCGACGCAGAAGCCACGCTGCGAGCGCTGCGGGAGACGGAAAAAACCGCACTGGAAGTGCGCGGCTCCATGTTTTGGCGTGACATGGGAACCCAGCGCTACCTCATTCGCGTGGCCAGCCGGGGCTCGCAAACATCGCTGGGGCCGCACACGGCCGAACTCGAAGCCGTGTACACCCGCTTCATGGCGCGTAAAACCTCGGTGGAACAACGCTTAACCAGCCTGAAAGCCGCTGTGGCCCAGCACCAGCGCAACAACCGCGCCCTGCGCATTGGCCGCGCGCCCCGGCTGCTGATCGACACCTTGAACCGCCTTGAACAAGCCGGCCTGGGTACCCACTTTGTCGTCGTAGGTACCCACGCGCTGTATGCCTACGAGAGCGCCTGCGGCGTGCGCGTGCAAGACGATGCCACCGCCACGCAAGACATCGACCTGCTGCTGGACACCCGCAAATACCTCAGCTTTGTGACCACCATGGACAAGCTGGACACCTCCTTGCTGTCCGTCTTTCAAAAGGTGGACAAAACATTCCAACTGCGCGGTGACCAGCTTTACACCGCCGTGAACGCCGACGGGTTCGAGATTGACGTGGTGCGCCGCGCCGCCAAAGACGGCGACCCCCACCCCTTGCGGGTATCCCATCACGAAGAAGACTTTTGGGCCGTGCAAATCTCCACCGGCTCCACGCTGTTAGACGGCGGCCACTTCGAACAAACCGTGGTCGCCACCAGCGGCCACATGGCCGTCATGCGCGTGCCCACGCCAGCCAGCTTCATCCGCGTCAAAGAAAAACTAGCCGCCATGCGCACCCGCGACCCCCTCAAAGCCCGCAAAGACGCTCTGCAAGCCATGATCGTGGGGCAACTGGTGCGCGAGTATGCTTTAGGTGAACTGCGTTAAACAAACTTAGGGCCTCACCAGATGATGAAAGCTCGATTAGCGCCGCCATAATCGGCCACAAATCATCTCAGGGACGGGATACCCATTGGCAACACTCATACCGGCAATAGGCAGCTGCGTCTCACGCATGACCAGTGGCGAAAAGCGGCTGGCCGAACGGCTGGAGCAAAAGCTCGACGACGACCACCTGCTTTGGTACGACGTGCCCATGGGGCCGCGCAACACCCACCCCGACTTTTGCGTGATGCACCCGCGTCGCGGCATTCTGGTGCTGGAGGTGAAAGACTGGAAGCTTGGCACCATCCAGCAGGCCGACAAACAAAACTGGGAAATCATCCCCGACGGCGTGCCCAAAACCGTCATCAACCCACTGGAGCAAGCGCGCCAGTACGCGCACCAAGTCGTCAATGCGCTGGAGCGCGATCCGCAACTGGTGCAGCCGGATGGCCCACACGCAGGCAAGCTGGCCTTCCCCTGGAGCTACGGCGTGGTATTCACCCACATCACCCGCAAGCAGTTTGAAGCGGCCGAACTCCAGCACGCCATCGAACCCCAGCGCGTGCTGTGCCAGGACGAAATGCTGGAGAGCGTGGACGCCGAAGACCTGCAAAGCCGCCTGTGGGACATGTTCCCCTACGGCATGCGCGGCACCATGAGCCTGCCGCAACTGGACCGCGTGCGCTGGGTCATGTTCCCCCAAGTGCGCGTAGAACCGCCGCGCGGCTTGTTTGACGACAACGATGCGGATGCGGAGATGCCCAGCATCATGCGCGTGATGGACATCCAACAAGAGCAACTGGCCCGCAGCTTGGGCGATGGTCACCGCGTCATCCACGGCGTGGCGGGCTCGGGCAAAACCATGATCCTGGGCTACCGCGCCGAGTACCTTGCCAAAATCAGTCAGTCCACCAGCACCGCCAGTAGCAAACCCATCCTCATCCTGTGCTTTAACGAGCCGCTGGGCGTCAAGCTGCACAGCGTGATGGACGCCAAGGGCTTGAGCGACAAGGTGCATGTGCGGCATTTTCATAAATGGTGCCGCCAGCAACTCGTCACCTTCGGCCAGACCACTCCCGCGCAAGGCCCGCACCTGTTTGACGAGATGGTGGACAAGGTGATCCGCGCCGTTGACCGCAAGCAAATCCCCAGCGGCCAATACCAGGCCGTGCTGATTGACGAAGGCCACGACTTTGCGCCTGAGTGGCTCAAACTGGTGACGCAAATGGTGGGCCCCACCACCAACAGCCTGCTCTTGTTGTATGACGATGCGCAAAGCATCTATGAGCGTGCGCGCAGCAAACAGTTCAGCTTCAAAAGCGTGGGCGTGCAGGCGCAAGGCCGCACCACTATTCTGAAAATCAATTACCGCCATACGAAGTAGATACTGCAAACGGCCAATCTGATTG
>JAYVPU010000263.1:0-4057 GCA_043757205.1 Comamonadaceae bacterium | reverse complement strand
GTCAACTTCTTTTGCCACACGCCACCCACGCCCCAACCCGAGCGTGAAGCCGCATGGCGCGAAGTGCTTGCGCCCTACTACGCAGAATTTCAGATCGACCCAGCCCACATCCCCGCCGGGCCGGGGCGCAACCCTTTCAACGCCGAGGCGGCCGATGTGTTGGCCGAGTTCAAGCCCGCCGTGGTGAGCTTTCACTTTGGCTTGCCCAGCGCCGAGCTGCTGGCGCGCGTACGGGCTTGGGGCGCAAAAATCATCTCATCGGCCACCACGGTGGATGAAGCCCGCTGGCTTGAAGCCCAAGGGGTGGACGCCATCATTGCGCAGGGGCTGGAGGCGGGCGGGCATCGGGGTCTGTTTTTGTCGCATGAGCTGACGACGCAAGTGGGCACTTTTGCCCTGCTGCCACAGATCGTGCGCGCGGTGAAGGTGCCGGTGATTGCAGCGGGCGGCATTGCCGATGGACACGGCGTGCAAGCCGCGCTGGCCCTGGGTGCGGCGGGCGTGCAAGTCGGCACGGCCTACCTGCTGTGCCCCGAGGCCACCACCAGCGCCATGCACCGCGCCGCCTTGCAAAGCGACGCCGCACGCCACACCGCGCTCACCAACCTGTTCACCGGGCGGCCCGCGCGCGGCATCGTCAACCGGGTGATGCGGGAGCTGGGGGCTATCAATCCGCTTGCCCCTGCCTTCCCCCTGGCCACCAGTGCTATCGCGCCCTTACGCGCTAAAGCCGAGGGCATGGGCTCAGGTGATTTCTCACCGCTGTGGTCGGGGCAAAACGTGAGCGGGTGCAAGCCGATTCCCGCTGCGCAACTCACCCGGGAGTTGGCGGCTTTGGCCTAGCCTAAGCGTAGTTTCTCAAGGCATTGCGCCTGTCAGACGAGTTGCGGGCTGAACGCCGCAGGGCGCAAAATTTTGATCTCTTGATCCAGAAAACTCCCCCGGTTGCCCTCTTTGAAGGCCGTCCAGGCCGGGTCAGCGTCCAGCGCGATGCGGCGGCGTTCGCGGTCGGCATGGCTGTCGTACACCCAGATGTGCACCACTTGGTTCAAGGGGCCAATTTCAGTCACCCAAAACCCCAGCAGTCGCCCCAGGTGCTTGAGCTGCACGGGCAGGCCTTGCTGCTCGTAGCGGGCCAGGTAGGCCTCCATCTGACCATGCGGCAGGGTGTAGGTGCGATGTTCGTAAATCATGCGGTTTATTCCGAGCGGATATTGGCCTCTTTGAGCCACGGCAGCCAGCGCTCAAAGTCGGCGTCCAGGCGGGCTTTGAATCCGGCTGCGTCACGCGGGTTCATGAAGCCCGCATCGGCCAGACGGGCCGCGACATCGGGTTGTTTGACCACCTTGGCCAAGGCCTCTTCGATGCGCTTGCGTGTGTCGGGTGCCATGCCCGCTGGGGCCAACACGCCGTACCAATTGCTCATTTGAAGCGCGGGCATACCAGCTTCTACTGAGGTGGGGACGTCGGGCAACTGGGGGGAGCGTTTGGTGTCAAAAATGGCAATCGCTTTGATGCGACCGTCTTTCACGTAGTTGCGCAAAATCGGCACGTCCGCGTTGATCAAATCCACCGTGCCGGCCATCAAATCGGTGATGGCCGGAGCCGCACCTCGGTAAGGGATGTGCACCATGGGCACGTTGACGGCTTTGCTCAACATTTCTGCACCAATGTGCATGGTGCCACCCATGCCGGTGGAGCCGTAATTGAGTTGCTTGGGCTCCTTGGCTTTGGCCACCAACTCTGCCAAGTTATTCACACCCAAAGACGTGCGCACTGCCAGCATGGTTTGCACCTCACCCAGCAGGTACAGCGGCTCCACATCTTTGCGCGGGTTGTAAGGCAAGTTGGGCGTGGTGCCTGCGGAGAGCACCAGGCTGGAGGTGGTCAACAACAGCGTGGCGCCGTCGGGTGCCGCCTTGGCTGCAGCCGCCACGCCAATCACGCCGCCCGCGCCGCCCCGATTGTCCACCACCACGCTCTTGCCCAAGACCACACCCAAGGGGGTGGCGATGATGCGCGCGATTTGATCGGCTGGCCCACCGGCAGCAAAGGGCACGATGATTTTGACGGTGTCAGACTGGCTGTGCGCAGGCACGGTGAAGGCTAAACCGCACACGGCCAACATGAGACACAAGCGCTTGGGTTGCATGGCAATTCCTTGAGGTTATGGGTATTGAGCTTATTTGTACTTCGTCACGGCCAGGGTGGCCAAATCAATGCCCTGCGCTATGTCAATTTTTTGGCGACGATCCCCCAGGTCGATATTTTCAGCGGCTTGTAAAACGGCTTCGATTTGGTCAAAGGGGATGAACACCACCCCCGCTTCATCCGCCGCCACCAAGTCCCCCGCCTGCACCGACACCCCATGGATGCGCACGCAACCGTTGATCTCCACCGTTTCCAGACGCCATTTGCCGGTGATCGGTGTCACGCCGCGTGCCCAAATAGGGAAGTCGCAAGCGCGGGACACATTCGGGTCGCGGTACGAGCCGTCAATCACCGCGCCCGCGCAGCCCGCGCGTGCCGCCAAGGTGGCCGATTGCCCGCCCATGTTGGAGACATCCAGCAGCCCCTCAACCACCACCACATCACCCGGCTCGGCCAGGTTGTAGGCCTCGTGCTCACCCATCTTGCCTTTGCCGGTTTGCGCGATCTGTAGCGGGCTGCCCGAGCGCTCCACATTGCGCACCGTCACCGCCTGCCCCACCATACGTTTGAGCGGCAAATTGGGCTTGAGGATAGACGCGGGAATGACCCCCATCAAGCCCAGTTGGTCCATCGCATCGGACAGATTACCGGTCAAGTCTTCCAGCACCGCCACGCGTTGCAAAACGTCGGGCGATACGCGCTCCAACGTGAGCCGACGAATCGCCTCGCGGGGCACGCGCCCGGTGAGTTTTTTGGGGCTGGTCACGCTTGTGGTCATGGGCCTTCGGTCGGTGGGTTGATACGCCCGCATGATAGACGAGCACCCAGGGAAACTGCCGACTGCAGCCTACCCCACAACTTACCCTACCACTTAGGCTGGCTGATGCCTATACTGTTTTTCACCGAATTACTATTGGGAACAATATGAAAAAAATCCTCCTCCCCCTGTGTCTTGCCATTGGTTTTTCGTCAACGGTATCTGCCGGGGAACTGACCAACCTCGCCAGCCTGACACAATCCGAATTCCGCACGGTGTCAGAAGACCTGGGCGCCGCCTTCAGCTACAAACCCATCTCCCCCACGGTGGGCCTGGGCATCACCGGTTTTGACATTGGGCTGGAAGTCAGCGCCACCGACATCTCCAAAAGCGCAGCGGCGTTGAGCCGGGCGGGTGCCAGCGGTGGTTCGATGGATACCTTGATCGTGCCCAAGATCCACATTCACAAAGGCCTGCCCTTGGGTTTCGACGTGGGGGCTTTTGTTTCGAACATTTCGGCCATCAATGCCACCCTCGTCGGCGGCGAACTGCGCTACGCCCTAATTGACGGCGGTCTGCTCACACCCGCGGTCGGCATCCGGGGCGCCATGACCCGGCTGACGGGTTCCAACCAACTGTCAATGGACACTCGCAGCGTGGATATCTCCATCTCCAAAGGTTTTGCCTTTCTCACGCCCTATGCGGGCATTGGGCAAGTCTGGGTGAACAGCAACCCCAATGCGGGGGTTCTGAACAACGAGAGTCTGAGCCTGGGCAAGGTGTTTGCAGGTGCCAATCTGAATCTGGGTCTGATCAATTTCGCGCTGGAAGCCGACAAAACCGGCAACACCACCTCCTGGAGTTTGAAAACAGGGTTCCGCTGGTAATAACCGCGGCGCTGACACCCCAAATGAAAATCCGACTGCCATCAGGTCACGGCAGCCAGACGCAGAACTAAGGGGCTTATCAAGGTCTATTTCAAGGGCTCCGCGCCAGCGTCTACCGCTAATCTCCAATTGTCAGCCCAACCAACACAACTGGTTGATGGTTTTACTCACCGGTCAGTAATTAAGCGTACAAATGCGGGAACTTTGCTGTTCGAGCTTTATCCTACGTGGCATGAAACGAGATGGACGCAAATTGGCCCAC
>JAYVPU010000262.1:0-15998 GCA_043757205.1 Comamonadaceae bacterium | reverse complement strand
TGGCGGGCTTGAAGTTTTGGCTTCCTTGCGAGAATCAGGCTCCCCCATCAAAGTCCTGATCGTCTCCATGTTCCCCGAAGACCAATACGCCATTCGCTGTCTACGCGCCGGGGCGCAAGGCTACTTGAACAAAGCAGGCGAGCCTGCCGAGCTGATCACAGCGGTACGCACTCTCGCGCAAGGTCGTAAATACGTCACGCCCGCCGTGTCTCAGATGCTGATTGAAAACCTCTCTGCGCCCACCAGCGAGGCGCTGCATGACACGCTTTCCGAGCGAGAGCTCCAGACCTTACAAAAAATAGCGTCAGGCAAACGCCTGTCCGATATTGCCGAAGAGCTGATGCTCAGCCCCAAGACCGTGAGCGTTTACCGCTCCCGTGTGCTTGAGAAACTCAAGCTCAGCAACAGTGCCGAGCTCACCGTCTATGCCATTCGCAACAGCCTCGTCTGAGTCACTTAAGCCCTGGAAAAAAGCTCAACCGCGCGCTCCATCAGCATCTGAAACGGCCCCTCCAAAAGTGGCAGGGTCGCCGCCATGCCGATCAACCCCACCATCAAGGTAATGGGGAAGCCCACGGCATAAATATTCATTTGCGGAGCCACACGCGACACAATGCCCAGCGCTAGGTTCGCGAACATGAGCATCCCGATCATGGGCAGCGCAATCCAAAGCCCGCTGGCGAATAGGTCACCGCCCAGACGGTACAGCTTCATCCAGCTCAATGCGTCCAAAAAGTTCTGATCCACAGGAAAGACATTGAAACTCTGGATCACCACCATCAGCACCAAAAGATGGCCGTTGAGCACCACGAATAACAAAGAAGCCAAGTAGCCAAAAAATCGGGCCGTCGCGCTGGACGGGGCATTGATCGAAGGATCAAAGAAGGTCGCAAAATTCAAACCCATTTGAAATCCGACCACGTCGCCCGCCAATTCAAACGTCGCAAACACCAGCCGTACCGCAAACCCAATCGACAAGCCGATCCCCACCTGCTGGGCCACCACGCCCCAGACCTGCGGCCCGCTCCACAGTATGTCGGCTTGTGCAGGCAAGCTGGGTTGAGCGGCAACCGCCACCAGCAAGGCCAAGCCAATGCGAACACGAACAGGGCAGGCCTTGGAAGAAAAAATCGGCGCCACCGTAAAAACTGCTAGCACACGCAGAAACGGCCACAGCACAGGCGCGATCCACGCCATCACTTGTGATTCCGTGAATCCAATCATGCCCGCACCCGAATCAACTCACGATACCGGGAATGGATTCAATCGTGCGTCGGATGTACTCCACCAGCATCGTCAGCATCCATGGCCCGGCCAAGGCAAAAACAGCCATGGCCGCAATCAGCTTGGGCACAAAAGCCAAGGTGGCTTCATTAATTTGAGTGATCGCTTGAAACAGGCTGACCAACAACCCCACCAGCAGCACCACACCCAACACGGGTGCGGACACCATCAAAAGCAAAAGCAAAGCTTCCTGCCCCATCGTGAGAACCAGTTGTGCATTCACAGCCACCCCCTAAGTCACAAAACTGGCAGCCAGAGAACCAATCAGCAGGTTCCAGCCGTCGGCCAGCACAAACAACATTAATTTGAACGGCAAAGCCACCAGCACGGGTGACAGCATCATCATGCCCAAGGACATCAACACGCTGGCCACGACGAGGTCAATCACCAAGAAGGGGATGAAGATCATGAAACCAATTTGAAATGCCGACTTCAGTTCACTGGTCACAAAAGCGGGCACCAACACCCGCAACGGTGCCGTTTGCGCCGTCACATCCAGCTCCAATTTCGCCAGCTTGGCGAACAAGGCAAAGTCAGACTGTCGCGTCTGCTTGACCATGAAGAGTCGGATCGGGGCCTCTGCTTTTTCCAAGGCCACTTCAAAAGCAATGGTGTTCTTTGTGTAAGGCACGTACGCGTCGTTGTAAATGCGATCCAGCGTTGGACCCATCACAAAAAAAGTCAAAAACAAAGACAATCCAATGATGATTTGGTTAGGCGGAGAAGACTGCGTTCCCAACGCCTGACGCAAGAGTGACAACACGATGACGATGCGGGTAAAGCCCGTCATCATCAGAAGAATCGCAGGCAAAAATGAAAGTGCCGTAAAAAATATCAACGTCTGTATAGGCACTGAAAAACTCATGCCAGCGTTACCACTGCCCACCAATAGAGGAAGATCTGTCATACGGGTCGATCCGATCCATGCGCCACAGACACATCAATCTTCGGCTCTGCGTCCGCCGGGATAGCCATACTGTGCAGACAAGTCACCGCTTGCGCCGACACCCCCAACACCAACCAAGCCCGCGCACCTTGTGGACCGACCTCAACCGTCAGCAACTTTTGATGCGGCCCCACCGCCATCGCAGAAACAATTTTCATGGCCGAAGCACTGGCCAATTGCCCGGCCACAGAGCGTTGCCGCACCCGTTGAATCACGATGGGCAACAGCGCCAGCAGGAGCAGAACGACGACGAGCGTAACAAGACTCGATGTCATAGACTTCCCTTAATGTCTACTGACACGCCGCAAACGCTCCGATGGCGTGACCACGTCAGTCAAGCGAATGCCGAATTTTTCATTCACCACCACAACCTCCCCCTGCGCGATCAAATAGCCGTTGACGAGCACATCCATCGGTTCGCCCGCCAAGGCATCGAGCTCTACCACCGAGCCTTGACCCAATTTCAAGATGTGCTTGATGGGCACTCTGGTTCGACCCAGCTCCACTGACAATTGCACCGGTATATCCAGTACACGGCTGATATCGCCTTCAAAGTTGTCGGCTGTATCGCCGGTCGAAAAGGGGCGGGGTGTCTGACTACCTGACAGCACACCTCCAGGCTCAACTTCGGCCGCCTTGCTCTCTATAGTTTGCTGCTCTTGAAGCGCCTCGGCCCAATCGGCCATGCCGTCGTCCTCTGGCTTTAGTTCTGTGGTTTCCTCAGCTGCCATGTCGTTCTCCCATCCAGTTGCTGTCGTGGTTGCGTAAGCTTGAATCAATACGAATCGCGTACTTCGAGTTATGTGTACCGTAGTGACACTCAAAAACAGGCACGCCATCCACCGTCGCTTGAATCTTAGATTCCCGATCAAGCTCAATAAAATCGCCCGCCTTCATCGCTATCAATTGCTCCACCGTCGTATCCGCCGTCGCCAGCTCGGCCACCAGGGTCACCTCCGCAGCTTGGATTTCCCGGGTCAGCACGTCCACCCAACGCCGGTCAACTTCTATGGAGTCGCCTTGGGTTGATGAATACAGAACCTCACGCACCGGCTCCAGCGTCGCATAGGGCAAACAAAAATGAATGGCTCCCACCATCTCCCCGATTTCCAATCGGAAAGAGGTGGCAATCACGATCTCACTGGGTGTGGCAATATTGGCAAATTGCGGCTGCATCTCACTGCGCTGATAGACCAACTCCAGCGGGTAAATGCCCTTCCATGCTTTGGCATACTCTTGGGAAATCACCTCCACCAAACGGTTGATGACCCTCTGCTCTGTGGCGGAAAAATCTCGCCCTTCGATCCGCGTTTGGTACTTTCCCGTACCGCCATACAGCGTGTCAATCACGGTGAAAATGAACATCGGGTCACACACAATCAATCCATTGCCCCGCAAAGGACGAATCGCCATGATGTTGAAATTCGTCGGAACCGCCAGCTCCCGCAGAAACGCGCTATAGCGCTGAACCTTGACCGGGCCCACCGAGATTTCCGGGCTTCTGCGAATCAAGTTGAAAAGTCCAACGCGCATATTTCGGGTAAAGCGCTCGTTGATAATTTCCATCGCCGGCATACGGCCGCGCACAATGCGCTCTTGGCTGGACAGGTTGTAGTCTCTGACTCCACCCGCCTCAACACTTTCATCCGCCGACGTCTGGCTCTCGCCGGTCACGCCTTCCAGCAGGGCATCGATTTCTTCCTGAGACAGAAAAGATTCACTCATGACAACAACTCGGTGAAACCATTACTGGACAATGAAACTTGAGAACAAAACTCCCCGCACGGGGTTGCCATCCGAACTACTCTTGTGATCAGAAGCCGTTTTTGATTTCGATGTACTTTTCCCCGCCGGGGTTGCACTGATAAAGTGCCTTGCCGCCTCTTCCAGTATGTCTGCGGCCAGCTTTTCTTTCCCCTCTCGCAGCAACAACTCTTCGGCCGTACGCTGAGAAATCAGCATCAACACGCCACTGCGAATGGCGGGCATGTAAAGTTTCACTTTGTCCGGGGCCTTGGCGTCAGACAGCTCAAGGGTCACACCCACCTGAGCCACCTTTTCACCTCCCGGATCAGCCAGATTGACCACCATGTTTTCAATCGGCAAATAAGTAGGCGGCCCCTTGGGTTCGGGTGCCGCTTGAACGTGCTCTTCATCGTCCAGCGCCGCGTGCTTCTTGCTGATATAAAACCAAGCGCCACCGCCGCCCAGACCCAGCATCAGAAGGACAAGCGCCACAATGAGCACCATTTTTTTGGATTTTCGTGGGGCTGAGGCCACGTGATCAGCTTCGGATTTGGCAGACACAGTATTTTCCTTATGAGCCAGTTTGGAAGAGATACCGAATGGGGCCTCAAAGCTCTGCCATTCACTTGATTTGATTATTCGTCACAGCGCGTTCACCTGATAAGTCGATTAGAGAGAGGAAAGCATGGCTTTTAGACAAACAAATCCAACGCCCCGCCTGTAGACGAGCCAACCCGAGCACCCGCTTCGGCCAACCGCAAGTCAGACAGCACAGACCCCACCCTGCGAACCTGTGGCTTGGGCTTTCGATCTTGAGACGTGGTGCCATCTGCCCCCGTTGAGCCAATAGAAAAACCCGCAAGCACCAATCCTTCGCTTTTGAGCAATTCCTTGAGGTGCGGCATGGTCTCTTCAATGACTTGACGTGTTTCGACTTGCTCTGCCCGAAATGCAACACGGGCCTCCTGCCCCTGCATCGTGATACTGACCTCAACCGGACTTTGCCCCAAACCATCCAATTTGAGTTCGGCCGACTGAACCTCTGAGCCCAACCAATAATTCACCTGATGCGCCACCGCCATCTCTGTGGAAGCGCTGATACCCGTCTGCCCCAGGCGCACGCCGTCAAAACTGCCCCCCGTGACCGGGAGTGATGGCGCGCCCAAGACCCCACTCTCGCCGCCGTGTGGTATTTTTGATCCCATGTGCTGCATCAAAAAGTCCAGCGTCGATGCGTTGGTGCTGGTGCTATTGCTGGCCACTGCGTTAAGCTCAATCGGGACGAACAAATCCGACCACAATGGCGCCTCAGCGTTCACCGCAAGTGATGTCTTATTTTTTGAATCCCCCGTTTTCAAATCGCTTACCTGGCTATGCCCATGCGCAAGCAACGGCGAGGAGCCGCTGGGCACGGCGTCGCCCAAGCGGCCCGCCTGGCCCGGGATCAGTTTGTCTTGCCCCTGTGCCGTTTGAGCGGCTTGAGCAGTTTGCGCCGCAAGTGATGCCGGATCCAAACCCCTGCCCAAAGTGGCGCCCACCGTATCGACGCCTTTATTCAAACCCGTCTGCACACCCTTTAGCCCCCCGCCCGCTGCCACCTGCATGCCAGCGAGCCACATGGGGTCAAGTCCAGATCCGGGCATCGACGCGGATGGCTCCACTGGCAAGGAGGCCGGGCTCCCATCTGCCACGGGGGGTGTATCAGTCTGCTGACTTTTCCCTTCAGGTGGCGTGTCTATAGGCACCGCTTCTTGAGGAGCTACTTGTGTTGATTTAACCTCTGAAACGTTTGATTCCTCCGCGCTCACGTTCATCAGCAGCGAAGAGAAATCACCAACCGTCTCGGTTCCCGCATCCCCTGTAGATTTGTTTTTATCCTTCTCCAATCGTCCCGATTCACCAATCACTCCCTTGGGGCTAACAGATGGACGAGTCACATCGGTACGCATCATGCCCCTCCTTCTTGCTGACGAACTGCTGAACTTGCATAACGCTGTGACGCAAATTCATCCGTTTGTTTTTGCTCTTGCCGAGCTAAGGCTTGAGCTTGCAATGCCGACCGTTTCGCCATCACCCGTTGCAAACTGACAAGACGAAACTCGGCTGCCACAGATTTTTTCTTGGCCGTCTCCACTTGCTGCTGCACCTCTTTCAAGACACGTTCTTGCAAATTGATGGCCAAACCCAATCGATCCATGAACCGATAGCGGCCTTGTAGCAACTCCCCCCCCATAGCTTGTCGACCCGCCATCGTCCACCGCGCCTGGGAATCTTCCTGATAACTCTCCAGTTGCTGCAGCTGACTCTGAGTGAAGCCATAGGCGCGTTGCGACTGCGCAAGGCCCTGGCCCGCTTGCATGCGCTGCCGATCGGCCAAATCCATTGCCAAAGCCAGGCCTTTTAAATTTCGCATCGAGTCATCTCCTGCACACTCTGCGCCATCGGTGCCACAACGCTCATGTCCTGCCGCAAGAACGCCATCATCGGCTCATGACGTCGAATCGCCTCATCCAATGCCGCATCCGACCCAGGCACATAGGCTCCCAGTTGGACGAGGTCACGTCCTTGTTCGTAACGGGAGCTGATCGCTCTAAAACGTTGCGCCGCTTCAAAATGCTCACGCGACACCACCCCATGCATCACCCTTGACGTGGACTGCGCAATGTCGATGGCCGGGAAATGCCCCGCCTCTGCCAGCCCACGCGACAACACAATATGCCCATCCAAAATAGCCCGGGCCGCGTCTGCAATCGGGTCTTGCTGGTCATCCCCTTCCGTCAAGACGGTATAAAACGCGGTGATGGATCCCCCACCATCAGTTCCATTACCACTGCGCTCCACCAGTTGCGGGAGCTTTGAAAAACAAGACGGTGGATACCCTTTCGTGGCCGGTGGCTCTCCAATGGCCAGCGCTATTTCGCGCTGCGCCATCGCATAACGCGTCAGCGAATCCATGAGCAACAAGACATGCAGTCCTTGGTCTCTGAACGATTCGGCCACGGCCGTTGCATACACCGCGCCTTGCATGCGCAGCAAGGGTGGTGCATCAGCGGGGGCCGCCACCACAACGGCGCGGGCGCGGCCTGATTCACCCAGTATGTTGTCAATAAATTCCTTTACTTCCCGCCCTCGCTCACCAATCAAGCCCACCACAATCACATCGGCCTGGGTATAGCGAGCCATCATGCCCAGCAAGACGCTTTTCCCGACGCCGGAGCCCGCAAACAAGCCTATGCGCTGACCTCGACCGACCGTGAATAGCGCGTTAATGGCACGCACACCCGTGTCTAAGGGTTCACGCACAGGTGCACGGTCCATCGCATTGACGGGGACGGGGTGAACCGATCTGAAAACGACATTACTCAATGACCCCAAGTGGTCCAACGGGACACCTTGCGCATCCACCACACGGCCCAGAAGACCAGGCCCCAAAGGCAAGCGCAAACCACTCTGGGCCGAAGCCTGCGCATGCTCTTGCTCACGCTCATTCAGCCGAGGAATTGACCAGCTGGCATGAACGGGCAACACCGTGGCACCACTAGACAGCCCCTGCACATTGCCTGCAGGCATTAAAAATGCCCGCTCATTGGAAAACCCAACCACTTCAGACAAAACCGGTGGGTGCTGGTTCATTTGCACCATGAACTGCGCCCCAATAGCCGCCTGAATTCCTGAAGCTTCCAGCACCAGACCTGTGAGCCGGGTCAACTTGCCCCCCACTTCCAGGGAGGTGTCCAAGGCTTGCACACGTTGTTTCGCGCGCCGCAGATAGAGTGGCCATTTTCCAGCACTTTCATTCTGTAACATGGTTCAACTCCCACGGAATTTGCAAGCCCAGTTGACCCACCACACGCAGCCACCGCTTCTCCAGCTGCCCGTCCACCACACGAACCGGGGACTCCATCACACATCCGCCCCGCGTAATCAAAGGATCGGACTCCAGCATCAAAGGCAGATGCTTGAATTCGTCGCGCACGGCAGGTGCGAGTACATCCAGATCAAGGGGGTTGAGTTTGATGCGCGTCGTTCGGTTGTCCTCAATAAACACCCCCAATGCTTCACGAACCACGGGCATCAGTCCCTGGGGGTTGATGGACACCTCATGCCGCAGCACCTGGCGTGACAACTCACACGCTAGCTCCAGCAGGCCTTGGGCCATCTCTTGTGCCGCAGAATCGAGTTGCGCGTGCGCATCACCGATCAAAGCCGCCAGCTGAACGGCCGACGCCTGCCCTTGAACGCGAATGAATTCATCGATGCTCTGCTGCGCCTCCAACATGGCCTGAGCACGCCCTTCTAAAAACCCCTGGGCATAGCCCTCTTGCCTTTGCAACTCAGAGGGGGATCCCTCGTCAATGGCTGGGCTCTGCGGCTTCATGATTGCGCATGCCGCATCGACTCCCGAAAATTGCCACTGTGCAATATTGTCGATTTCTTCGCCAGGGATGAACCGTGTTTGATATCGCATTATTTAAACCATCGCGTCTTCTGCACCACCACCACCAATCACAATTTGGCCTTCGTCTGCCAATCTGCGAACCGTCTTGAGAATTTCTTTTTGTTGTGCTTCGACTTCTGACAAGCGCATAGGGCCTCGCGACTCCAGGTCTTCCCGCATTGTTTCTGCGGCGCGTGAAGACATATTGGCCAAGAACTTTTCCTTGAGCTCGGGTTGCGCGCCCTTGAGGGCTACGACCAACGCTTCAGACGCCACCTCTTTGAGGACCAACTGAATGGCCTTGTCATCGAGCTTGCTAACGTCGTCAAACACAAACATCTTGTCCACGATTTTTTGGGCCAGATCCGAGTCCTGAATTCGGATGGATTCAATGACCGCTCCCTCCAGCGCCGTGCCCATCAGGTTGATCATCTCAGCCGCCGTCTTGACGCCCCCCAATGAGGCTTTACGGATCTTGTCCCCCCCCGAGAGCACCTTGAACAACACCTCGTTCAGGTCCTTCAATGCCACGGGCTGAATACCTTCCATGGTCGCAATGCGCAGCAGCACCTCGTTGCGTTGTCGCTCCGTGAAATTCTTCAGAACTTCTGCAGCTTGGTCAAATTCAAGATGAACCAAAATCGCAGCGACGATTTGGGGGTGCTCATTTCTCAACAGTTCTGCCACCGACACAGAGTCCATCCATTTCAGGCTCTCAATACCCGAAACGTCACCCCCTTGCAAAATCCGATCCAGCAGCAAAGCGGCCTTGTCATCCCCAAGTGCCCGCTTCAGTACAGACCGCACATAGTCGCCCGAATCAGACACCAACAAACTTTGCGCGGCTGCCACGTTGGTGAATTTCGTCACGACGTCGTCCACTTTTTCCCTTGTGACGGACTTGGTTTTGGCAATGGCCCCGCCCAATTTATGAACCTCTTTGGGTGACAGGTATTTGAATACTTCCGCAGCCTCGGCTTCACCCAAAGACATGAGAAGAATCGCGGCATTTTGAAGTCCATCGTCTTGTGTCATCTTTTTTCCTCAGACTCAACCCTCAAGAGGGTGACTCCTCATTCATCCAGCTCTTGACGATATTGGCCACAGCCGTCGGGTTATCCCGTGTCAGCTTTCGCGCATCTTCCAGGGCCAAATCGCTGGCCAAGATCAACGGATCATCGCCACTGCGAGTGGGAGCAGGCAACAGTGGTCGCTCTGTTTCTTCAGCCACCAGGGCATCCACTTTATGTTCCCGCCACGTATCTGGCGGGTTGGCAAATGCTTTCAACCCAGGTCGCACCGCCCCCATCAAAACCAGACCTGCCAGCAGCAAGGTGCCCACGGGCCAGGCTAGGCTGCGCGCCATGTCCTGCACCTCCGCCTGCTTCCACAAAGGCAGCTCGACCAGGGCAATTTTTTCCTTGACGAAGGGCGCAGTCATCAAGCTCACAGAATCCCCTCGCTCTTTATTGAAACCGATGGATTCACGCACCAAGGCCGTCATTTTTTCAAGCTGCTGATCTGATAAAGGCGTTGTTGTTGTCTTGCCCTTGTCGTCCGTCACGGTTTGATGATTGAGAACCACGGCTGCACTCAAACGCTTGATCACCCCTGTGCCAGCCTTCACCACTTTGATGGTTTTATCCACCTCGTAATTGGTAATGGACTCACGTTTGGTATTTCCTGTCGAACCCACTCCTCCGGTGGCTACAGATTGTGCGGTGGCATTGATGGGGGCAGAAGTTGCCGCAGGCGGTTGATTGGTTGTAGCCCCCGGCACGCCGGATGCGCCACCACTGCTTGACCCATTGCTGCTTTCCACCGTCTGCTGACTGCGAACCGCACTTGAATCCGTTGTCTGATTGGGTTTGTGTGATTCGGACGTTTGCTCTGTCTGCGAGAAGTCAACTTCTGCGGCCACTTGTGCCTTGATGTTTTGCCGACCCACCACCGGCTCCAGCATGTCAAGAATGCGCCGGCTGTGCATTTTCTCCAACTGCTGGACATATTGCAGCTGCTGTGCGTCAGCCCCTCCAGAGGCTCCCGATTGGCTGTCACCAGGTGCCGACAAGAGCTTGCCGGAATCGTCCAGAACACTGACTGCACCGGGGCTCATCTCAGGCACGCTAGAGGCCACGAGATGGATGATGCCTGCCAGTTGATGTCTATCCAGGGCATAACCCGCATTCAAGCTGACCAGCACCGAAGCCGATGGTTTTTGTTGCTCTCTGAAAAATCCATTTTGATTCGGCAAGGCCAGATGGACTCGCGCACTTTGCACGGATAAGAGCGATTGAATCGAGCGTGTCAGCTCTCCCTCCAAACCCCGTTGAAACGTCAAGCGCTCCTGGAACTGCGTCATCCCGAACCGGTTGGACTCCATCACCTCGAAGCCTGAGACTGACCCTTTGGGCAAACCCTGAGATGCCAGCCGTAAACGGGTGTCGTGCACGCGATTGGCCGGCACCAAAATGGCCCCGCCTCCGGGGGCATGCTTGTAAGGCACATTCATTTGGGACAACTGGGCGATGATGGCCCCGCCATCCTTGTCGGCCAGATTGGTATACAGCACGCGCCACTCCGCATCCCTGCCCATGACCAAGCCGATAGCACCAATGGCGAGCAAGAGACAAATGCCAAACGCCAAACGCATTTTTTGGCCCTGACTCATGGCCGTCAGACGCTCATTGAATGTCGGGTTGAGAGGAGTTGCAGTGGCTACAGTCATCGAATTTTCCGATCAACGCGGTGCAAATTTGCACCACCAATGCGACCGATTATTCGACCCCTTCAGAAACACATGCCGATAAATAGAGGCGCGATTACCCTTCATTTCAAAAACTGAGCGCCTGAACTTTTCGCTAGGATCAATCTGATTATTTTCTCCTCAGGAGATGCTCATGGAACTTCGACTCTCGCCCACCACCATGCCGACGACGGTGAGGCCACTCAGCCCGTCAAAAATCGGTCTTTCTCAATCGCCATCCGCTTCAGGCCCTGGTTTTTCCGGGGCGCTCAAAAGCGCGCTGGGTGCTGTGAATCAGGCTCAAAATCATGCCGTCAAGCTTCAGCACGAAGTCCAAATGGAAAACCCCAAAGTCAGCCTGGAAGAAACCATGGTGGCCATTCAGAAAGCACAAATCGGGTTTCAGGCCACACTGCATGTGCGCAACCGCATGGTGCAGGCCTATACCGACATCATGAACATGCAGGTCTAAGCCCCGCCCGTTAGTGCAAGACTTGCGGCTCATCCAGCGTTCGCTCGAATTCGGCCAACCAAGGCTCAGCCAAATAGCGTATCTGTGCGTCGTTGTGCAAGATGCGCTGCATGATTTTCATCTTGGCTGCGCGGTGCTCTGGCAAAAGCTCTTCGGTTCTGGCCCTGACGCGAAGCTGTTCAATCAAGACCGCACAGGCACCTTCATATTGAACCACTTCATCCCAGTTTTTCGACGCCGCGGCATCCAGCATCTTGCGGCTGCTGTCTTCAATCGCCCGGTAGTAGTCAATCAGCATCTTGGACATCTCAGCCTCCTTGTTTTGAAGCGTGACGGGGCATTGTCATAACCTCTGGGCGAATTTGAGTCCATGCCTGAGCCAGAGGCTGCAGCAGTCGAATGACTTCATCCACCATCCCCTCATCGCTCTTCAAATTAGCTTCTGACAAACGGACTATGCAATAGTCGTACACACTTCGCAGGTGCCGCGCCAAGTCACCCCCTTGTGCGTCGTTCAGACCGGCTTTCAACCCCTCTTCAATCAGCCGCACGGCGCGTCCTATCGCCTTGCCTTTGGCTGCGATGTCATGCGCTTGCAAGGCGTGTTTAGTACTACTAAGCGCCTGCAAGAGCGCCTCGTAAAGCAAAGCAACCAACTGGTGCGGGTCGGCTCCGGCGACGATCGTCTCCACTCCCACGACTCGGTAGGCATTGGCGGATCGCATGTTGACAGGTGTGAACATTTTTTGCCTTTCGTGTGTTGTCGATAAGTTTTTATCGACACTCGAACGGCAAACTCAAGGGAAAAATTGCAAGATCAACCTGCCTTATTCCATTGCGCCAGTTGCGCTGTGACATAAGAACCCAGGGCATTCATTTTGGCCATCTGCCCATCCAAATCCGAGTACTGCTTGCGCAATTGAACCTCCACGCGGGAGGCCCTTTGGGTGACCCGGTCTTGTTCTGCCCCGTTGCGGCTGATGGCCCCTTGCAAGGCCGTGGATTTGGTCGCCACTGTACCGTCAAATTTGACCAGCTTGCGCGCAAAATCACGCACTTTGAGTCCAAACCCGTTGGTCGCGCTGTTGCTGTTGTCGGTGGTAAACAAATTCTTCAGATTACTCACATTGCTCAGTGCTGTCGTCAACTTTGCAGCGTTGAGTTTGAGAGAGCCGTCAGACTGCTGCTCCAGACCCACTTCCGACAGGCGGCTATAAGTCGATCCCGTGCTGCTCGACCCCACAATGCTGCGCATCAGGTTTTGCAAACCCACCGTGGTCGAATCACCTTGCAGTGGACCCGACGTCCCGCCCGGCACATAACGCGTGGCATTGGCCAGCGTCTTGCTCAGGGCGCTGTAAGCATCGGCCAGGGTTTGTATATTTTTTTGGATGGCCGCCTGATCTTGCGCCACCGTGATCTGTACCGGTGCGGTGGTCACCTGCTGCAGTTGCAGGGTCAAGCCCGGCACCACATTGTTCAAGGTGTTGGTGGCCGAGTCAATCGTCACCCCATTCAGACTGGCTGTCGCATTGAGCCCGGATTGGCCCAGCTCCATTCCGCTAGCCGATTGCGTGGGGTTACCCAGACTGGTAAGCGACAAACTGTCCAACCCCGCAAAGCCTGCCGAAGCAATGCGAAACCCTGCCGCTGCGCCCGTGGTGCTTGACTGAAACACCAGCCGCTCCTGGCCACCACTGCGCAGCACCGTCGCCGTCAGTCCGGGATTGGCCGCATTGATTTTGGTCGCCGCCGTAGTCAAGGTGTCTGTGCCGTTGATCGCCACGCTCACGGGGCTGCTGCTCGCCACAAAAGAACCCGTGGCCCAACTGCCCAGATCGATTGTGAGGGTGCCCGTATCTGCGGGTGCGCCGAGCGAGGCGTCCACCGTCACGTTCATAGAGGCTGTCGTCTGTGCGCGCGCCAACTGCGTCACGTTCAGATTAAAAATGCTGGCGCTGGCCGTGTCGCTGGCGCTCACCGTCACAGCAGTCATGTTGGAAGAGGTGGCCGTCTGTGCCGACCAACCTGAGGCCTGTGCCAAGGCATCGGCCGCGTCACCCAACGCAGACACCTGCGACTTGATGGTGCCGTAGAGCGACAACTGCGTCTGAAGCACAGACGCTTTGCTTTGCAAGGGTTGCAAAGGCTGTTTTTCGATGGCCACGAGCTGGGTCACGATGCTGTTGACATCGAGCCCGCTGCCTACACCCGGTGATGAGATTGCCACATGCGCCTCCTATCGACTGTTTATAGCGCCAAGCCAGCGGTTTAAAACGCGGAAAAGCGGCGTTGGCCCCTGCCAAACGCCGCCCTCTGAAGCTCAGGCCTTGAAGCAAATCGAGACGACTCCTATTTAACGCAACAGAGCCAAGACACCTTGCGGACCCTGGTTAGCTTGCGCCACCATGGCTGTACCGGCTTGTTGCAGAACTTGGGCACGCGAGAGATTCGAAGTCTCCTGAGCGTAGTCAGCGTCAACGATGCGGCCTTTGGCAGCTGAGAAGTTCTCAGCCCCCACACGCAAGTTCGCTATCACAGATTCAAACCGATTCTGTGTAGCTCCATAACTGGCCCGAACGCCGTTGATGACCCCCAGATCGGTGTCCACCGCAGTAATGCTCAAAGTACCCGCTGCTGCCGTTTGAACCGCCGCCGCCGTGCTGAACGCGATGGTTTCTCCACTGTTGGCACCGACTTGAATAGCCGACGTATTAGCCGCCATCAAATTAATACCGTTGAAGCTGGTATTGCCAATGACGCGTGTGTTCTCAGCCACCAGCAAATTCCACTCGCCGGTCAGTGCTGCCGTATTGGCACCGGCCGTCGCACCCTGCACAGCTAGCTCTCGCATACGTTGCAGGTTGCTGCTGATGCTGCTCAGGGCGCCATCGGCCATGGCCGTCATGGAGACTGCGTCATTCGTATTGCGGATGGCCACGTTCATGCCGCGTGCCTGCGCTTCCAGACCAGAGGCAATCGACATGCCGGCGGCATCGTCCTTCGCGCTATTCACACGCAAACCTGATGACAAACGCGCCATAGAGGTTTGCAGCGAGTTCGCCGTACTTGCCAACCAGCGTTGACCGGTCATTGATGCGACATTGGTATTGATACTTGACATTTGAAGCTCCTTGAAGTTAAAAAAACGGTACTGATCCCACTTCATCGCCAGCCCCGTGGCTGGTCGCAAAACCCGGATGACCCTGCTGAATCCTCCCCGGGTGACGAGCCCTTGAATCAGAACCCGTTGGAATTGCTTTCGGCTCGTTTTCTGAACAACTTAAGCCCTAAATTCAAATTTATCGCCTTCAACACGGGAGATGGACCTGATTCACTTGGTTTATTACGGCATTGCCTGGCTCAAGTTTCTCGAAAATTTGCTGACCGTGTACTCCCGACCCTGCTTCTGTATTAAAGGAGATTTCCATGCCAAGCATCAATACCAATGTGGCCTCGTTGAACGCGCAGCGGAATTTATCCACGTCCGCCAATTCACTCACCACGTCCATGCAGCGTCTCTCCTCGGGTCTGCGAGTGAACAGTGCGAAGGACGACGCAGCGGGCCTGTCCATCGCCGAGCGCATGGAGACACAAACGCGCGGCATGAATGTGGCCATTCGCAATGCCAACGACGCCATCTCGATGGCGCAAACGGCAGAGGGTGCGCTAGGGGCCATTGGCAACAACCTGCAACGCATGCGCGAACTGGCTGTGCAAGGTGCCAACGGCACCAACACGGCAACAGACATTGCCTCGCTCAATTCAGAATATGTGCTACTGGCGGCAGAGAACACCCGCATCATTGCCAGCACTACGTTCAACGGTGTTTCTGTACTAGGGGCGGTCAGCTCTCAGTTTCAAGTGGGGGCCAACAGCGGCGACACCATTACCGTCACCGTCGGTGCTGCCGCCCAAACCGCCACCACCCTGGGCGCAACCAACGCCACCGCATCCGCACAGATAACAGCCTTGGACACCGACATCAACACCATGAGCTCCATCCGAGCCACCTGGGGTGCCTCCCAAAACCGCTTTGAACAGGTGATTTCCAATCTGCGTGTAGGCGCAGAAAACTCAGCCGCAGCACGCGGCCGCATCATGGATGCCGACTATGCGCAAGAAACCGCCAACCTGTCGCGCGCCCAAGTGCTGCAACAGGCCGGTACCGCCATGGTGGCGCAAGCCAACCAGATGCCGCAATCCGTACTGGCCCTGCTGCGTCAATAGTGACCTGCCGGCGTGACTGGCGATGATTTCATGGTTTGTCAGTAGTGTCCCAACGTTTGCACATCAGGACGTCGTAAGTTAATGATTTACTTGTTGAATTTGGTGTTTCAGTCTGGTCTCGATTTGAACGTCGAAA
>JAYVPU010000261.1:0-16029 GCA_043757205.1 Comamonadaceae bacterium | reverse complement strand
TCCCTCCCCCTCTGGGGGAGGGCAGGGGTGGGGGCTTCTTCACGCAAGCAAGCAGCCCCCATCCCTGCCTTCCCCCAGCGGGGGAAGGGGTAATACATTCGCATCACCACCCTAACTGCTTAACTGAAAGTCACACACCATGAAACTCCTCATCACCGGCGGTGCCGGATTCGTCGGTGCCCGCCTGGCGCGCACCATTCTGAAAAAAGGCGAACTGAACGGCCAAGCCATCACCGAGCTGGCGATTGCCGACCTGTTCCCGCCGCCCGCCGATCTGCTGGCCGACCCGCGCGTGCGCGCCCACACCGGAACGCTCTTGAGTCAAACTGACTTGTTCGCCAGTGGCTTCGACGGTGTGTTCCACCTGGCCTCGGCAGTGTCGGGCGAATGCGAGCAAGACTTTGATCTGGGCCTGCGCTCGAATCTGGACAGCACACGCGCCCTGCTCGAAGGCCTGCGCCGTGCGGGCAACGCACCGCGCCTGGTGTTCGCCAGCTCGGTTGCGGTCTTCGGGCCGGACGCGTCCAATCCCATGCCCGAGCGCGTGGCCGACCTCACCTTACCTTCACCGCAGACTTCCTACGGCACACACAAGCTGATGTGCGAATACCTCATCGCCGACTACACGCGCAAGGGCTTTATCGATGGCCGATCCGCGCGCCTGATGACCGTCACCGTGCGCCCCGGCAAACCCAACGGCGCGGCCTCCTCCTTCTTCAGCGGCATCATTCGCGAGCCGCTGGCGGGGGTGGAGACGACGTGCCCGGTGGATGCCAGCGTCTCGCACCCGGTGTCCTCACCCGGCAACACCGTGCGCGGCCTGGTCACCGTGTTTGAAGCCAGCACGCAGGCCATGGGTGGCCGCTTGGCATTGAACCTGCCAGGCCTGACCGTGCGCGTGGGCGAGATGCTGCAAGCGCTGGAAGACGTGGCTGGCCCCGCTGTGCGCCAACGCGTGCGTTTTGAACGCGACGAGCGCGTCGCAGGCATTGTGGCGGGCTGGGCGGGTGGTGCGACCGCCGAGCGCGCGCACGCCTTGGGTCTGCGCCCCAACGCCTCGTTCAAAGCCATCATTGAAGAGTACATCGCCGACTGCCGGGAGCAGCCGGGCTACCCGGCAGACGCGCTGCGCGGACTGTCTTGATCCGCGATGAAACCTGCGCTGCTGGCCGTTGATTGGGGCACGTCCTCGCTGCGCGGGGCCTTGCTCGCGGCAGACGGCGCGGTGATAGAGGAGCGCACGTTCCCACGCGGCATCCTCACCGTGCCGCCCCATGGTTTTGCCGATGTGTTCGAACAATGCTTTGGCGACTGGCGCGCCGCGAACCCGGGCCTGCTGTGCTTGATGTCGGGCATGGTGGGTAGCCGCCAGGGCTGGCAAGAGGCCCCCTACTGCCCCTGCCCGGCGGGCTTTGCGGACATAGCTGGGCAACTGAGTTGGGTTGATTCGCCGTCGGGGTCAGACGCGGGCCAAATCGCCATCGTGCCGGGGCTATGTTGCGAGCGAGAAGGCTTGATCGGTAACGAAGCACTGACCACGCTGCCCGATGTGATGCGCGGCGAAGAAACACAAGTGTTCGGTGCTTTGCAGGCCCTGCCATTGCACGATCAAGACGCGGTGTTGGTTTTGCCAGGAACTCACAGCAAATGGGTACGCGTGAACACTGGCCGCATCACCTCGTTCACCACCTTCATGACCGGTGAGTGCTATGCCCTGCTGCGCCAGCACTCCATCCTCGCGCGCACGCTGCCCACGGGTGAATCGCCTTTTGACGAAGTCGTTTTTGTGCAGGGCGTGCAAGTCGCACTGCGGGGTTCCAGCCTGTTGCAAACCGCCTTCAGCGTGCGCACGCTCGCCTTGTTTGATCGTCTATCGCCTGAAGCGCTGGAGAGCTACCTCTCGGGCTTGGTCATCGGCGAGGAGCTGCGTGCGCAGTCACTGAGCGCCAAGCAGCGCGTAGTGCTCATCGCCAACGCGGCACTCACTCAGCGCTACCAACTCGCACTGGCCCAATGCGGCATTACTTGTGACAGCCCCGGTGCGCAAGTCACCTGGGCCGGTCTAAGCGCTATCGCTCAGACCCTCACAGCCGGAAACCCCTTCGTCACCCCGCACCCCCTCGTCATTCCCGCGTAGGCGGGAATCCAGTGCGATCCATTCATCGAGTCCGTTTATGACCCCCGCACAAAAATTCAACCACGCCCTGCAAACCCTCCCCCTGGTCGCCATCCTGCGCGGCATCGCACCCACCGAAGCCCTGGCGGTCGGGCAGGCGCTGCACGATGCGCACTGGGGCTTGATCGAAGTCCCCCTCAACTCGCCCGACCCGATCCAGAGCATTGCCCTGCTGGCCGCGCATTTCCCGCAGGCGCTGGTGGGCGCAGGCACGGTGCTGACCGTGCATCAGGTACGCGAGGTGCATGCGGCGGGCGGGCAACTGGTGGTGGCCCCCAACTTCGATGCTGCCGTGGTGCAAGAGGCCCTGCGCCGCGACATGGTTTGCCTGCCCGGCGTGATGACCCCGACCGAAGCCTTCGCGGCGCTGGCCGCTGGTGCCCACGGCCTCAAGCTGTTTCCGGCTGAGATAATCACCCCCGCCGCCGTCAAGGCCCTGCGCGCCGTGTTGCCGGTAGGCATATGTCTGCTACCGGTGGGCGGCATCACCCCTGACAACATGACGCCCTACCGCAGCGCAGGTGCGAATGGATTCGGCATCGGATCGGCGCTGTACAAACCGGGCATGACCGCGCAGCAGGTGGGGGTGCAAGCGCTACGGTTTGCTGCAGCTTGGGAGCAGGCCGTATAGTCCAAGGGCAATCCCATTCAAGAGCCAAGCCATGACCCAAGACATACGCTGGAAGCAACGCTTCAACAATTACCTCAAAGCATTGCAAACCCTGGCCGATGCGGTCGTGCTGTCTGAGCAACGTGCGCTGTCCAAGTTGGAGCAGCAAGGCCTGATTCAAGGTTTTGAATTCACCCACGAACTGGCCTGGAATGTCTTGAAAGACTATCTGGAAGAACAAGGATTTGTCGGTCTGATTGGCTCTAAAAACGCAACGCGAGAAGCGTTTAAAAACGCCTTGATCGTGGACGGCGAGGTATGGATGGACATGATCAAAGCGCGCAACCAGACCTCGCACACCTACAACACAGCCATTGCCGAAAGCATTGCCAACGACATACTCGTCCGGTTTTATCCAGCCTTTGCGTCCATGGCGAAGACCTTCGCCATGCTGAACGAACAGCCAGACATCGACGCATGAAATACGGACTGTCCGACGTGGTGGTCGAAAAGTTGTGCGGCGTGCTGGCCCAGTTCCCCGAAGTGGAGCGAGCCGTGCTTTACGGCTCACGCGCCAAAGGCAACTACAAAGTTGGCTCCGACATTGACCTCACCCTGTACGGCCCTGCGCTCACATCACAGCGCTGCGCCACGATTGCCGATGCGATGGACGAATTGTTACTGCCCTACACCATTGATCTGTCTGTGTTTGCCGATCTGAACAACCTCGATTTGCGAGCGCATATCGAACGCGTGGGCATGGTCTTGTACCCAAAGTCGGGGGAACCATTTGCCCCGACACTGAAATGAAAAGAAATGAGGTCTCATGCTCCGTGTTGTTACTGCCAATTTGAATGGCGTTCGCTCTGCCGCCAGCAAAGGATTCTTTGATTGGCTGGCACAAAGCCAGCCCAGCGTTTTGGGTGTGCAGGAACTTAAGGCCCAGCACGACCACGTGGCGGGCGTCTTTTGCACCGCCGCCGACCTGGCCGGGCACTTTCACTATGCCCAGAAGAAGGGCTACTCCGGCGTGGGCGTTTACACCGGCCTAGCGCCTTCCGACGTCGTGGTGGGGCTCGGCCTGCCTGAATTTGATGACGAAGGGCGCTGGGTCGAAGCGCGTTTTGATCGCCCGGGGCGCAAGCTGAGTGTGATCAGTTGCTATTTCCCGAGTGGCTCTTCGGGCGAGGAGCGTCAAGGCGTGAAATTCCGGTTTTTGGATGCCCTGTACCCCAAGCTGATGTCGCTCAAGGGCGAGCGGGAGTTCATCTTGATGGGGGACGTGAACATTGCCCACCGCGAAGCAGACTTGAAGAACTGGAAGGGCAATCAAAAAAACAGCGGCTTCTTGCCCGAAGAGCGCGCATGGATGACCCGGCTGCTGAACGAAGGGGGCCTGGTCGATGTGTACCGCAGCCTGCACCCCGACACCACCGACGCGTGCTACACGTGGTGGAGCAACCGGGGTCAGGCTTACGCCAACAACGTGGGGTGGCGACTGGATTACCAAATCGCCACACCCGCCATCGCGGCCCTGGCCCGGACAGCCTCCATTTACAAGACGCAGCGCTTCAGCGACCATGCACCGTTGATCATCGACTACGACACCACGCTTTAGTCGTCACAAGCCGCAAACGCACACACGATGGAGGCCCTGCTCGTCTCAACCGGTGTGGTCGCCCTGGCCGAAATCGGCGACAAGACTCAACTGCTGGCGTTCATCCTCGCGGCGCGCTTCAAGAAGCCGCTGCCCATCATCGCGGGCATCTTGTGCGCCACGGTGGTCAACCATGGGCTGGCGGGTGCGCTCGGGGCCTGGATCACGCACTACGTCAGCACCGACATCCTGCGCTGGGTGCTGGGCGTCTCGTTCATCGGCATGGCCGTGTGGACGATGATCCCCGACAAGATTGAGGAGGAAGAAACCCATATCGCCCAGCGCCTGGGTGTATTTGGCGCGACGCTCATCACCTTCTTTCTGGCCGAGATGGGGGACAAGACGCAAATCGCCACCATCGCCATGGCGGCTCACTACGCCAACCCGGTGCTGGTGGTGATCGGCACCACGCTGGGCATGCTGATGGCGGACGTACCCGCAGTCTTCGTCGGCGACAAGCTGGCGGCCAAAATCCCCATGAAGTTGGTGCACACGATTGCGGCCAGCATTTTTGCCGTGCTGGGCCTGGCCACCTTGCTGGGCGCGGGTGCGAAGCTAGGCCTCTGAGCCGCCTGCCTTTAAAGCCCCGCCCCTTGCCAATTGGCAGCGGCTGCGGGGGGCTCGGGTGTCAGCCCGGCAGCGCGGATGGCTTCGATCGCGCAAAACTCGTCTTTGTCCGACGCATCGCCGCTGATGCCCACCGCACCAATCGCCTGACGTTGGTCATTGACGATCAAGACACCGCCGGGGGTCGGGATAAAACGCCCGTCTGAGGCCGCCGCCAGTGCCGCCTGAAAGCTGGGGCGCTCCGCCAAGCGGTCGCGGATCTGGCGGGTGGACATGCCCATGCCCAAAGCACCCCAGGCCTTGCCCAGCGCCACGTCGTAGCGCAGAACGCCACAACCGTCGTCACGGCGAAAGCACACCAGTTGCCCGCCCGCGTCCAGCACGGCCACGGCCAGCGGCAAAATGTTGTGCGCCACGCGCAAGCGCACCACTGCATCAACGATGCGGCTGGCAACATCAACACTCAAACTGGAATGGATGGCGATCAGTTGTTCGGCCACGACTCACATCCCTTCCAGAATAAAGACGGTGCGCTTGGCCGATTGCTGGCTGATTTTCTGAACCTCTTGGTACTCAGGCGAGTGGGCGACCACAACAGGTTTTCTTTCCGGCTGACTTGGCCGCCACGGGCCAGGTACTCGCCGCCGTATTGCTCCACCAGCGGCTTGGCTTTGAGCTTGTACTGCTCGTACACGTCAGGGTGGGTGAGGTCAGCGTCCACCACGAGGTAAGCGGCCATGAGAACTCCTGTTTGTGAAGGGGAATAAAAATCGACAAAGCAACGACGCGACTTTAAACCTCGCCCGCCTTGACCGTGGTCTCCATCACGCAGCGCGTGATGCGCGGCGGCGACTCGCCCAGGTGGAAAGCCAGCTTGCGGTCACGCAGGGCGGCGTCGGCGGTGGTAAGGCGGTCAAAGCGGCGCAGGTGGTCGGTCCAGGAGCCATCCTCAATCATCTCCACAAAGCGACCGGGCTCGTTGATATCGTGCAGCAGCTCCCAAGACAATGCACCGTGGCTCAGGCGTGAGCGCCGCGACTCTTGCAACAAGGCCCTGAACTCGGTGGCGCGCGCCGGGTCGATCAAATACTCCACCATCACCATCACATGGCCATGCGCGGGTGTTGCTTTCGAATGAGGCACTTTGAATTCGTCCGACGGCGTCAAGTCTTCACCGGTGCCATGGTCGGGGCGCAGGTGATTGGCCAGGGCCATGGCCAGCGTGCCGACCACAGCAGCCCCGGTCAGGCTCCAGGGCACCGACCCGACCGTGGCCACTTGGCCCCACACCGCTGCGCCCAAGGCGCTGGCCCCGGTGATGGACATCTGAAACATGGACATGCCGCGCGCGCGCACCCAGTCGGGCAGACCCATCTGGGCCGAGACGCTCAGGGTGTTGGCGCTGGTGATCCAGGTGGCACCGGCCAAGAGCATGGCGGGCACAGTCAGCCAAAGCGTGCTTGAGAAGGCCACGGCGATCATGGCCACCGACTGCAAGATCGTGCTGCGCAACACCAGGGTGTCGCGCCTGAACTCAAGGCGCAAGCGGGGCAGAAAAACCGTGGCCACAATCGCCCCCGCGCCCATGGAGGCCAGCAGCACAGTGAAGATGGCCGCATCAGCACCGTGCAGGTTGTGCGCCACCAAGGGCAGCAGCGCCACCAACGCGGTGGAGGTGAAGAAGAAGATGGAAATGCGCAACAACACCCCTTTAAGGTGGGCCGACTGCGAGACGTACTGCAAGCCGATGCGCATGGCGCTGCCCAGCCGCTCACGTCCCAGCGGGTGCGGCTTGTGGGTGCGTTGCCAGCGCAAAATGACAAAGGCCGCCCCCAGCGACAGCACGGCGTTGAGCACAAACACCCAGGCGCTGCCGACACTGGCAATCAGCAGCCCGGCGATCAGCGGGCCGCTGATGCGGGATGCGTTCATGGACACGCCGTTGAGCGCCAAGGCCGCAGGCAGCTGCGTGCGCGGCACGATCTCGGGCACGATGGCCGCAAACACCGGCCAGCGCATGGCCAAGCCAATGCCGTTGGCAAACACCAGCATCAGCAGCACAGGCGGGGACAACCGACCCAAAAAGACAATCAGAGCGAGCACACTCGCCACCACAGCAATCCAGATCTGTGTGATCAAAAAATAGCGTTTGCGATCCACGATGTCGGCCAACGCGCCGCTGGGCAGGCCGAGCAGAAACACCGGCAAGCTGGCCGCCGTCTGCACCAGCGCCACCCACAGCGGTGTGGTGGTCATGGAGGTCATCATCCACGCGGCGGCCACGTCGCTCATCCACATGCAGGTGTTGGCCACCAGCCAGGTGCACCACAGCATGCGGAACACGGGATTGTGAAACGGGGCCAGCGCGGAGAGGTCGGCGTCGGGAATGGACGCCAGGGGGGCTGGGTCGCGCAAAGAATCAGGCATTGAAAGAGGTCGGGTTGAGGTGCGCTTGCAGCCACAGGCGCAAGATGCCCAGTGCCTGTGGCCCCGCCACATCGCGCACAAAGACGGGGAAGTCCACGTGTGCATTGTCGTCCGCTCGGTCCGAGATGGTGCGCAGGGCGGCAAAGGGGATGGCGTAGTCATGGCAGACCTGGGCCACGGCCGCGCCCTCCATCTCCACACACAAGGCATCGGGCAGGGCCGCGCACAGGGCTTGGGCTTCGCGCACGCTGGAGACGAAGCGGTCGCCGCTGGCGATCAGACCGTGATGCACGGCCAAGTTACGGGTCTTGTTCTTGGCCTCATTTTCAGTACAAATTTGGCCTGCAGACCTTTCAAAATGTGCGTAAGAAGCTATTGAAAGTGTAGCAATCAGATCGGCATCGGCGCTGAAATGCGCCGCTCCGTAGAACGGCACCTCAAAGCGCGGGAACAGCGGGGAGGCGTCCATGTCGTGCTGCACGTAGTGCGTGCCCAGCACCACGTCGCCCACCTGCACACCCGCGCCCACGCCCCCGGCCACGCCGGTGAAGACGATGGTCTGGGCCCTAAACCGCTCAATCAGCGCCGTGGCCGTGGTGGCAGCGGCCACCTTGCCAATGCCTGAGAGCGCCAGCACCACCGGCTGGCCATGGATCATCCCCGTGACAAAGCGCCGCCCGGCGTGCGTGGTCTCAATCTTGTGGGTTAGCAGGTCTGACAAGCCTGCCTGCTCCTCAGGCAGCGCGCTGAGAATGGCCAGCGTCATCCGCCTCTCCGGGCGCGCTCAAACAGCGGCATGACCTTGGGCAGGTTTTTTTCAATATCGGCAATGCGGGTGCTGCCCGAGGGGTGGGTGGAGAGCCACTGCGGCGGCGCGCCCTTGTTGGCCGCGCTCATCTTCTGCCACAGCGTGACGCCGGAGCGCGGGTCAAACCCGGCGCGCGCCGCCAGCTCCATGCCCACCAGGTCGGCTTCAGTCTCGTCTTCGCGGCTGAACTCCAGCGTCAGCAGGTTAGCCCCGCCACGCGCCAGCCCGTCGGTCAGGTGCGGGTCAATGCCCCAAAAAACCGAGGCCAGCACACCGCCAATGCGGGCCACACCATTGGTGACCGCGCTCTTGCCCATGCGCGCGCGCGCGTGTTCGCGCAGGGCGTGGGCCACCTCATGGCCCATCACCATGGCGACCTCGTCGTCACTGAGGTTGAGCTTGTCCAGAATGCCGGTGTAAAAGGCAATCTTGCCACCGGGCATGCAAAAGGCGTTGATCTGGGGGGAGCCAATCAGGTTGACCTCCCACTGCCAGTCTTTAGCGCGCGGGTTCCAGCTCGCCGCAAAGGGAATGAGTTTGATGGCGATGGCGCGTAGGCGCTTGAGCTGGGGGTGGTCTTTCAGCGCCAGCGCTTTCTTCCCATGGGCCTGACTCAGCAACTGGGCGTACTGCTGGCCAGCCCCCTGCTCCACCTGTTCAGCGGGCACCAGCTTGGTGAAGGCCGAATTGTTGCCCACCTCCACGCCCTCGCGCCCCCAAGTCGGCGGGGCGAGGGCCGTCATCGACAGAAGCAAGAGGGCAAGTTTCAGGGCTTTGAGGGTCATGTTCAGTTCAGAGCTTAGCGTCATTCGCGCAGGCTGCGCGTATTATTCCCGCCATGCCCCCATCTGCTGCCGAATCCCCCGATATCAAGCCCGTCAAACCCTCTTGGGGCGACACGCTCAAGGTCTATCTGGAGCCCGCCACCCTGCGCATGCTGGCGTTGGGGTTTTCGGCCGGGCTGCCGCTGCTGCTGGTGCTGGGCACGCTCAGCTTTCGCCTGCGTGAGGCGGGGGTGGACCGCAGCACCATTGGCTACCTGAGCTGGGTCGGTCTGGCCTACGCCTTCAAATGGGCCTGGGCGCCGCTGGTGGATCGCCTGCCGCTGCCGGGCCTGACGCCTTGGCTGGGCTTGCGGCGCAGCTGGCTGCTGCTGTCGCAAATCGCCATCATGGCGGGCTTGGCAGGCATGGCCTTCAACGACCCGCGCCTGAGCCTGGAGCCGGTGGTGTGGTGCGCGCTGGCCGTGGCTTTCGGCTCGGCCACGCAAGACATTGCGCTGGATGCCTTTCGCATCGAATCCGCAGGCACAGAGCGCCAGGCTGCGCTGGCCGCCGCCTACCAAACCGGCTACCGCCTGGCCATGATCTGGGCGGGGGCGGGCGTGTTGTGGATTGCCGCGCGGGCAGAGGTGGCCCCAGCCGTGGGGGCAGCCCTCGCTGGCAACACCTACCAAAATGCCGCCTGGCAAACCGCCTACCTGGTGATGGCGGCCAGCATGGGCGTGGGCGTGCTGGTCGTGCTGATTTCGCCCGAACCCCAACGCCATGCATTGCCGCCCGCCAAAAACATCAGTGAATGGCTGCAAGGCGCGCTGGTCGCCCCGTTTGCCGACTTCATCCGCCGTTACCGCTGGCAGGCCGCGCTGATTCTGGCGCTGATTGCCGTGTACCGCATCAGCGACGTGGTGATGGGCATCATGGCCAATCCGTTTTATGTGGACATGGGCTACACCAAGGACGAAGTGGCCGCCGTGACCAAAATCTACGGCGTGCTGATGACGCTGCTGGGCGCGTTTATCGGCGGCGTCTTGTCCATGCGCCTGGGTGTGATGCGGGTGCTGATGCTGGGCGCGATTCTGAGCGCGGCCAGCAACCTGCTGTTTGCCTGGCTGGGCACGCGCGGCCATGACGTGAGCGCGCTGGTCTTTGTGATTTCGGCCGACAACCTGGCCAGCGGCATCGCCTCGGCCGCCTTCATTGCCTATCTGTCGAGTTTGACCAATGTCAATTACTCGGCCACCCAGTACGCGCTGTTCAGCTCCATGATGCTGCTCTTGCCCAAGTGGTTGGCCGGGTTCTCGGGTCGCTATGTGGACGCCTATGGCTACAGCCACTTCTTCACCGCCACAGCCTGGCTAGGGCTGCCCGTGCTGTTGCTGGTCTGGCTGGCCGCACGCGCCGCTCAGCGCGGTGGTGCGGGTGAACCCGGAGGAGGTGGTGGGTACGAGGGCGGGTAAGCCGAAGGATTGGCCGACGAATTAGCGTCGGGGTACGCGGGCGGATAGCCCTGGGGTGCTGGTTGCTGATAGCCCTGGTAATACGGTTGCTGGTAGGTCTGCTGCTGGTACACCGTGCCGGGTTGCACATACACCACCCTGGGCTGCACTTGCCGTTGATAGGCCTGCGGCAACTGATTGCCCTTGGCATACATGCACTGCTGATAAGCGATGTCGTAGGCGCGCTGCGTGTCCGCAGCCGACCGCGCGCCTTGACCCGCCCCCACCATGGTGCCGGTGATCAAGCCCATGCCCGCACCGGTGGCCGTGCCATGACGCCCCCCCAGCAAGGAACCCGCTGCAGCACCAATGACGGTGCCGACCACGGCTGAGCCCGCGACGCTTTGCCCACTGACCTCACCCGGGGTTTGCCCCCCCACGTTGTTCTGGGCATAGCCGCGGCAGTACTGCTCTTCAGTCGCGAACTGTTCAAACGGTTTGCCGGGGGGCGGCATCACCGCCACACGCGGACCAGGGGGCGCATTGACCGCACAACCCGCCAGCACGACAAGGGGTAGCAGAAGAAGAGAAAATTTGGTGTTCATTGAGGTGCTCCTTGTGGCGTTGCGGGGACGGTTCTCCAGCCACCCGCACAGGACGCCACATACGGGTAATAGGTTTGTGAATCATCACAAAAATACCAATTCTGAGCTGCGGCCTGCGGGGCTACTTGTTGCGGCGCATAAATCGGCGCTGCTTGCGGGGCCATCACCACCTGAGGCTGCTGCTCCACCACCACGACCGAGGGTTGATAGGGGTCAGGGTAGGGGTAGGGGTAGGGGTAGATAGGCTGCTGGTACAAATAGTAGGAACCACCCACCACCCACCACCAACCCAAGCGGCCACCATAGTTAGTGTGCCGCCAGCCACCACCGCGCCAGATGTTGATGTCGTGGTGACCAAAGCTACGGATGTTGCCGCGCCAAGCCGGGCCGCCATGACCCCCGTGTCCCCGCGCATCCGCCAGCGCGACCGACGGCAAGACGGCCAACAACGCCAGTCCGGCCAAGATGGATTTCAAATAAAGCTTCATGATTCGTACCTTTAAGACTGCACACCCCTTTCGCCAACGGCAATAGCGTGTACCGGATGCAAAACGCCCTCAAGCGGCACCGGGTTGACCCAGAATACCCAAGCCAAGGGCTTATGGGCCTCTATTTACCTTTCTTTACCCGGTCTTCAGCTCTCTTTGACGTTGTCCTACCATCATTGGTTCCCTCATACCCCACTACACTTGAACGCATGAGCCAAGCCCTGTTGATGATTGAAGACGACGAGCGCCTGGCCCGCATGGTGGGCGAGTACCTTGGCAACTCCGGCTTTGTCGTTCACCACGCCGGGAATGCGCAAGCGGGACTGGCGCATCTGCAAGCCCCGGGTCCCCAAGCGCCCCAACTTATCATCCTGGATTTGATGCTGCCCGACCTGGACGGACTGGAAGTGTGCCGCCGCATCCGAGCCCTACCCAACAGCTTGGCGCACACCCCCATCCTGATGTTGACCGCCAAAGGTGACCCGATGGACCGCGTTGTTGGCCTGGAGATGGGGGCCGATGACTACCTGCCCAAGCCTTTTGAGCCACGCGAGCTGCTGGCCCGCATCCGCGCCATCTTGCGCCGCCAGGGCGAGGGCGTGAAGCCCGTTGAGAGGCAGCCTCTGCGTTTTGGCTCGCTGGAGATTGAGCGTGACGCCCGCACGGTGACCGTGGCAGGCCAGCCCTGCGAACTGACCTCTTACCAGTTTGACCTGCTGGTGGCCCTGGCCGAACGGGCCGGGCGGGTGCTGACCCGCGACCAGATCATGGAGGCGGTGCGTGGGCGCGAGCTCGATGCCTTTGACCGCTCCATCGACGTGCACATGGGACGCATTCGCGCTGTGATCGAAACCGACCCCAAAACCCCCAAACGCATCCTCACCGTGCGCGGCGTCGGTTATGTGTTTGCGCGCCAGCAAGACTAGAAATATGGCCCCCCCACTCGCCCAACGTCTTTACCTGCGGATCTGGTTGGCCATTGTGGCGGCGGTGGTGGTGTTGACATTGCTGTTTGCCTGGCTCTGGCGCATGGAGATCGAGCATGAACGGGGGCAACGGCCGGCACGCGAAATTACGCTGCGCAATGCCAACGGTGACATCATCGGTCAGGCCCAGTCGCGCCCGCAGTCCGGCCTAGGTCGCCCCGGTCAACCTCTGGAATTTGAGGTGCACACCCAAGACGGCAACACCCTGTTCATCCAATTGCCCCGTCTTAATCGCCCGCCCCCACCCAGAGCGCATGCATGGTGGCGGCCTCCGTTTGATTTGGCCTGGCTGCTGACCCTGATCGCTTTGGCCGTGGCGGTGGGCACCTACCCGGTGGTGCGCCGCCTAACCCAGCGGCTTGAAGCGCTGCAACAAGGCGTGCAGAGCTGGGGTGAAGGCGATCTGTCGCGCCGCCTGCCTGATGACGGACAAGACGAGGTCGCCTTTTTGGCCCAACGCTTCAACATCGCTGCCGCTCGCGTGCAAGCGCTGATGGCGTCCAACAAAGCCCTGCTGGCCAACGCCTCGCACGAGCTGCGCTCCCCGCTCACCCGCATTCGCATGGGGCTGGAGTTGATGGATAAAACTGAAATCACGCGCAGCATCCATGAACTAGACGAGTTGATCGACGAGATCTTGTTGGCCAGTCGGCTTGACGCCACGACCTCGGATGCGCTCAGCAACGAGTCGGTGGACTTGATCGGCCTGTGTGCCGAAGAATGCGCCCAAGCCGGGGCCGAACTGGACGTGTCCAGTGGCCTGAGCACCCTCCTGGTGCTGGGTGAAGCCAAGTTGCTGCACCGCGTCGTGCGTAACCTGCTTGAAAACGCCCGCCGCTACGCCGACGGCGAGGTCACGCTCAGCTTGCAGCAGCGCGGCGGACAAGCCCTGATCCGCGTGTGCGACCACGGCCCCGGTGTACCGCCCGACCAGCGTGAGCGCATCTTCGAACCCTTTTACCGACTGCCCGGCGCGTCCGAACGCGATGGCGGAGTCGGCCTGGGTCTGGCGCTGGTCAAATCCATCACCCGGCGCCACGGCGGCAGCGTGCGCTGCGACGACCGCCCTGACGGCACGGGGGCCTGCTTCACGGTGGCTCTGCCCGTCACGTCCTGACAGCGGCCAAAATATATGGTGCCATCCCCCATTTGGGGGATGGCCCGAATCCCGCAGCCTGGGTAAAGTCACCCCCAACTGCTGTCACAGTGATTCGAGATTCCAGCAAACGGCTACCAAAAAGAGTTCAACAGCTACTCGCCAGGAATCCAGGTTTTCCAACGACGTCCTCTCGGGGACTTTCACAAAGCCACCCTCACGGGTGGCTTTTTTTTGCCTGAAGTTCTTTAAACACCAGCACAGGCAACTATAAAATATGTAGCACTCTGGGCGCGTCGATGTCATTCAGGCAGCGGGTGTGGCCCAGCGGGCAGTCGCGCTCAAAGCAGGGCGCGCAGTCCAGTGGGGGCTGGTAGCTGGGGTCGTTCTTGAGCCACAGCACCTGGGCTGCGTCACTCAGTGGCGGCGTGTGCAACGGGCTGCTGGAGCCAAAAATGGCCACCTGCGGCACGCCTAACGCAGCGGCGACGTGCATCAGGCCGGTGTCGTTACTCACCATGTTTTTGGCACCGGCGATGACGGCAAAGGCCTCCATCAGTGAGGTGCGGCCCGCCAGGCTTTGGCAGCGGCCTTCGGGCAACTCCTGGCTCGGCTCCCCATTGGCCTGTGCCGCAATGGCCTCGCACAGCTCAGCCTCCTTGCCCGAACCTAGCAAGACCACCGGCAGCGTGAGACGCTGGGCCAGTTCGGCAAAGTGGCTGACGGGCCAGCGCTTGGCCGGGCCGAACTCGGCACCAGGCACAAACACGTGGTAGCCGCCGCGCTGTAGCCCGAGTTGGGCCAGTGTGGCGCTCACTTGGGTTTCATCCACCACCAGATGGGGCCGGTCCGCCGTCACATCGGTGTCGCCACTGAGCGCGGAGTAAAACGCCACCATGGGGGGGCGCTGGGCTTTCGGCGGGTTTTTCAGGCGATGCGTGAGCAGGCCCAGTCGGGCCTCGCCCAGGTAGCCGACGCGCTTGGGGATGCTGGCCAAGAAGGGCAGCAAGGCGCTTTTCAAAGAGTTGGGTAACACATAGGCGGAGTCAAATCGCCCCTCGATTTGCCGCGCCAGACCTCGCCGCGCCTTGAACTGCAAGCCGCCGTGGGCAAACGGGAATTCAATCACCTCGGCCACCTGCGGCATGGCCCGGTACACGGGGGCCACCCAGGGCAGCGCGCCGACCGTGAGCCGCTCACCGCGTGCGTGCAAGCGGCGCAACAGCGGCTCGGTCATCACCGCATCGCCAATCCATTGCGGCGCGATGATTAAACAATGGGGGGCGGAATTAATTTCCAATTAATTTAGTGGCTTGGGCTGAAGTGCTCACCTGCCTTGAGCTGGTACACCGTGCCGCAGTAGGGGCACTTGGCCGAGCTGGTGCGGGCCACGTCCAGATAGACCTTGGGGTGGTTGTCCAAGATTTTCATGTCGGCCAGGGGGCTGGGGCAGAACACACCGCCTTGGTGGTTGAGGTCCGTGGCCAGCAGTTCGATGGTGTTCTTGCTCATGCGGCCACCTGCGTCAACCAGTGCGCGTACTTGGGGTTGCGGCCATGCACGATGTCAAAGAAGGCGCTCTGGATTTTTTCGGTGATGGGGCCGCGTGAGCCCACGTAGTCATCGCGTCCCAACTCGATGCGGTCCAGCTCGCGAATCGGGGTGACCTCGGCCGCCGTGCCGGTGAAGAAGGCCTCATCGCAGATGTAAACCTCATCGCGCGTGATGCGCTTTTGCACCACTTCCAGCCCCAGGTCTTTGCAGATGTGGAACACGGTGTTGCGCGTGATGCCGTTGAGCGCACCGGCGGACAAATCCGGCGTATAGACCACGCCGCCTTTGACGACAAAGAGGTTTTCACCCGCGCCTTCGGACACAAAGCCGTTGGCGTCCAGCAGCATGGCTTCGTCGTAGCCGTCGTCGGTGGCTTCCATATTGGCCAAAATGGAGTTGGTGTAGTTGCTCACCGCCTTGGCCTGCGTCATGGTGATGTTGACGTGGTGGCGGGTGTAGCTCGAAATCTTGACGCGGATGCCCTTTTTCATGCCGTCTTCGCCCAGATAGGCGCCCCACGGCCATGCCGCCACCATCAGGTGGATGGTATTGCCGCGCGGACTCACGCCCAGCTTTTTGTCGCCGATCCAGGTCAGCGGGCGCAGGTAACAACTCTCCAGCTTGTTGTCGCGCACCACCGCCATCTTCCGCCTGGAAGAGCACACCACCCGTTTGTTCAACAGCGCCAAGATTCTGCGCATGACCATTCCTTTCACCAAGGAAGAAGTCAATGAAGCGCAAAAGGCGGTCATTCGCGAAAACAAGCTGGAGTCCGGTTACCTGCGTCCCCTGACCTGGGTCGGTGACAAAAAACTGGGCGTCTCCACCAAGGGCAAC
>JAYVPU010000260.1:0-4071 GCA_043757205.1 Comamonadaceae bacterium | reverse complement strand
TAACTCGGGTGGAACTCAACCTCATCAATGCGACGGCCAAAACGGTCATGGCTGCGCAGCTCGGGTGGATGCGCATTGGCCAGGCGCGCATGGGTTTGCATGTCTGTCGTGCCGAGCTGCGCGCCTAGGGCTTGCAACGGAGCGGTGTCCAGCGCCGGGGCATTGAATTTCAGCGCGTCGCGCAGGGCGCGGTTGGTCTGGAACAGGTTGTAGCCAACCAGCGGCTCGGGTTGGTTGAAGACGTCATGGGTGGGGTGCATTTATTGATGGCTCCTTTATTCATGACACATACCGTTCGGGCTGAGCTTGTCGAAGCCCTTCGACAGGCTCAGGGCGAACGGCTAAGCAGTGCTCGACATGATTTGTGAAAGTCTCATTAGATCAACTTGACCAGTTGCTTGCCAAAATTCTTGCCCTTGAGCAGCCCCAGAAAAGCATCGGGTGCGGCGGCAATGCCTTGGGCCATGGATTCACGCGGACGCAGCTTGCCGGTAGCGACCAACGCGCCCAACTCCTTGAGTGCTTCGGGCCAGATTGCCATGTGCTCGCTGACGATAAAGCCCTGTACCTTGAGCCGGTTAGACAGAATCAGTGCGGGGTAGGCCATGGGCAAAGGCACGCCGTTGTAACCAGCAATCATGCCGCACACGGCGATGCGGCCAAAGGCGTTCAGGCGCAGCATCACGGCGTCGAGCACCAGGCCACCCACGTTTTCAAAATGGCCGTCAATGCCATTGGGGCAGGCGTCGTTGAGCGCCTGCGACAAGGACTGCGCGTCGGGGTGCAGTTTGTAATCGACGCAGGCGTCAAAGCCGAGTTCGTCCACCGCGTAGTGGCATTTGTCTGGCCCACCCGCTATGCCCACCACGCGGCAGCCACGCGCCTTGGCCAAGGCGGCATACGCACTGCCCACCGCACCCGTGGCAGCACTGACCGTGACGGCCTCACCTGCTTTAGGTTCGATGACTTTGACCAGGCCATACCAAGCGGTCACGCCGGGCATGCCCACGGCCCCGAGGTAATAGCTGAGAGGCACGTGGGTGGTATCGACCTTGCGCAGCGCGCCGGGCTGCGTGGCATCGACCACGCTGTACTCCTGCCAGCCGCCCATGCCCACCACCTTGTCGCCCACTGCAAATTTGGGGTTGAGACTCTGCACCACCTCACCCGCTGTGCCGCCAATCATCACCTCGCCCAGGGGCTGGGGGGCTGCGTAGCTCTTGCCCGCGTTCATTCGACCACGCATGTAGGGGTCCAGGCTCAAGTAGTGGTGGTGCACCAGCACCTGGCCGTCTTGCAGCGCCGGGGTTTCGTGGCGAAGAAGTTTGAAGTTATCCACGCTGGCTTCGCCTTGGGGGCGGTTGTCGAGCAGGATTTGTTGGTTCAGTGGCATGGCGGATGTCTGGCTAATCGGTGGAGATAGCGCCCAAAGGGTTGCTGCTTTGCGGCCCGGTCGGCAAGCGCTTGACGTACTTGAAGGTGCCGGTGGCGTGGGCACAAGCGCGGCCTTCTTCATCAAAAATCGTGGCCTCGGTAAACGCCATGGACTTGGTGCGGTGCATCAGGCGACCTTTAGCCGTGAGCTTGCCGCGGGCGGCTTGCATGAAGCTGGTTTTCATCTCGATGGTGACCACGCCCATGTCGGGATCGACACTGCGTGCCGCCGTGGCCATGGTCACGTCCAACAGGGTCATGCTGGCCCCGCCATGGGTGACTTGGAATGAGTTGAGGTGCTCAGGTTTGGGGGCGTAGCTGATTTCAGAATGCCCGCCCTCGAACCGCGTCAACTCGAAACCCAAATGGGTGACAAAGGGTATTTCTACGCCGAAGCTCATGCTGATCCTTTCACACTGCTCACGCCGCCATCCACCGCAATGGCCTGCCCCGTGATGTGCTTGCCCGCATCGGACGCCAGCAACACACACAGGCCTTTGAGGTCTTCATCATCCCCCAGGCGGTTCAAGGGCGCGTGGGCTGCCAGCTTGTCCACGCCTCGCGCTTTGAGCGTGCCTGCGGTCATCTTGCTGGGAAAGAAGCCGGGGCAGATGGCGTTGACGTTGATGTTGTACTTGCCCCATTCCCCGCACAGGGCGCGGGTGAAGTTGATGACTGCGGCCTTGGAGGTGTTGTAGGCGATGGTGTTCATCTCGGGCGCGTTGCCCGCCAAGCCAGCGATGGAAGCGATGTTGATGATGCGGCCTGATCTTTTAGGAATCATGCTCTTCTTGCCCACCGCCTGGCACAGGATGAAGTAGCCCCGGATGTTGACGTTCATCACCTTGTCCCAGGCCTCAAGCGGGTAGTCCTCCGCCGGTGCGCCCCAGGCCGCGCCCGCGTTGTTGACCAGAATGTCCACGTCGCCCATGCGCTGTAGGGTCTCGTCCACCAGGCGGTGAATGTCGCCCTCTTGGGCGCAGTCTGCGGCCGTCCAGCGGGCGTCAATGCCTGCGGCTTGCAGCTCGGCCACGGCCTGCGCCAGCTCATCGGCCTTGCGGGCGCTGAGCATGATGCGCGCACCCGCCTCGCCCAATGCGTGGGCCATTTGCAGGCCCAGGCCGCGTGAGCCGCCGGTGATGAGGGCCGTCTTACCCTTGAGGTCAAAAAGTTGTTGGATGGTTCGGGTCATGGGGCAAGCCTTAAGTCGATGGGGTTTCTTTCAACCGCGAACGCACATAAATCAGCACGATGCCCAGGATCACAAAAAACAAGCCCACCCCCTGCATGGTGCGCGCCAATGCGATGTCAGAGCGGGCGACAAAGATACCCAGCACTATGGCCAACAGACCGCCGTAGATGTAGATCCAGACCAAGCGCTGGATCCACAGCAGTGTCTTCTTAGACGTCGTTCGCACGGGGGTTGTCACTGATGTTGGTTTGCTCATTAAAGTACCTCAAAAATTCCGGCAGCACCCATGCCACCACCAATGCACATGGTGACGCAGACGCGCTTGGCACCGCGTCGGTTGCCTTCAATCAATGCGTGACCGGTCAAGCGCTGGCCGCTCACGCCGTATGGGTGGCCCAGGGCAATGGCGCCGCCGTTGACGTTGAGGCGGTCGGCGGGGATGCCCAGCTTGTCGCGGCAGTAAAGCACCTGCACGGCAAAGGCTTCGTTGAGTTCCCATAGGTCAATGTCGTCCATCGACAGTCCAAGGCGCTTGAGCACTTTGGGGATGGCAAACACTGGGCCTATGCCCATCTCATCGGGCTCGCAACCGGCCACGGCAAAGCCCAGAAAGCGGCCCAGAGGTTTCAAACCTTGTTTCTCGGCCACGCTCTCATGCACCACCACGCAAGCGCCTGCACCGTCGGAGAACTGGCTGGCGTTGCCCGCCGTGATCAAGCCACCCGGCAGGGCCGAGCGCAGGCCGCTGATGGCCTCTACCGTTGTGCCTTCGCGAGTGCCTTCGTCGCGGCTCACGGTGACTTCTTTGGTGCGCAAGCCCATGACCGGGTCGGCCACACCGGCCAGCACGGTGATGGGGGCAATCTCCGCGTCAAAGTAGCCCGCGTTCTGCGCTGCGTATGCTTTTTGTTGGCTGGCCGCGCCGTAGGCGTCCATCACATCGCGGCTGATGTGGTAGCGCTTGGCAACCAGTTCGGCGGTTTGCAGCATGTTCCAGTAAATCTCAGGCTTTTGCCGGGCCAGCGCCGGGTCTTGGAACATGTGCAGGTTCATTTCTTGCTGCACGCACGAGATGCTCTCTACGCCGCCCGCCACAAACACATCGCCCTCACCCGCGATGATGCGTTGCGCGGCCATGGCAATGGTTTGCAGGCCCGAGGAACAGAAGCGATTGACGGTGATGCCCGAGACGCTGACAGGCAGACCCGCCTTGAGGCCAATTTGGCGGGCAATGTTCCAGCCAGTCGCTCCCTCGGGGTTGGCACAGCCCATGATGACGTCTTCAATCTGGGCCGGGTCAACACCGGCGCGCTGCACCGCGTGCTGTACGGCGTGGCCGCCCAGGGTGGCACCGTGGGTCATGTTGAAAGCGCCCTTCCAGCTCTTGGCCAAAGGGGTGCGGGCGGTGGAAACGATCAATGCGGAGGTCATGGTTTGTCCTTTGT
>JAYVPU010000259.1:0-4085 GCA_043757205.1 Comamonadaceae bacterium | reverse complement strand
CAAGGGCGTACCTTTCATTTGCTGCGTTTGCGACTGGACCCCGCACTCGGATTAATCCCGGAAATCAGTGGCAACCGCTTGATGGTGTCCATCCGGCTCATGCGAATGCAAGACGATGACCGTCTGCATGCCATCACCGAAGACGCTGCGTTTGAATTGACTTTGTGTTCATAAACCACCATGCCCGAGCCACTTGAAATTGAAGTCCGGCACGTCATTTGCCCCCATTGCCAGGGCGACAGCATTTATGCCAGCAGCAACCCGTTTCGTCCTTTTTGCAGTGAGCGTTGCAAAAGCGGGGATTTCGGTGCCTGGGCCAGTGAAGGTTTTCGTATGCCAGCCGATGCGTCGCCGGATGACCTTGAATTTGGCGACCCTAAGCTTCAATAACTAGCCAAATCTGGCTGTAGCCCTTTGAAATTAGGCGTGAGCAGCTACTGAATATGTAGCGCCTAAGAAATCACGTTCCTGTGCCAACCACTGCAACACGGGCACCGTGCCCGGTAAAACGGGAGTCACCCCCACGGGGAGTTGTTGCCATGCAAAAGACTGGGCTTCACGCATCTGCAATTCACCGCTCCACGACATAACCTTGCAGAAATGCAATCGCACCAAGGCATGCGGGTAGTCCACCAGCTCGGTTTTCCAGAGTTCTGCGTCGTCAATCATGATGCCCAGTTCTTCGTGCAGTTCGCGTCGCAGGGCTTGCGCCACCGTCTCACCAGGTTCGAACTTGCCACCGGGGAATTCCCAGTAGCCTTCATAAACCTTGCCCTTTGGGCGAGAGGTGAGCAGAAACTGACCATCAGGCTGGATCAACACACCCACGGCCACATCGGTCACCGGGCGATCAACACCCCCTTCGCGGGGGTGGTCGGCATCGGCCATCAACGTGGCTTTAACGCCCTGTCCTGCCCCCACCTGAGGCATCAGAGCGCCGAGGGGTGCTTGCCCGCGTAGTCACGGGCAAACTGGTAGGCCACGCGGCCACTGCGCGAGCCGCGCTCCAGCGCCCAGACCAAGGCCTCGGGTTTGGCAGCTTGGATGGCGGCGATGTCCACGTTGAACGAGGACAACCATTGCGCCACGATGATGAGGTACTCGTCCTGGCTGAAGGGGTAAAAGCTGACCCACAGGCCAAAGCGCTCAGACAGAGAAATCTTTTCCTCAATCACCTCGCCTGGGTGCACCTCACCGTCATCGGTGTGGGTGTAAGTCAGGTTGTCCTTCATGTGCTCGGGCAGCAGGTGACGACGGTTGCTGGTGGCGTAGATCAGCACATTGGGCGTGGTGGCGGCCACTGAGCCGTCCAGGACGGATTTGAGCGCCTTGTAGCCGGACTCACCATCTTCAAAGCTCAAGTCATCGCAAAAGATGATGAACTTTTCAGGGCGATCCGACACGGCGTCAACGATGTCGGTCAGATCGGTCAGGTCGGCTTTGTCCACTTCAATCAGACGCAAGCCTTGGTCTGCATAAGTGTGCAGGCAGGCCCGAATCAGCGATGACTTGCCGGTGCCACGTGCGCCGGTGAGCAGCACGTTGTTGGCGGGGAGTGATTTGACGAATTGCTCGGTGTTGCGCTGGATCTTTTCTTTTTGCGGCTCAATTTCTTTGAGCGCTTCCAGCGACATGGCGCCGACGTGCTTGACCGGCTCCAGCGAGCCGTGGCCCGTGCTGCGTTTGCGGTAGCGAAAGGCAATGGAGGCCTGCCAGTCGGGCGTGCTCAGGGGCTGAGGCAGGATGGATTCGATGCGCGAGATCAACTGCTCGGCGCGCGTCATCAGGTGGAGGAATTGCTCATTCATAGGATTCAAAAACTCAGAAAATTTCAGGAACGGTAATCGGCGTTGATGGAGACGTAGTCGTGGCTCAGATCGCAAGTCCACACGGTGTCGCTGGCGCTGCCGCGACCCAGGAGTACTCGCACGGTGATTTCGCTTTGCTTCATCACGCGCTGGCCGTCTTCTTCACGGTAGTCGGGGTGACGACCGCCTTGAATCGCCACATGCACGTCGTCCAGGTACAGGTCAATGCCGCTCTGGTCCAGATCGACGATGCCCGCATAACCGACGGCGGCCAAGATGCGGCCCAGATTAGGGTCGCTGGCGAAGAAGGCGGTCTTGACCAGGGGCGAGTGCGCAATGGCATAGGCCACCTGGCGGCACTCAGCGCCCGTCTTGCCGCCCTCCACTTGAACGGTGATGAACTTGGTGGCCCCTTCGCCATCACGCACGATGGCCTGGGCCAGTTGGCGGGCCACACCCAGCATGGCGGCTTTGAGCGTCTGGCCCTCGACGCTGGCCAGCGACTCGATGGGCGCGTGAGCCGCTTTGTTGCTGGCGATCACCACAAAGGAGTCGTTGGTGGAGGTGTCGCCATCGACCGTAACGCGGTTGAAGGAGCTCTCCGCCAGTTCCAGCGCCAGTTGCTGCATCACAACCTGGCTGACGCAGGCATCGGTGGCCATGAAGCCCAGCATCGTGGCCATATTAGGGCGGATCATGCCCGCGCCCTTGCTGATGCCGCTGATCTTGATCTGCACACCCGCAATCATCACTTTCGCTCCAAAGGCCTTGGCAACGGTGTCGGTGGTCATGATGCCTTCGGCCGCGCGCACCCAGTGGCTGGGGCTGGTGTCGGCCAAGGCCGCAGGCAAACCGGCCACGATGCGCTCAACCGGTAGCGGCTCCATGATGACGCCGGTGGAGAAGGGCAAAATTTGCGCAGGGCTGAGTCCCAGCAGGTCGGCCAGCGCTTGGCAGGTGCTGCGCGCGCGCGCCAAGCCCTCTTGACCCGTGCCTGCATTGGCGTTGCCCGTGTTGATGACCATGGCGCGAATGCCTTGGTTGGCGGCCAAGTGTTCGCGGCACACCTGAACCGGTGCGGCACAGAAACGGTTTTGCGTGAACACGCCGGACACACTGGCCCCTTCGTCGATCAGGACGACGGTCAAGTCTTTGCGGTTGACTTTGCGAATGCCGGCTTCGGCAACACCCATACGCACACCGGCCACGGCTGGGAGGTGGACGGGATCGGGGGCGGTCAAATTGACGGGCATGAAGAAACTTCCTTTTCGATCAACGAGGGACAGCGCATGCTCACCTCGGGTGAGGGCTGACTGTCCCGTCCAGTCTTAGGCCAACTTACCGTGGCACTGCTTGTATTTCTTACCACTACCGCAAGGGCAGGGGTCGTTGCGGCCTACACGTGGCACGGCACCTGCTTTGTCAAAGGGCGGCTGCTGCGAAGTGGCTCCATCGGTGGTGATGGCCACTTCACCCGTTTCGGTCGGGGCGCTGTAGGTCACGTTGGCAATGCTTTCGCCACGTTGCTCCATGGCGTCCGCCGCTTGTTCCAACTGTTCGCCCGACTGGATTTTGACCGTCATCAGCAATTTGGTGACGTCATTTTTCACGGCATCGAGCAACTGGCCAAACAGCTCAAACGCTTCGCGCTTGTACTCTTGTTTGGGCTGTTTTTGGGCATAGCCGCGCAGGTGAATGCCTTGGCGCAGATAGTCGAGCGCGCTGAGGTGTTCGCGCCATTGGGAGTCAATGCTTTGTAGCAAAACCATGCGTTCGAACTGGGTGAAGTTCTCTGCCCCAACCTGATCCACTTTGGCATCAAAAATGGCGTTGGCGGCGGTTTGCACCGTCTCCAGCAAGTCTTCGTCGGTGATGGCGTTGGCGGCGTGTACCTGCTGGTTCAACGCCAATTCGATTTGCCATTCAGTCGCAAGCACTTTTTCCAGACCCGCCACGTCCCATTGTTCTTCGACTGATTCGGGGGGGATGTACTGGTGCACCAGGTCGGTAAAAAAGCCTTCGCGCAAGGAGGCGATCTGTGCTGAGAGGTCGCTCGCATCCAAGATCTCATTGCGCTGCTGGTAAATCACCTTGCGTTGGTCGTTGGACACGTCGTCGTATTCGAGCAGCTACTTGCGCATGTCAAAGTTGCGCGCCTCGACCTTGCGCTGTGCACTTTCAATGCTGCGCGACACGATGCCCGCTTCAATCGCTTCGCCATCGGGCATCTTGAGCCGATCCATGATGGCCTTGACCCGGTCCCCGGCAAAGATGCGC
>JAYVPU010000258.1:0-16243 GCA_043757205.1 Comamonadaceae bacterium | reverse complement strand
TGTGTGTAGCCATCGGGCGCGGCCTTGGCCACTTGCTCCGAGCCCAGCACCCCAGCCGCACCGGGCCGGTTCTCCACCACCACTTGCTGACCCCAGTCCTCGGTGAGCTTTTGGCCGATCATGCGCGCCACCACGTCGGTTGGGCCGCCCGCCGTGAAAGCGACGACGATCTTCACCGGTTTGTTGGGGTAGCCACTTTGCGCCAGAGCTACAGCACCGAACCCCACCAAGGTCAAAGCCATCAAGCAACGGGACAAGGACATACGGACTCCTATTCAGTTGAGCTTGATCGCCTGCACCGCCTTGGCCTTGGCCGTGCAGGCCGCGACCAGGAAGCCGATGTCGGTGCCGGTGGAGACGTAGAGCGCGCCCATGCGCACAAAGCGTTCGACCAGATCAGGCCGCGTGGACAAGCCACCGATACCCACGTGTTTGCCGTGCTTGCGGCACGCGGCGATGGTGCGCTCGTAAGCCGCCGCCACGCGCGGGTCGTCGTAGTCGCCGGGGATGCCCCACTCGGCGGTGAGGTCGTTGGTGCCAATCAGCATCATGTCCACGCCTTCTACCGCCGCGATTTCTTCCACGTGCTCCAGCGCGTCCACCGCTTCCATCATCACGCAGACCAACGTGGCTTCGTTGAGCGCCGGATTCGCCTCACTCGCGGAAAAGCTGCGGTACTGCAAATGCGGCAAACCGGCGTTGGCGGATCGATCGCCCAATGGCGGGAACTTGGCGGCACGCACCACGGCGCGGGCCTCTGCGGCTGATCTCACGTGGGGCGCGATCACGCCCATCGCGCCCGCGTCGAGCACGCGCGAGATGTAGTCGGGCGTGTTGGCTGGTACGCGCACCAGCGGCGTGATGCCCGCCTCCAGCGCGGCCATGCAGATCTGGCCGGTGGTGTCGATAGAGAAACTGCAATGCTCCATATCGACGTAGAGCGTGTCAAAGCCCGCCGTCTTGGCAATGCGCGCAATCTCCACGCCGCGCACCAGGCGCACCGTCATGGAGGCCACCACCTCGCCGCGTGCGAACTTGGTTTTAACGTGGTTGACCAGAATGTCTTTGAGTGCAGTGCTCATGGTGTGTCCTCGGGGCTTGTCGTTTGAAGGTGATTGGCATTGTAGGGGCCTGAAAAACCTGGGTCATTTAGAATCACCTCTGTTGAACGGGAGAAGCAAATATGAAACTTATTGGAAATTACTCTAGCCCCTACGTGCGCAAGGTGCGTGTGGTGATCGCTGAGAAAAAGTTGGATTTCCAATTTGTCATTGACGACGTCTGGTCTGCCGAGTCCAGCATTCGTGAGTCCAACCCTCTGGGGAAAGTGCCCTGCCTCATCATGGAAGGCGGCGAAGCCCTGTTTGACTCGCGCGTGATCGTAGAGTACCTGGACACGCTCTCACCGGTGGGCAAGTTGATTCCGCCGGTTGGTCGCGAGCGGGTGGAAGTCAAGACCTGGGAGGCCTTGGCCGATGGTGTGATGGACGCGGCTCAACTGGCCCGTGTGGAGGCGGTCTGGAGCGGACGCACTGACGCTCAGCGCAGCCAAGTCTGGATTGAGCGTCAATTGGACAAAATTCAAAACGGCTTGCGGGCCATGAACCAGGGTCTGGGCGATAAGCCTTTTTGCACAGGTATTCACATGAGCCTGGCTGACATTGCCGTGGGCTGCGCCCTGGCTTATCTGGACTTTCGATTTGCACACATCGATTGGCGCGCAGAGCACCCGCACCTGGCCCGTCTGCAAGACAAGCTGGCGCAACGCCCCAGCTTCAGCGAAACAGCGCACGGCTGATCTCGCTCAGCCTGGGCGACACAGGTCCAGCAAACGCTGCACATTCAGCTTCACCCGCACATCCCGGTGCGCCACGCTGGCCACGATGGCGTACTCACGTTGCACGGTGTCGCGCACCAACGGCTCCACTGTGGGCATGCCGGCGCGGTTGATGATCACCGCCACCCGAGGCGTGGTGGTGTTGCGACCTCGCCGCACCACCACGGCAATCTCCTGGGTGGCTAGGCGCACAAAGGAGCCGGGTGTGTAAATGCCCACCGCCTTGATCAAAGCGGCACCGGCCTCATCCACCTGACGGTTTTCATCAAAGTAGCTGGCCTGCATGGCCGACGCCGAACTAGAGGGTCCCCGTGTGGCGCGCGGAGCAAGGCGCGCGGCAAACATGTCGGCACGTTGGATCAAGCGCGCCAGACGCAGCCCTTCTGTTTTGTTGGCCAAGATACCCGGTGCGACATGGTGATGGGCCTGGATGGCTTCAAGCCAGAGGGGGTCATGCACACCGGCCCGATCCAGCAGAAGCACCGAACGTTCGGCATGCTGGTCAATCTGCAAGCGTTGCTCAGCTGCAGGCGGCTCCAGTTGCAGGGCCAATTGATCTTGCAAGTCCGTCATGCTGATGTTCATGGTCAGCGCGGCCTGACACACCGAGTGCTCCAGCGCCGCAGACCAATGCAGCACGTCGCGCACAGCGATGCCGCAGATCACGCTGACCAACATCGCGTGGGTGGCGCTGTAGAGCTTGAGCTCGCTGGCCGACAACTGAAACAAGGCGAGCAACAAACCGTCCGGGTTGCGTCTGGCCAATTGCTCCAGTTGGTGCTGGATCTGCTCCAGGCGCTTGAGAAAGTGCGGGGCGCGGGCATCGCGCAATACACCATGCGCTTGGGCTTGCAAGTCCAGCCAGTCGGTGGGTGCCTCCGCCTGTTCGGCATGCTCAGGACTGCGGTCCGCCACCGACATCTGGGTGTCAGCGATTTGCCCCAGTTGGGTGTCATCGTTAATCAGGGCATGCAATCGCCCCACATAGGCGCGGTGATGCAGGTCGGATTCAACCCTGTCGATATAGAGTCGCATGCGGTTGGCCGCCAGGGTATTGAGTTCAACCCGGGTCTGAAAAACCGTTCCTTTTTTGGCCAGCAAGGCTCCGTCAACATCCCTGAGTGAAAAAGGCAGGGGCTGTCCAATGAGAACGGCGTCGGCAGGTATGGTGACAAGGTTCATGAGTAAAAAAATTATGCCGCCGATGACTCACCCGTAAAGGCGGGAGTCACGGGTCATTTCCCTTTGATTTAAGGCTTTAAAGAACGCCTCTTCGCCATCCGCCTGCTAGGATGCGCGCCATGACACCTCACCCCGCACCGCTGCCAGATTTCCTTCAAAAACTCTGCCCGCGCGAGGCCCTGGCCGCACGCCTGGCCAGCCTGCCTCGCCCCTTGGTGTTCACCAACGGCGTGTTTGACGTCATGCACCGGGGGCACGCGGTCTACCTGGCGCAGGCACGGGCCCTGGGCGGCAGTCTGCTGGTGGCGCTCAACACCGATGCCTCGGCCCGGCGTCTGGGCAAGGGGCCGGACCGCCCGCTGAATAACGAAGAAGACCGAGCCATCCTCATGGCTGCCCTCGGCGCGGTGGACTTGGTCACCTGGTTTGATGAAGACACGCCGATGGAACTGCTGGCGCAAGTGCGTCCGGACATCCTGGTCAAGGGCGGTGATTACGACATGGCCAAACTGCCCGAAACGTCGCTGATGGCGTCCTGGGGCGGAATTGCGCTGGCCTTGCCTTTTGTGGCGGGTTACTCCACCACCGCGCTGGTGCGCAAAATCCGCGGCTAAACCAACACGGCGGCCCACAAGGCCATAACCGACTGACGTTCTTCCTGCAAGGTTTGCGGTTCAACTTGAGTCGGCACTTCATCCAGCCGGGCCCGGTGCTGCACACGGCGCAGCTCCCGGTAGGCGCGGGCTGCCGCCTCACCCACACCTTCAGGCAGCAGACCTGCGGCTTGCGCAATCTGGAGCAGGGCGATATTTCCCGCGTTGGCGCTGAGCGCCGGATGCTCAGCGGCCTGGGACAGCACCAGAAACTGCACCGCAAATTCCACGTCCACCATGCCGCCCACACTGTACTTGACATCGAAAGCCTCGCCACGCACCGGGTGCGCGGCCCGCACCTTGTCGCGCATCGCGGTGATTTCCTGGCGCAAAGCCAGCGGCTCACGGCGGGCCATCACCACCGCTTGGCGCACCGCTTCAAAGCGCTCACGCAAGGCCTCGCTGCCCAACACGCAACGGGCACGCGTCATGGCCTGGTGTTCCCAGGTCCAGGCCGTGTTGGAACCACGCTGCTGCTGGTAGTTGGCATACGCCGTGAAGCTGGTGATGAGTAAGCCTGAGCTGCCGTTAGGGCGCAACGCCGTGTCAATTTCGTACAAATCCCCTTGCCCGGTTTTGAGCGTCAGCCAGTGAATGAGTTTGCGCACCAGCGTGGCATAGACCTCGGGGGCTTGCTCGTCATCGTCGTCAAATACGAATACCACGTCCAGATCACTGCCGTAGCCCAGCTCTTTACCGCCCAGCTTGCCATAGGCGATGATGGCCAGCTGCGGATCCGCACGGTGTTTTTTCTTGATTCGATCCCAGCACCATCGGGTGGTGATGCGCAGTACCGCATCAGCCAGCGCACTCAGGTCGTCCGCCACCTGCTCCACCGTGATCGTGCCTTCCAAATCGCGCGCCAGGGTGCGAAATACTTCGGCATGGTGGGCGCGGCGCAGCGAATCGAGCAGGGTTTCATCATCGTCTTCACGAGCGGCGCGCAAGGCGGCGCGGCGGTGTTCCAACTCGGCCTCAAACTGGGTCGCCACAAAACGCTCGTGCACCATGGTGTCCACAGCCAGCTCGTCAATCACGCCGGGGTGCAATTGCAGGTAACGCGCGGGCCAGCGCGCCGCGCCCAGCAGGCGCAACAAGCGCTCATGCACCTGGGGCCGCTCCAGCAGCAGAGCCAGGTAGTTCTCGCGTCGCAGCAAGGGCTCCATCCAGTCGGCCAAGCGTACGGCCGAAGTCTCGCTAACCCGGCCTTCGCGCAGCCACTGCGCGGTGCGAGCCAGCAGGCGCAGCAAGCGCCCACGCGACGCATCGCTCAAAGCCAGCACGCGCGGGTGCTCGCGCCACAAGGTCACCCGCTCGGCAAACTGGGGCGGGAGTTGGGTCAAGAGCTCGTCCAGGTCTGGCGGGGATGGCGCTCCCCTAACGCCATTCCCTCCCGAGCCGCAAGCCTTGCAATCCTGCGCCGCCGCCGCACCCAGCAGTTGGTCAAACTCGTGCGCCACCAGTTCCCGGTGCACGTCCAACTGCGTGAGAAAGGGCCCTGATGCAGCAAAACCCAAACTGCGGGCAATCCAATCCAGATCGCCATCCTGGTGTGGCAACACATGCGTTTGCTGATCGTCCAGGTACTGGATGCGGTGCTCCACCCGGCGTAAAAAGACATAGGCCTGGGCCAAAGCCTCAGCGGTCGGGCCGGGCATCAGGCCGGCACGGACCAGGCGCTGTAGGGCGCTCAGCGTGGGACGGGTGCGCAGCTCGGGGTATTGACCACCGCGCACCACCTGGAGCAACTGCACGGTGAACTCGATCTCCCGAATGCCACCGCGTGAGAGTTTGACGTCGTTATGGCGCTCCGGTCGCCCTGCGCTGCGCCGGTTGGCATGTTCCCGAATCTGCCGGTGCAGCACCCGCAGGGCGTCGAACACGCTGTAGTCCAGGTAGCGCCGAAACACAAAAGGCATCACCAGACTGCGCAGCGCCTGACCCGAGCCATCGTGCATGTTGTGAATCGGCGCCACCACCCGGCTTTTGAGCCAGGCAAAGCGCTCCCACTCGCGGCCCTGGACTTGAAAATAGGTGTCAAGCCCACCCAGCGAGATCGCGCTAGCGCCCGAGTTGCCGTTGGGGCGCAGGGCCAGATCCAATCGAAACACAAAACCGTGGTCGCTCACCTCGCCCACCAGGCTGAAGATGGCCCGTACCACGCGGGCGAAATACTCCTGGTTAGACAGACGTCCGCGCCCTTGGGCGTCCCCCGTGGTTTCACCGTCCTGCTCATACACGTAGATCAGGTCGATGTCGCTGGACACATTGAGTTCGCGTGCGCCCAGTTTGCCCATACCCACGATCCAGAGCCGAGCGCGCTGGCCTTGGGCCGTGGTGGGCACACCGTGCTGCGCGTCCAGCATTTGAAAGGCCTGGGTGCAGGCCACGTCCAACGCAAACTCTGCCAGTGCCGTCATACTCCCGGTAATCAGGTTCAATGGCGCGTCTTGGTCGCAATCCAGCGTGAGCAGGCGCTCCAGCACCAGTTGGCGCAACACCCGCAAAGCTTGATCGGGGCGCAAGCCGCCTTGCAGCAAGGCCTGGTAAACCTGGCCCATTGCCGCCACGTCCGGCGGCCCAGGAGGGAGTAAATGCAGCTCAGCAGCATGGCGACGACGCACCCGTTGGGCGAAACGGGAATGAGATGAGTGCGCCATAATTCCTGTCACGTTCTCGAAGTTAAAAATGGATGATCTGCCCGGCCGCCCGGCCCACCTGTTGAAAGTCCTGACCCTCGTCTCGCGCATGGCCCTGTGGCTGGTGCTCGTCGCGTGGACGGTGCTGATTTGCGCCTGGGTCGCGCTGCATCTGATCATTGTGCCGCGTATCGGTGATTTTCGCCCGCAGCTGGAAGCCCGGGCCAGCCAAGCCTTGGGGGTGAAGGTTCAAATCGGGGCCATCAGTGCGCACTCTGAAGGCTTGATCCCTTCCTTTGAACTGTCGCAAGTGCAGCTACTGGACGCCTCCGGGCGCGAGACCCTGAGCCTGCCCCGTGTGGTGGTGGCCCTGTCCCCGCGCTCGCTATGGAACCTCAGTTTCCAGCAGCTCTACATCGAGCGCCCTGAGCTCGATATCCGACGCCTGAAAGACGGTCGTATTCAAGTCGCGGGCCTGGACATGTCGCCCATCCCTGACGATCACAGCGCCAGTGACTGGTTTTTTTCACAAACCGAGGTGGCCATTCGGGGCGGCAACGTCCAGTGGACCGATGAGTTGCGCGAGCTGCCCACCCTGGCCTTGAAACAGGTCGATCTGGTCATGCGCAACCAGTTGCGCAGCCATGAACTTCGGTTGGATGCCACACCGCCCGCCGAATGGGGCGAACGCTTCAGCCTGACGGGCCGTTTTCGGCAGCCTCTGCTGTCGCTGAACAAGGGCCGCTGGCGCGAATGGGACGGCGAGGTGCATGCCGCTTTTGCGCGGGTGGACGTGGCCCACCTCGGGCGCTACGCGCCACTGGGTTTGGAGGTGAGTAGCGGCAACGGGGCTTTACGCGCGTGGGTAGACGTCAAACACGGCCAGCCAACGGCGGCCACGGCCGATGTCGCGTTATCCCAGGTCATGCTGACGCCCAAGCCCAGTCTGCCGCCTTTTTCTTTCACCTCGCTCACAGGGCGACTGGGGGGCAAGCGCATGCCCAACGGTTTTGAGTTCTCTACCGATCACCTGCAATTCGTCACTGGCGAGGGCGTGCACTGGTCCGGTGGCAATGTTCGGTTTTCGCAAACCACCGGCAAAGACGCCTCCACCGAGCAGAGCGAGTTACAGGCCGACCAGCTCGATCTGGCCACTTTGACGCAAGTGGCCAGCCGACTGCCGCTGGATCCCGAAACCCATGCGGCACTGCTGCTTTATGCGCCCAAAGGCTTGGTAGAAAAAATACAGGCCCGCTGGCAAGGCCCGCTGGATCAAGCTAGCCACTACGAGGCGAAGGGGCGGGTGGCGCAACTTGAGTTCGAAGCAGCAGCCCCACCCGCGACAGGCAAGAAGTTTGACGTCAATCAAGACGCCCCGCCGCCTTTGGGCAGACCGGGTGTGCGGGGTGTCACCCTGGATTTTGATTTGAACCAGGCCGGCGGGCGCGCCAAACTGGTTCTGAAGGACGGTCACCTGGTGTTCCCCGGGCTGTTTGAGGAGCCGCTGGTTCCCTTGGCGCAGCTCTCCACCGATGTGCAATGGCAGATCGACGGCGAAAACCTGAAGGTACAGCTTCCCAATCTGAAATTCAGCAATGCCGATACGCAAGGTGAGGCCCAAGCCAAGTGGCACAGCGCAGAGCCGGTGGCCGCCCATGGCAACTCACGTTTCCCGGGGGTGCTGGACTTGCAGGGCAGCATGAGCCGCGCAGACCCAGCCCGTGTTTACCGTTACTTGCCACAGTTGATTCACCGCCCCGTGCGCGAGTACCTGCATGAGGCGCTCACCCTAGGCAAGGCCAACAACGTCAAGTTCAAGGTCAAAGGCAACTTGCGTGACATGCCGTTCACGGACCCCAAGCAAGGTGATTTTCAGATTTCAGCTCGTTTCAGCGACGCCGCCTTCACCTACGTACCGCGTAGCCTGCAATCGGCTCAAGCCCTGCCCTGGCCGGGCTTGAGCCAAATGAATGGTGAGTTGCTGATTGATCGAACCAGCCTGCAGCTCAAGGGCGTCAGCGGAAAAATAACGGGGGCTGAAACCTTGCGGATTGTGCGGGCTGACGCGCAAATTGCTGACTTTTTGAAAGCCCCGGTGGTGCGCGTCAATTTGGAGGTCCGTGGTCCTTTAAATGATCTTCTGAAACACACGGTCCAAGAAAGCCCTGTGGCAGCGCTCACAGACCAGCTCTTGAATCAGGCCGTCGTGAGCGGCCCGGGCGAGTTGCAGCTCAAACTCGGTGTACCACTGACCGATCTGGCGAAAACCAGCGTGCAGGGCAAACTGGTGTTGCACAACAACGACGTCCAGCTTTTCAAGAGCATGCCGCGCCTGAGCGCTGCCCGGGGTGCCGTGCACTTCACTGAGCAAGGATTCGCCATCAGCGGGGGGCAGGCGCGTTTTCTGGGGGGTGAGGTGCGAGCCGAAGGGGGCACCATCCCCCTGCCGGGTGCGCGCGCGACCGGCGCGCCTCCCCTTCAAGTTCAAGGCAGCTTGAGTGCCGAAGGCCTGCGCCAAGCCACCGAGTTGGGCCCGCTGGCCCGCGTACTGGGCTCACACGCCAGTGGCACGACCGCGTACTCATTGCTACTGGACTTGCACCGGGGCGAGCCCGAATTTCTGATCACCAGCAGCCTGCAAGGATTGGCCCTGAACCTGCCCGCCCCCCTGGGTAAAACGGCTGAGGCCACACTGCCCGTGCGGCTGCAAAGCGCGGTGACGCTGACCTCACCCGCCTCCAGCACAGGGAAATCAAAAGCGCTGCAGGATCAATGGTCGCTGAACATCGGGCGATTGGCAACGGTTGCCTACGTGCGCGATGTGTCGGGCGCGCAAGCGCAAGTCTTGCGCGGCGCCATTGGTGTGGGTCTAAACCCCTCGGAAACCGTGCCCCTGCCGCCCACTGGCGTTGTCGCGAACGTCAACATGGATGATCTCGATATTGACACTTGGATGACACTGCTCACGTCGGCCACCCCTGCTGCGTCAGCGAATGCCGCAACGGACTCTGCAAGCCTGACCGGCTACCTGCCGACCAGCCTAGCGGTGCGGGCCAAAACGCTGACAGCAGCCGGTCGCAAAATCAATCAGGTGGTGGTCGGCAGCACGCGTGAAGGCCCCATCTGGCGCGCCAATCTGGACGCCAAAGAACTCAATGGTTATCTGGAATACCGCCAGTCGTCCGGCGCCGGGGCGGGGGCGGGGGCGGGGCGACTGTATGCCCGCTTGGCCCGCTTGTCACTCGCCGCATCGACCGCCAAAGATGTCGAAACCCTGCTGGACGAGCAACCCATTACCATCCCGGCGCTGGACATCATCGTGGACGATATGGAGTTGCGCGGCAAACGCCTGGGGCGGGTGGAGATTGAGGCGGTGAACCGAGGGGCCGCCAGCCAGGATGCGGTGGCCCGCGAATGGCGCTTGAACAAGTTCAACATCAGCATGCCCGAGGCCAGCTTTACCGCCACCGGCAACTGGACGGTGCTCAACCCGGCGGCCCCCACTTTGCCAGGGCCACGCACCACCGCGGCCACGCCGGAGAAGCGCCGCACCGTGATGAACTTCAAACTCGACTTGCAAGACGCTGGTCGGTTGCTCGAACGCCTGGGCATGCAGGGCGTGATTCGCCAGGGCCAGGGCAAGATGGAAGGGCAGGTGACCTGGACCGGCTCACCGCTGGCGCTGGACTACCCGACACTGGGCGGCGCATTCAACGTGAATGTGGAAAACGGGCAGTTTCTCAAAGCCGACCCCGGCATCGCCAAGTTGCTGGGTGTGCTGAGCCTGCAGGCCTTGCCGCGTCGCCTCGTGCTGGATTTCCGTGACGTGTTCAGCGATGGATTCTCCTTTGACTCTGTTCGCGGCGACGTTCAAATTGAGCAAGGCATGGCCGCCACTCACAACCTGCAAATGAAGGGCGTGAACGCCGCCGTGTTGATGGAAGGGCGCGCCGACATTGCCAAAGAAACGCAGGACATCAAGGTGGTGGTGGTGCCGGAGATCAGCGCGGGCACCGCTTCTTTGATTGCGGGCTGGATCAACCCGGTGGTGGGCCTGGGGACGTTTTTGGCCCAGTGGATTTTGAGCCGTCCCCTGATTGCCTCCAACACGCAGACGTTCCAGATCACAGGCAGTTGGACCGACCCCAAGATCACCAAGCTGGACGTGCGCAATGAAATCAAACCCGAGGTCAAACCATGAGAGTGGCCGCGATTCAAATGGTCTCGGCCACCCAGTTGGACACCAACCTAGACCGGGCGCACGCACTCTTGACCGAGGCCGCGCGCGCAGGCGCAGAGTTGGCCGTGCTGCCCGAGTACTTCGGTCTGATGGGCCAGCGCGACACCGACAAGCTGGCGATTCAAGAGCCCTTGGGTGCTGGGCGCATGCAGCAGTTTTTGGCCGATCACGCGCGTGCGCTAGGCCTGTGGATCGTGGGTGGCACGCTGCCTTTAAGCCTGCCTCAAGATCAAGAACACGGCGATGGGCAGCGGGTCACCAACACCTGCTTGGTCTATTCGCCGCAGGGCGAGTGCGTCGCACGCTACGACAAGATTCATTTGTTCCGCTTTGACAATGGCCATGAACGCTTTGACGAGTCGCGCGTGCTCGTGGCCGGTCAACAGCCGGTGACGTTTGAGCTACCCTCGCGTGATGGACATCGCTGGCGCTTGGGTTTGAGCGTTTGCTACGACCTGCGCTTTCCCGAGCTGTACCGGGCCTATGCCCAGGTGGGGGCTGATCTGCTGCTCGTGCCCAGCGCCTTCACCTTCACCACCGGCCAAGCGCATTGGGAGCTGCTGCTGCGTGCCCGTGCGGTAGAGAACCTGGCCTTTGTGCTGGCCGCTGCGCAAGGTGGCGTGCATGAGAACAGTCGCCAGACCTGGGGCCATTCCATGGCGGTTGACCCCTGGGGCCGTGTGCTGGCCAGCCAGGCCCAAGGCGAGGGCTTGGTGTTAAGCGAGCTTGATGCGGCGGTGCTGGCCCAATGCCGCCAGCAATTGCCTGCGCTGGCGCACCGCGTGCTGTGAAAGCGCCGCGCCTGGTCACTTTGCGCATGCCGAGTGCGTGGCGTCGGCGCGGCTTGTGGTCGGCACTGGTCTTGCTGGTGTTGGCGTTGCTGGCCACACTGGTGTGGTTGGCTGGGCGCTATGAAGCCAGCCAGGTTCAAAACCGCTTGGAGCGTGACGCGGCAGAGGCCGTGAGTGAGGTGCGTTCAGCCCTCACGCGCAATGTGCAAAGCCTACAGGCCCTACAGTTCAACGAGCCCACACCTGATATCTGGCTCAGGGATGCCCATGCCTTTTTGCGTGAGCATCGTGAACTGTTGCGCATTGAACGGCGCGACCCTGCGCAAAAAACAATCTTGCAAGTGGAGACCCCTTTTAGCGCGCCGGTGTTTGACCGGTTTGGGCGTACCCATTCACAAACCGATGTCGTTCAAACCTGTTTGGCGGCGCGGCGCTTGAATGCGCCCACGTATTCGACCAGTTATTTCGTGCTGTTGGCCGCGGGCTTGGGAACCGAGGTGATGGACCTGTGCCTACCGCTGGTCACGGAGGGACGGTTAACGGGTTATTTGGTCGCCACTTATTCGCTCCAGGGGGTGCTCAACGAGTTGGTCAGCCGTCAGATCACGCGCAGCCAGGAGGTCTCTTTTACAGAGGGTGACGGCACCCGCCTGGCGATACGCGGTCAGGCGCGCCGGGCCGACCGCGTCTTCACCGCTCAGCAGTTGCTCGACCTCTCCGGTATCACGCTGGTGTTGCGTCTGGACAGCTGGCGCGGCGCGCCTGATCTTTTCCCCAATGTACTGACGGCGCTGGTGATGGCCATGTCGCTGGCTTTGATCGCGATCTTGTTCCTGCTCGGGCGCGATATGCGTCGTCGCCTCAAAGCCGAAGGCGATCTGGCCGAGGCCTTGGCCTTTCGCAAAGCCATGGAGGACTCCCTGATCACGGGCCTGCGCGCCCGCGACCTCAACGGCCACATCACCTATGTGAACCCGGCGTTTTGCGAAATGGTGGGCTTTAGTGCTGAAGAGCTCATGAGCCAAAGTGTCAATGCACCTTACTGGCCCCCTGAGCTGGCAGATGAGTATAAAAAACGGCAAGACATTCGACTGGCCGGCACCGCGCCGCCACGTGAAGGCTTTGAGTCGGTCTTCATGCACAAGGGTGGCACGCGCATTCCTGTGCTCATCATCGAGGCCCCGCTCATCAACGAGCAAGGTGTGCAGACCGGCTGGATGAGCGCGTTTCTGGACATCCGCGAGCAACGCCGCGTGGAGGAGCTGTCGCGTGCCAGCCAAGACCGTCTGCAGGCCACGGCGCGGCTGGCCATGGTGGGCGAGATGGCCTCCTTGCTCAGCCATGAATTGAACCAACCCCTGGCCGCCATATCGAGCTACGCCACGGGCTCCACCAACTTGCTGCGCGAGGGCCGCCACACGTCCGCCGACCTGGAATTGGCCATGCTGCGCATTGCCCAGCAGGCCGAGCGCGCGGGCAAGGTCATCAAAAGCGTGCATGATTTTGTGCGCCGGCGCGACCAGACGCGTGAAGCGGTGACACCGCAGGCGCTGTTCGAGGCCGTCATGCCGCTGATCAATTTGCAAGCGCGCAAGCTCTCGGTCCAAGTGCAGCTGCGCTTGCCACCCAGTCTGCCGCGCGTGCTGTGCGACCGCACCATGGTTGAGCAGGTGCTGCTCATCCTGGCGCGCCATGGCATGCAAGCCATGGACACCCCGGGCATCTCCCGCCGTGTGCTGCTGCTGGAGGTCAAGCGCCACCCCAACGCGGATGAGCGCCAACTCGTGTTCTCGGTGACCGATATCGGCCCCGGCATTGCACCCGACGTGGCCCAACAACTGTTCACCCCCTTCTTCACCACCAAGGCCGAAGGCATGGGTCTGGGTCTGAGCCTGTGTCGCACCGTGATTGAGCAGCACGGCGGCTCGCTGAACTTTACCCCGCACACGCCTCAGGGCACAGTGTTCAGCTTCACACTGCCGCTTGCGTAAACTAGTGCCATGCAACCTGTTATTGACGCCTCTGTTTTTATTGTGGACGACGACGCGGGCGTGCGGGACGCGCTGGCCTGGCTGCTGCGCTCACGCCGCCTGCCCAGTCAAGCCTTTGAGAGCGCAGAAGCCTTCTTGCAAATGATCGGCACCGGGTTTGCCCCCCAAAACCCCTGCTGTTTACTGCTTGATGTGCGCATGCCTGGCCTGAGTGGCTTGGCCCTGTTTGAGCGTCTGGTGGAGCGGGATCTGCATCAAATCATGCCCGTGATCTTTCTCACCGGTCACGCCGATGTGCCGACCGCCGTGGCCACGGTCAAGCGGGGCGCGTTTGATTTTTGTGAAAAACCTTTTTCTGACAACGCCCTGGTGGATCGCGTCGAACAAGCCATCGCGCAATCGACCCAGATCGTGCTAGCCCAACAAGCACGAAACCGTGTGCGTCAGCGTCTCGCCGACCTGACCGAACGTGAGCGCGATGTCATGCGCCTGGTGGTCGATGGCCTGCCCAACAAGCGCATTGCCGATCAACTCGACATCAGCGTGCGGACCGTCGAAGTGCACCGCGCCCGCGTGTTCGACAAAATGGACGTGAAGTCGGCGGTGGAGCTGGCGAATTTGCTGCGCGAGGCTTGAGACGTTTTGTTTTGCGGCTTGCCTCGTCTAACTTTGCGGAGCAGCCTTCACTCGGCCACATCCGGCGTGTCAGGGGTCGTTTCAGCAGCTGACCGCGCCATGCGCTCACTCTTCCAGTAAACGTCATCCCCGCCGTTCATCCGGTTGAACACGCGCGCCAGCACAAACAGCAGGTCGCTCAAACGGTTGAGGTACTGGCGCGGCGTGGCTTTCAAGGTCTCTTGACCTTCCAGCGCCACGATGCTGCGCTCGGCCCGACGCGCCACGGTGCGGCACACATGGGCCTGGGCCGCCGCCCGGTTACCGGCGGGCAGAATGAACTCTTGCAGCCGGGGTAGGGTGGCGTTAAAGGTCTCCAGCGCTTGGTCCAGCTCCAGCACGGCGTCTGCCTTGAGCAACTCAAAGCCGGGGATGGACAGCTCGCCCCCCAGGTTGAAGAGCTGGTGTTGCACCTCGACCAACACCGCACGCGCTGCATCGGGCATGTCTTCGCACAGCAGCACGCCGATGTGGGAGTTGAGCTCGTCCACCTCGCCCATGGCCTGCACGCGCAGGCTGCTTTTGGACACCCGGGAGTTGTCCCCCAGGCCGGTGGTGCCGTCATCACCCGTGCGGGTGGCGATTTGTGTGAGGCGATTGCCCATGGTGCGCCCTTGGTGGAAAATGCGATTATGAACGCTCCTACACCCCCCGCCCACCTCTTGCCCGCTGTCCACGCCCGCGACGTGCCGCAAGCCTTGATCGACGCGCTCAAAGCACATTTTGGCGAGCGCTGCTCCACCGCGCAAATCGTGCGTGAACAGCATGGTCGAGACGAGTCCGCCTACACCACCGTGCCCCCACCCGCCGCCGTGGTGTTTGCCGAGTCCACCACAGATGTGGCCGACGCGGTGATGCTGGCCAGCCAGTACAGCGTGCCGGTGATTCCCTTTGGCGTGGGCTCATCGCTAGAGGGCCACCTGCTGGCCGTGCAGGGCGGCATCAGCATCGACGTGAGCCGCATGAACCAGCTGGTAAGCGTCAACGCCGAGGATCTGACCGTCACCGTGCAGCCTGGCGTGACGCGCAAGCAGCTCAACGAGGCCATTAAGGACACCGGCCTGTTTTTCCCGATCGACCCCGGTGCCGACGCCAGCATTGGCGGCATGAGCGCCACGCGCGCCAGCGGCACCAACGCCGTGCGCTACGGCACGATGCGTGAGAACGTGCTGGCCCTCGAAGTGGTGACGGCCAGCGGCGAGGTCATTCGCACTGGCACGCGCGCCAAAAAGTCGGCCGCTGGCTATGACTTGACGCGCCTGATGGTGGGCAGTGAAGGCACGCTGGGCGTGATGACCGAGATCACGCTGCGCCTGTACCCCTTGCCCGAAGCGATTTCGGCGGCAGTGTGCTCTTTTCCCAGCATTGAGGCCGCCGTGCGCACCACCATCCAGGTGATCCAGATGGGCATACCAATTGCGCGCGTGGAGCTGATTGACCACAACACCGTGCGCATGGTGAACGCCCACAGCAAACTCGGTCTGCGTGAGGAACCGATGCTGCTGATGGAGTTCCACGGCTCACCCGCCAGTGTGAAGGAGCAGGCCGAAACCGTGCAAGCCCTGGCCAGCGAGCACGGTGGTCAAGCTTTTGAATGGGCCAGCACGCCCGAGGCGCGCACCAAGCTGTGGACGGCACGGCACAACGCTTACTTTGCGGCCATTCAGAGCAAGCCCGGCTGCCGGGCCATCAGCACCGACACCTGCGTGCCCATCTCGCGCCTGGCCGACTGCCTGCTCGACTCCGTGGCCGAGGCCGACGCCAGCGGCATTCCTTACTTTTTGGTGGGTCATGTGGGCGACGGCAACTTTCACTTCGGCTACCTGATTGACCCCGACAAACCCGAGGAGCGCGAGACCGCCGAAGCCCTGAACCACAAACTGGTGGAGCGCGCCCTCAGCCTTGAAGGCACCTGCACCGGTGAACACGGCGTGGGCCTGCACAAGATGGACTTTTTGCTGGCCGAGACTGGGGCCGGGGCGGTGGCCATGATGCGCGCCATCAAACACGCGCTGGACCCGAAGAACATCATGAATCCGGGGAAGATTTTTAGCAATTGAATTCAGGCGGCATAGTCCATTTGGATGATTACAGTGGGCGGTTTTTGTCGCATCATAATCCCGTGCCCAAAAATTAGGGTAAGCGCCCGGTGAAGTCATCTTGCCGAGAGGCGCAGTAGCCAGGAGCATCGTATCCACTTCAATATAGGTGGACACATGAACACTCCAGAAATAC
>JAYVPU010000257.1:0-16487 GCA_043757205.1 Comamonadaceae bacterium | reverse complement strand
GCGTGTGGCAAAAGAAGTTGACGTTGTAGGGCTGGGTGGTGTGCGCGGTGATCGTCTCCAGCTCTTTGCGCATCGCGTCGGCACTGAGCATGGCGCAGGGCAGTGAACCCAGCGCACCCGCATTGGAGACAGCCACAGCCAGCGCACTGCCCTGCGCGCCCGCCATGGGGGCTTGGATGATGGGGAGTTCAATGCCCAGGAGTTGTTGGAGGGTCATGGGGATTGTGAAAGTTCAAAAGTTTAAAAGTTTAAAAGTTTGAAGGGGGGCTTAGAAGCCACTGATGACCGCGTCCAAAGCAGCACTGACCTCGCTGGCCCGATAGCGCAATGAGCCCACAGGTTTTTTAAGCAACCGTGCCGATACCGGTGCCGCCATGTACGCCTGCAGACTCAGCAGCTCACCATCGATATCAACCGTCAAGCAAAGATGGGATGGCAACTTGGTCTGGGCCGCACCCACCCGCGACAAAGGCATGACCAATCGGATCGGTAACTGGTCAATCAAGTCACTTTGAACATCGACCACATAAGGCACAAACTGGCGTGACGCTGGCTGTGGGTTGGCGTAAACATCAAACTGTGCCACTCAAGTAGCCTCCTGCCATGCCACGAGACCATCGCACCAGAGCCCATGCTCGTCAAAGTGCTTGTTCTGCTCGGCAATCCAGTCTTTGTAAGACGCGTTGAATTCTTTTTTACGAAGTGCCATGGATTTTTTCCCACCCGCTAACTGCAAGGCCTCAAATTGTTCCAGGGACAAAATCACAGAATCAACACGGCCGTCTTTTTCAACGAACACGGGTTCACTCTTGGCTTGGGCGCAAACATAGCCAAAACGGTTTTTGGCTTGGGTGGCAGTGACTTGCATAAAACACTCCTCTTGATGAAGAATAGCCATTTTAGCCAAATGACAGCATCCTTAGAGCGCAAAGAAGAAAGGACGCAAGCTATGCGTGGGGCACCCTAGGTTGTTTACACTTCCCGCCGTGAGTCTTTTTAAATCTGCTTCAACGGTCTCTTTGCTGACCCTGGTCTCGCGCATCACAGGTTTGATGCGTGAACTCTTGATGGCGTCCACCTTTGGTGCCAGCGCCATGACCGACGCTTTCAATGTGGCGTTTCGTATTCCGAATTTATTTCGTCGCCTGTTTGGTGAAGGGGCTTTTAGCCAGGCTTTTGTGCCGGTGCTGGCCACCAGCCGGGTGCAAGACGGGGACGAGGCCACGCAGCGCGTCATCAGACATGTGGCTACGGTGTTGGCCTGGGTGTTGGTGGCGACTTGTATGGTGGGCGTGGTGGCGTCCCCCGTGTTGGTGTGGGCGCTGGCCAGCGGGCTGCGGCAAGAGCCGCGCGGTTTTGAGGCGGCGGTGCTCATGACGCGTTGGATGTTCCCCTATATCGGCTTCATGTCCATGGTGGCACTGGCCTCGGGTGTGCTCAACACCTGGAAGCGTTTTGCACTGCCTGCCGCCACACCTGTGCTGCTGAATCTGGCCATGATCGGGGCCTTGGTGTTGGGCGTGCCCTGGTTCAAGACCCTGCGCGTGGAACCCATTTATGCCATGGCCGGTGGGGTGATGCTGGGCGGGCTCTTGCAATTGGCGGTGCAAGTGCCTGCGCTTAAAAAACTGGGGCTTTTGCCCCGCATTGCCTTGAGCTGGTCGGGTGTTCGCCAGGCCTGGGCTGACCCTGCCACCCAAAACGTGACCCGACTCATGCTGCCCGCCTTGCTGGGCGTGAGCGTGGCGCACATCTCTACGCTGATCAACACCCAGATTGCCTCGCACCTGGTGCCGGGTAGCGTGAGCTGGCTGGGCTATGCTGATCGCTTGATGGAGTTCCCCACCGCCTTGCTGGGCGTGGCTTTGGGCGTTGTGCTCACGCCGCGCTTGGTGGCTGCACGGGCGGCCAGTGATGGGGATCAATACTCCAGCTTGCTCGATTGGGGTTTGCGCTTGATGGTGTTGTTGACCGTGCCTTGCGCTGTGGCCTTGCTGATCTTTGCCAAGCCGCTGGTGGCCGTGCTCTACCACTACGGTGCGTTTACCGACCATGACGTGCAGCAAGTCACCTGGGCGCTGATGGGCTATGGCGCAGGCCTGTTGGGACTGGTGGCCATCAAGGTGCTGGCCCCTGGGTTTTACGCGGCCCAAGACATCCGTACCCCGGTGCGGATTGCGATAGCGGTGTTGGTCATCACCCAGTTGCTCAATCTGGTGTTGGTACCCTTGTTTGCGCATGCCGGGTTGGCGCTGTCCATTGGCATTGGGGCGCTCATCAATGCGCTGTGGTTGCTGATTGGCTTGCAGTGGCGCGGCAGTTACCGGCCTCTGCCGGGTTGGGGTCGGTTTGCATTGCAGGTGTTAGCCGCATCGGCGCTGCTGGCGGTGTTTTTGATGTGGTCGGCCAATAGTTTCAACTGGACGGCCTTGCGGGCTCAGAGCTTGTGGCGTGTCGGCTTGCTGGCCATGGTGATTGTGAGCGCGGCTGCGATTTACTTTGCCGCACTGTGGGCCGCTGGGGTCAAGCTGCGGCAGTTTGCGCGACGTCAGCCTTAACGCAGCACCTCACCACCATGCAGCTCTCACTCACCGCCCCCACTCCGCTGGCCTACTTCAGCATGCTGGTGCACAGCGATGCTCACTTTCCCCTGCTGGAAGCAGCCATCAGCCTGGGCCAGGACGATTGCCCCGAATTGGACGTGCAGCAGGTGTTGGGTGAGGTCGATCAACTGCAGGCGCGCTTGCAACGGCGCATCCCCACCGATGCCACGCCGCTACACAAGTTGCGCATGCTGAGCCAGTATTTCTACCGTGACCTCAAGTTCGGTGGCAACGTCAATAACTACTACGACCCGGATAACAGCTACATCAGCCAGATGCTGCACAGCCGACGTGGCATACCCATCTCATTGGCTGTGTTGTGGCTGGAACTGGCGCAGGGCTTGGGGCTGGCGGCCAGCGGGGTTGGCTTTCCGGGGCATTTCATGCTCAAGGTCAAGTTGCCGCTGGGTCAGGTGGTGATTGACCCGATGAATGGTCAGTCACTCAGCCGGGATGATTTGCTGTCGATGCTGGAGCCCTACCAAGGGCGTGCCAGCTACCCCGGTTGGGCCGATGAAGCCGTACCCATGGGCCTGTATTTGCAAAGCGCCAGCCCACGCGAGATCATTGCGCGCATGCTGCGCAACCTCAAAGAAATTCACACCACGCAAGAAGACTGGCCGCGTTTGCTGGCCGTGCAAAACCGCCTGCTGGTGCTACAACCCCAAATTTGGGACGAGTACCGCGACCGGGGGCTGGCCCATGCCGAACTCGGACAGTTGGCGCAGGCCGTGCAAGACTTGGAAACCTATCTCTTCAATGTGCACGAAGGCGGGGACGTGCAAGCCATTGCTCAGCGGGTGGTGGAATTGCGTCGCGCACTGGGGTGAGGTGCGCGCGCGGGCGGGCAATTGCCAGAAGTTGTAAGCGATGGTTGACGAGGTAGGGCTCAGAGGACTAAATTGGACTCACACCCAACTTCAGGGATATCACCATGAAAAACTTCAAACGTCTCATCGCCTCTTTGCTGATTGCCAGCATCACCTTCGCAGGTTTTCCGCTCACGGCGCAGGCCGCCATCGTCTCGACGGATGAAGTGATCGCTGCTGATGTGTTGACCGCCCAGCGCGAGCGCGTCAGTGCTTTTCTGGCGCGCGATGATGTGAGCAAAGCGCTGCAAGTGCAAGGCGTGAGTTCTCAGGCCGCCACTGATCGCGTCAAAGCGATGTCGGACGCCGAAGTGGCCCAACTCGCCGGACGCATTGACCAGGCTCCTGCGGGTGGCGAAGTGATCGAAGTGCTATTTCTGGTCTTCATCATCCTGCTGGTGACCGACATCATGGGCTTGACCAAAGTTTTCCCCTTCACCCGTTCTGTGCGATGAAGGCTCGCGCCTGGTTGGCCCAAACCCCCGCCCCGGTGGGGGTTTTGCGTTGGGCGCTGAGTCTGAGCGTGTGGCTCGCTGTCCTTGCCCTTAGCGGCTGTGCTACGCCCCAGCTCGCGCAGCTTGAAAAAGACTGGCCCGCCGACTTGCCAGCTCAGGTCGAGTTAAAGCAGGTGCCCTTTTATGCGCAGGAAGATTTCGAGTGCGGCCCGGCCTCACTCGCCATGGCCGCCACCGCTGCCGGGGTGAGCCTGCGACCCGAGCAGTTGGTGGAGCAGGTCTATCTGCCCGGGCGCAAGGGCTCCTTGCAACTCGAAATGCTGGCTGCCGGGCGGCGACAAGGCCTGTTGGCCTACCCACTGGCCCCGCGTCTTGAGAACGTGCTGCGCGAAGTGGCCGCAGGCCACCCGGTTATCGTGTTCCAGAACCTGTCTTTGCCCATCTATCCGATCTGGCATTACGCGGTGGTGATTGGTTTCGAGCGTGAGCGCCAAACCCTGCTGCTGCACTCAGGCCGCACCGAATTTTTGGAGATGTCACTCGCCACTTTTGAGCACACCTGGGCACGTGGTCAGCACTGGTCCATGGTGTTGTTGCCGCCCGCCACCTTGCCCGCCACCGCACAGCCCGACACCCATGCCACGGCGGCGGCGGCGCTGGAGCGCGTCCACCCCCAAGCCGCGCTGAGCGCCTACACCCGTGCCCTACAGACCTGGCCCATGCAACGCTCAGCCCTGTTGGGTCGGGGCAACGCGGCCTATGCCTTGGGTCAGTTGGATCAAGCGGCACAGGCCTATCGCCAAGCTACCGCAGCACAGCCCGACTTCGCCGATGCCTGGAACAACCTGGCCCAGGTGCTGCTGGAGCAGGGCCAGCTCGCGCCCGCCCGCCAAGCGATTGGTCAAGCTGTCGCGCTGGGTGGGGTGCGACTGGCGGCTTACCAGATTTTGGAACAGAAAATAAAAGAAAAATCCATCGCAAGCCCTTGATTGACCAGCATAAGCAGCTACTGTTTTGATAGCTAATTGGAGTCGCTTCGACGCCACCACAGCGACACCAGCGTCGCCCCGCTGAACACCGCGCCTGCGATAAACGTCACACTGGCACCGAGCTGATCCCATAACAAACCCGCCACCACGCTGGCCAATAGCAAGGCCAGGCCGCTCATCAGATTGAAAAAACCGAAGGCCGTGCCGCGCAGGTCATCGGGTGCGGTGTCGGCCACCATGGTGGCCAGCAGGCCCTGGGTCATGGCCATGTGCAGGCCCCAGAGCGCGATGCCCAGCCACAGCACGATGCCTTGATTGCGCCAGGCCAGCAGGGCGTCGGCGGCGATCAGCGCCACTAGGCCCCAGGCCAGCAGCGTGGTGTGGCTCATGCGGTCAGCCAGCTTGCCAAAGGGGTAGGCCCCAGCGGCGTAGATGACGTTCATGCCGATCAGCACCATTGGGGTCCAGGCCAGCGCCAGCCCGCCTTGCTGGGCGCGAAGCACGAGAAACGCTTCACTGAAGCGCGCCAGCGTGAAGACTGCGCCAATGGCCACCACCCACCAGTAGGCCGGACTCAAGCGTTTGAGGTTGGCACGGCTGATCGGGTTGACGCGTGGGCCACTCTGTGGCTTGTCGGGCTCGCGCACACCCAGCAGCAAGACCAAGACGGCCAGCACGCCGGGAATCACGGCCACCCAGAACACCGCGCGGAAATCATTGGCCCACAGCAGCATCAAGCCCATGGCGAGCAAGGGGCCTAAAAAGGCCCCGACGGTGTCGAGCGACTGACGCAAGCCAAAGGCCGAACCGCGCTGCTCAGGCGGGGCAATGTCGGCCACCAGTCCGTCACGCGGTGCGCCACGTATGCCCTTGCCCACGCGGTCGATCATGCGGGCCGAGAACAGCCAGCCGATCGTGGGCGCCAGGGCGAATAGAGGTTTGGACAGGGCACCTAGCCCATAGCCCAGCAGAGCCAGCGGTTTGCGCTTGCCCCAGAAGTCACTCAATGTTCCGGAAAATACTTTGACGATGAGGGCGGTGGCTTCGGCCGCGCCTTCAATCAAGCCCACGGTCAACATGCTGGTGCCCAACACCGTCACCATAAAGACCGGCAACAGGCTGTGAATCATCTCGGAGGAGATGTCCATCAAGAGGCTGACAAAGCCCAGCGCCCAGATGCTGGCGGGCAGGCGTTGGGTGGGCGTGTTGACAGGTGGCATGGGTTGTCAATCTAAACGGACCATCCATTTCCACCGTTCGCCCTGAGCCTGTCGAAGGGCTTCGACAGGCTCAGTCCGAACGGAATTGTGATTTCAGGCCACTACGACCGCAGCCGTATCGCCACGTGCTGCAATCACACCAATCTCAAACACCTGCTCACCCGCATCACGCAAGGTCTTGGCCGTCGCGGCGGCGTTGGCCGCGTCCACCACCACCACCATGCCGATGCCGTTGTTGAAGGTGCGGTTCATCTCGATGTCGTCAATGCCGGCCGTGGCTTGCAGCCAGGCAAACAGCTCGGTCTGGGGCCAGCTGCCTTTTCGCAGGTGGGCAGCCGTGCCTTCGGGCAACACGCGGGGAATGTTCTCTAGCAGCCCACCGCCGGTGATGTGGGCCAGGGCCTTGATGGGATGAGCGGCCAGCGCGGCCAGCACGTTTTTCACGTACAGGCGGGTGGGAGCCATGATGGCCTGTTTAAAGGGCTGGCCGTCCAATGTGGCGGGCAGATTGGTCCCGGCACGCTCAATGCATTTGCGCACCAGGCTAAAGCCGTTGGAGTGCACGCCGCTGGACTTCAGGCCCAGCACCACGTCGCCGGGCGTGACGTTCTGGCCGGTCAGGATTTTTGACTTTTCGACCGCGCCGACGCAAAAACCCGCCAAGTCGTACTCGCCGGCCGGGTACATGCCGGGCATCTCGGCCGTTTCGCCGCCAATCAGGGCGCAGCCCGACAGCTCGCAGCCCTTGGCGATGCCGCCCACCACCGCCGCAGCGGTGTCCACGTCCAGCTTGCCGCAGGCGAAGTAGTCGAGGAAGAACAGCGGCTCGGCCCCTTGCACCAGCACGTCGTTCACGCTCATGGCCACCAGGTCGATGCCCACCGTGTCGTGCATTTGCCACTCAAAGGCCAGCTTGAGCTTGGTGCCCACGCCGTCGGTGCCGCTCACCAGCACCGGTTCCTTGTAGCGCTTGGGCACCTCAAACAAGGCACCAAAGCCGCCAATGCCGGCCAGCACGCCTTCGCGCATGGTTTTTTTGGCCAGCGGTTTGATGCGCTCCACCAGGGCATCGCCCGCGTCAATGTCAACGCCAGCGTCTTTGTAGGAGAGGGGGGAAGTAGAGGTCAATGTGGTCATGAGAAAGCTCAAGGGGCGGTCACGGGGAGGGCGGGAGTCGGCCCGTGCCGCAGACCCCGATAGAATTTGCCTTGATTTTAAGGGTTTCGGCCTGGTTCATTTCCGCAAGCCACTTATCTATGCCATTTACCTCTTCCAAAAAAACCGCAGCCTCCTGGGTCATCATCGCTCTGAGCGTGGTGCTGGTCTTTTGGCTGCTGGCACCGGTGCTGACACCATTTCTGGTGGCGGCCGTGCTGGCCTATGCGCTGACGCCGCTGGTGGACAAGCTGGACACGCTGTGGCACGGGCGCGTGCCGCGCTTGCTGGCCGTGGTGGTGGTGGAGCTGGTTTTTGTCCTGGCCGTTCTGGGCCTGCTCTTGCTGATGGTGCCCATCCTGGCCAAGGAGTTACCCCAACTCAAGGCGCAAGTGCCTCTTTTGCTGGATCGCCTGAACGACACGCTCAAGCCCGTGCTGGCCCAGTTGGGCATTGATTTCTCGCTGGACGTGGCGACCCTCAAGCCCCTGGCGCTGAACTACCTCAACACCAATTTCGAAGAAACCATGGGCTCTTTGCTGGCCTCGCTCAAGCTGGGGGGCAGTGTGGCGCTGGTGGTGTTTGGCAATGCGGTGCTGATCCCTGTGGTGTTGTTTTATTTGCTGATGGACTGGAAAGCCTTGGTGGCGCGTTTGCTCAAACTCGTGCCGCCGCGTCTGCGCAGCGCCACCGACAGCTTCAGCGCCGAGGCCGATGCCGTGCTGGGCCAGTATTTGCGTGGCCAGCTCTTGGTGATGCTGATTTTGGCCGCCTACTACAGCGTGGGTTTGAGCCTGTTTCGCCTGGAGCTGGCCCTGCCGATTGGCATCTTCACCGGTCTGGCTATTTTTGTGCCCTACCTCGGTTTTGGCCTGGGTTTGATTTTGGCGCTGCTGGCTGGTTTGCTGGAGTTCACGGGGGTGGACGGCGCGTCCAAAGCGCTACTGATGGTGGCCGTGGTGTATGGCGCAGGCCAATTGATTGAGAGTTTTTTCCTGACACCCCGGCTGGTGGGTGAGCGCATTGGTCTGCACCCGCTGGCGGTGATTTTTGCTTTGCTGGCTTTTGGGCAGCTCTTGGGTTTTGTTGGCGTTCTCATCGCCTTGCCTGCCAGTGCGGTGCTGTTGGTGGCGGGGCGGCGCATGGCGGCCAACTACTTGCAAAGTGGGCTCTATCAGGGTGATACCAAAGACACCCAAGGCAAGACGAAGGCTAAGCCGTAAAACGCATGCAGCAAATCGCTCTGGACATAGGTCTGGCCACTGGGCCAACGTTGGTGAATTTTTTCGCCGGGCCGAATGAGGCGGCGCACCAGCACCTGTTACTTTGGGTGGGGCAAAAATCCAGCGCCACGCCCTGCTCTCCCGTGCCCATCTACCTGTGGGGCCGAACCGCCAGTGGCAAGAGCCACCTGCTCAAAGCCGTGCGCGAGGCCTTGCGCGAGCAGGGGGCCACCGTGGGTTGGCTCGATGCCTCGGTGCATGAGCCCCCGGCTTTCAACGACGACTGGGCCGCCGTGATGCTGGATGACGTCCATCTCTACACCGCCGCGCAGCAGCAAGTCGCTTTCAACTGGTTTGTGAATGCCACCAACCCCAAATCCGGCCCGCAACGTCCGGTGCTGGCCGCAGGCGAGTTGCCTCCGGCTGATTTGAAATTGCGTGAGGACTTGCGCACCCGCCTAGGCTGGGGCCATGTGTTTGCACTCCATGTCCTGAGTGAACCCGAACGCCGCGCGGTGCTGCGCCAGGCCGCCGATGCGCGCGGTGTCTTTTTGGGCGATGAGGTGATGGATTTCATGCTCACCCGTTTCAGTCGCGACCTGGGTAGCCTGATGCAATTGCTTGACCAGCTCGACGCCTACGCCCTGCAAACCCAGCGCGCCATCACCATCCCTTTGATCAAGTCCATGTTGGACAATTTATAAACGACCCTGTGAAAATAGCTTTATTTGATTTAGACCACACCCTGTTGCCCATCGACTCCGATTACGCTTGGGGCGGCTTCACCACCGCCATTGGTTGGACCGACCCGGTGGTCTTTGCTCAGCGCAATGACGCGTTCTATGCCCACTACCAGGCGGGCACGTTGGATGTGCATGACTATGTGCGTTTTGCCACCGAAGCCACGCGTTTGCAAGGCGAGACCAAGGCCTTGGCCGCGCGCGAGCGCTTCATGCGCGAAGTGGTGCAGCCCGCCATCAAACCCCAAGCCCTTGAGCTGGTGCGCAGGCATCAGCAAGCGGGCGATCAGGTGCTGATCGTCACCGCCACCAATGAATTTGTCACCCGTCCGATTGCTGATGCCTTTGGCGTGACTGATCTGATTGCAGTAGAGCTAGAGCGTGACTCGCCCCCCGGCGGCGGCTGGATCACCGGCGAGATCAGGGGCATTCCCTCGTTTCGCGAAGGCAAGGTCAAGCGCTTTGAAGACTGGCTGAATCAGCGGCAACTGGCCTGGGGCGATGTGGATGTCACCTTCTACAGCGACTCCTTCAATGACCTGCCCCTGATGGAGCAGGTGAAGCACCCGGTGGCCACCAACCCCGACGCCCGTCTGCGTGCCCTGGCGATTCAACGCGGATGGCGCATACTTGACCTGTTTTAAGGCACACGGCATCCGCCAAAAATAATGATCAAAAAATTCATCGAAAAATTGCTCGGCAAATCAGCCACAAAGCCCGCCAGCAGCAAAAAACCCACCTTCGGCAAGCGCGAAGAAATCGGCGCAGCCGTTCACGGTATTGACCTTAAGCTGGTGGACAACCGCGCCATTGACGTGGTGCACACCCTCAAAGAGGCAGGCTTTGTGGCCTACATCGTGGGTGGTGCTGTGCGTGACCTGCTGGTGGGCCTGCGCCCCAAAGACTTTGACGTCGCCACCAACGCCACGCCAGAGCAGGTCAAGAGCCTGTTTCGGCGTGCCTTCATCATCGGGCGGCGCTTTCGCATCGTGCACGTGGTTTATGGCCGGGGGCGCGAGAACGAGGTGATAGAGGTCTCAACCTTCCGCGCTTATCTGGACAACGCCGCAGCCGAGCAGGTCAAAGGCAACGAACGCACCAGCAAGGGCGAATTGGCCGGTATGAAACACGCAGTGGACTCCACCGGTCGCGTGCTGCGCGACAACGTTTGGGGCCCGCAGGAAGAAGACGCCGTGCGCCGTGACTTCACCATCAACGCCATGTACTACGACCCCGAAACGCAAATCGTGGTGGATTACCACGGCGGTTTCAAAGACGCCAAAAACCGCGTAATGCGCATGATTGGCGACCCCGCCACGCGCTACCGCGAAGACCCGGTGCGCATCATTCGTGCGGTGCGTTTTGCGGCCAAACTCAGTGGCCTGGGCTTCAAGCTGGAGGCCAAAACGGCAGCACCGCTGGTCAAGTCGCACGAGCTGCTGGCCGACGTGCCGCAAAGCCGCTTGTTTGACGAAATGCTCAAGCTGCTGCAAACCGGTCACGCAATGGCCTCTATCGAGCAATTGAAATTTTTGGGTCTGGCACGCGGCATTTACCCGCTGCTGGACGTGGTGGTGGAGCGCGCCGAGCAGCCCTTTGTCAAAGCCGCCCTGCAAGACACGGATCGCCGTGTCGGCGAAGGCAAACCCGTCGCCCCCAGCTTCTTGCTGGCCTGCGTGTTGTGGGCTGACGTGCGCGACGGTTGGGCGCAGCGTGTGGCGGATCAACAGCACGCGCACCCGGCGTTGCAAGACGCGATTGACGATGTGTTCAATGCCCGCATCGGCGATGTGTCGGGCCGGGGCAAGCTGGCCGGTGACATGCGCGAAATCTGGATGATGCAGCCGCGTTTTGAGAAGCGCGTGGGCAGTGCGCCCTTTGGCCTGGTCGATCAGCCGCGTTTTCGTGCGGCGTTTGACTTCATGCGCCTGCGCGCCGACATCGGTGAGGTGGACGTGTTGTTGGCCGACTGGTGGCAAGAGTTCAGCATGGCTGACGACAGCCTGCGCCAGGACCTGGTGGACATCGTGCGGGAAGAGCAACAAGCGCGGCCTAAAGCGCGTGGGCCTGCCCTCCGCGTGCACACACGCAAACCACGCCCTGCGGCAGATACTGGCGCGCCCGCATCCGCACCTGATGGCGCAACGACGCCATCCACCTCCAACGCAGAACGAACAGAGGGAAGCCCAGACCTGTTTGAGGGTGGCGAAGGTGCTGAAGGCGCGCCCAAGAAGCGCCGCCGCCGCAGGCGCTCCGGCGCGGCCAAAGGCGGGGCTGAGAACGCGGGCGGATCGACTGCCGAATGAAAGCGCCTGAAGTCGTCATTCCCGCGAAGGCGGGAATCCAGTGACTTAACATGGCGCGCGCCTACATCGCTCTGGGAGCCAACCTTGGCGACGCCCGCGCCACAGTTGTTCAAGCCATCCAAAGCTTGGGCGAGTTGCCCGGCACCACCGTGCTGAAGCAGTCCTCGCTCTACCGCAGCGCCCCGGTGGACGCGACCGGCCCAGACTTCATCAACGCCGTGGTCGAAATCACCTCCACCCTTAGCCCGCAATCCCTGTTGGACGTGTTGCAAGCGCTGGAGCAAGACGCAGGCCGCCAGCGCCCTTACCGTAACGCGCCGCGCACACTGGACCTGGACATCCTGCTGTATGACGAGCTGACGCTGGACAGCCCCACGCTGACCATTCCTCACCCCCGCATGTTCACCCGCGCCTTTGTGCTGCTGCCCCTGACCGAGATCGCGCCCGAGCGGGTGACGCCTGTGCAGTTGCAGGCGGTGTCACCGCAGACCATTGAACGATTGAGTGAGCCGTGATTATTTCGCCTTCTCGCGCAGCGCCCGGTAACGCGCCACCAACTCATCGCTGGCCTTAGCCAGCAGGCCTTGGTCTGAGCCCAGGCCAATCATCAAATAGCCCATCTCGGTGTAGCGCTGCGCTTCTACCTCGTTGCGCGCCAGAATGCCGCAGCCTTTGCCTACGGCGGTGGCCGCAGCCAGGGCCTGGGCAATGGCCTGCTGCACCACGGGCTCCATGGGTTGGTTGATGTGTCCCAGGCTGGCCGCCAGGTCTGAGGGGCCGACGAAGAAGCCGTCAATGCCGTCCACGGCGGCAATGGCCGCTGCGTTGTCCACGCCGCGTGCGGACTCGATCTGCGCCAGGATGCACAGCTCTTGCTCGGCGTCGCGGTGGTAGTTGGGCACGCGGCCCCAGCGGTTGGCGCGCTGCAAGCCCGCCACTCCGCGAATGCCGCCACCGCCGTCTTGGGTGCTGGTCTTGGGGTAGCGCACCGCTTGCACAATGGCGCGCGCCTCGTCAGCGCTCTCGATATTGGGCAACACAATGGTGCGCGCGCCCAAGTCCAGGTACTGCTTGACCAAGTCTTTGTCAAAGCGCAGCAGGCGCACCACGGGCTCGACGTCGTAACCACCCAGGGCCTGCATTTGGGCCAGAACGCCGCTCAGGTCATTGGGCGAGTGCTCCATGTCCAACGTCAGCCAGTCGTAGCCAGAGCCCGCGAGCAGTTCGGTGGAATAGGGGCTGGACAAACAGGTCCACAGGCCGATGTGCACCTGCTGGTGGGCCAGGGCGTGTTTGAGGGCGTTGGGTTTGAGTTGCATGGTCGGTTAAGAACGGTTTGAGCCCTCGTGTTTACCACGAATATCAGCCTGCGGCCTCAACGAAGGGTCAGCCCAACGCGTGCAGCGCCGCCCGCACGATGCTGGCTGCATCGACCTGGAAGTAGGCCCGCAGCGCCGCGCGCGTGTCACTGCGGCCAAAGCCGTCGGTGCCGAGCGTCAGGAAGCGTCGCCCCACGGGGATGAAGGCGCGCACGGTCTCGGGCACGGCGCGCACGTAGTCGGTGGCGGCGATCACCGGCCCTTGCGAGGTGGCGAGTTGTTGGGCGATGAAGGGCAAGTTCCGTTCGCCCTCAATCTGAACGGAGCTGAGTTCACGTTGTTCACACGCCAACCCATCACGCGCCAGCTCGCTCCAACTGGTCACGCTGTACACCTCCACATCTACGCCTTGCGCGGCCAGCAAGCCCGCCGCCTTGATGACCTCGGTGAGGATGGCACCGGAGCCCATCAGCGTCACATTTTTGGATGATTTTGGTCTCTGATTCAATGAATCAAGCTGTGAGTAGCTACTGAATTTATAGCAACCACGAATCACATCTACCCCCACATCGGCAGGTAAATCAGGCTGCGCGTAGTTCTCGTTCATCAGCGTGACGTAGTAAAAAACATCTTTCTGCTCGGTCAGCATCTCGCGCATCCCAAAGTCGATGATGACGGCCATCTCGCCTGCGAAGGCCGGGTCATAGGCCTTGCAGTTGGGGATGGTGGCGGCGATCAGGTGGCTGGAGCCGTCCTGGTGTTGCAAGCCCTCGCCGCCCAGCGTGGTGCGCCCGGAAGTGGCCCCCAGCAAGAAGCCGCGTGAGCGTTGATCGGCCGCCGCCCAGATGGCGTCGCCCACGCGCTGAAAGCCGAACATCGAGTAGTAGATGTAGAAGGGCAGCATGGCCAAGCCGTGCACGCTGTAGCTGGTGGCCGCCGCCGTCCAGCTGGCAATGGCCCCGGCCTCGCTGATGCCTTCTTCCAGGATCTGCCCGTCCAGCGCCTCGCGGTAGGAGAGCACCGAGCCAATGTCTTCGGGCTCGTAGCGCTGGCCCACGCTGCTGTAGATGCCGACCTGCTTGAACAGGTTGGCCATGCCGAAGGTGCGCGCCTCGTCGGCCACGATGGGCACGATGCGCGGCCCCAGTTCTTTGTCTTTGAGCAGGTTGCCCAGCAGGCGCACAAAGGCCATGGTGGTGGACATTTCTTTGCCCGCTGCGGCTGTGGCAAACGCCGCATACGAAGTAATTGCAGGCACGGGTAGTGCCTGCGAGGCCGTGTACCTTTTGGGCAGGTGGCCCCCGAGCTTCGCGCGCTGCTGGTGCATGTAACGCATCTCGGCGCTGTCTTCTGCGGGTTTGAAGAATTCGAGGTTGGTGGCCTGCGCGTCAGTGAGCGGCAGGTTGAAGCGGTTGCGGAACTCGATGAGCGCCGTCTCGTCAAACTTCTTCTGGCTGTGCGTGGTCATCTTGCCCTGTCCAGCAGCCCCCATGCCGTAGCCCTTTTTGGTGTGCGCCAAGATCACGGTCGGCTGGCCGCTGTGCTGGGCGGCGGCGGCATAGGCGGCGTGGATTTTGACCAGGTCATGCCCGCCGCGTTTGAGGCGGTCAATCTGCTCATCGGTGAGGCCCTGGGCCAGGCGGGCCAGTTCCTCGTTTTGACCGAAGAACGAGTCGCGGTTAAAGCGCCCGTCCTTGGCGGCAAAGGTCTGCATTTGGCCGTCCACCGTGTCAGCAAAGGCGCTCACCAGCGCACCGGTGACGTCGCGCGCGAACAGGCCGTCCCAGTCGCTGCCCCAGACCAGTTTGATGACGTTCCAGCCCGCGCCGCGAAAGAGTTTTTCCAGCTCGTCAATGATGCGGCCATTGCCGCGCACCGGGCCGTCCAGCCGTTGCAGGTTGCAGTTGACGACCCAGACCAGGTTGTCCAGCTTCTCGCGGCTGGCGAGTGTGAGCGCGCTCATGGATTCGGGCTCGTCCATCTCTCCGTCGCCAAACACGCCCCACACTTTGCGCTGATTGCAGTCGAGCAACTGGCGATGCGTGAGGTAGCGCATGAAGCGCGCGTGGTAGATCGAGCTGATCGGCCCCAGGCCCATGGAGCCGGTGGGGAACTGCCAGAAGTCGGGCATCAGCCAGGGGTGCGGGTAGCTGGACAGGCCGCGTGCGCCGCTCTCGGGTGCGGTGATTTCTTGGCGGTAGTGGGCGAGGTCTTGTTCTGTCAGTCGGCCTTCGAGAAACGCTCGCGCATAGACGCCGGGCGCGCTGTGGGGCTGGAAGAAAACGAGGTCGCCGCCATGGGCTTGCGTGCCCGGCGCGGCCCCGTCATTGCGCGCATGAAAGAAGTGGTTGAACCCCACCTCGAACAAATCCGCCGCGCTGGCGTAGCTGGCAATGTGGCCGCCCAGCTCACTCGAACCACCCAGCTCGGCTGCGTTGGCCCGCGCCACCATGGCCAGCGCGTTCCAACGCATCAGCGAGGCCAGTTTTTCTTCCACCGCCAAGTCGCCGGGGTAGGGCGGCTGCGCGTCAACTGGAATGGTGTTGACATAGGGCGTCACCAGCTCGGGCTGCCAGCCCACTTGGGTGCTGTGGGCCAGGCGTACCAGGCTGTCGAGGACGAAGCGCGCGCGCTCGGGGCCGTGCTGCGCGACCAGGGAGACAAAGGCGTCGCGCCATTCGGCGGTCTCGGTGGGGTCAGCGTCGAGGCCTGTGGATGTGTTGCTGGTGTTGGTGTTAGGGGGCATAAGGTAGCGGGAGATGTTGAGATCGGTCATGCCGCTACTTTAAGCAAATCAACGCCCCATAGCGTGCTTTGTTTCATGATAAATCCATCAATATCGGCATAAAATTTCTGAAAATATACATCAGGCAGAATTTTATGAAACTTGATTCCACCGACCTGAAAATCTTGGCCGCCCTTCAAGACGACAGCTCACTCACCAATGTGGCGCTGGCGCAGCGCGTGCACCTTTCGCCCTCACCGTGTCTGACGCGCGTGAAGGCGCTGGAGAGTGCGGGCGTGATCAGAAGTTATGTGGCGCTGGCCGATCCTAAGGCGCTGGGTCTGGGCTTGAACGTGTTCATCTCCATCAGCCTGAAAGAGCAGAGCAAGTCCGCGCTGGCGGAGTTCGAACAGCGCATTGCCGAGCACGACGAGGTGATGGAGTGCTACCTGATGACGGGCGACAGCGACTACCTGATCCGCGTGGCCGTGGCCGACATGGCCGCGCTGGAAAAGTTCATCCTGGAGCAGCTCACGCCCATAGCCGGCATCGAGAAAATCCGCTCCAGCTTTGCGCTCAAGCAGGTGAGGTACAAGACGGCTTTGCCTTTGCCTCTATCAGCTTGATACCCCGGCTTTCGGCCTGGATACAGAAGCCGAGTTACATGCTTTTGTACGCCCTGGCACTTGGGGTGGACGGCTCCGCGACTGTCCCCCGCCCTTCGGGCTCCTCCTTGATGTCGCTATGCCGTCCACCCCAAGCGCCAGGGCGGCGAGCAGGGTGGGTTTGCGGCGGTGGCACACTCGCCCATCTCGCAGGATCAGTTCGGTGGCGCACTCAGCTCCGCGGCTGTCCCCCCCGACGGCCGAGGGCCGTCTGCTCC
>JAYVPU010000256.1:0-4217 GCA_043757205.1 Comamonadaceae bacterium | reverse complement strand
CGCGTTTGCTGTGTGCGTTGGGACTGGTGTAGCTCAAGGGGCAACTGTTGACCCAGGAGTCGTACACGCCGGTGGTGGCCAAGAACTCGGCGAAGAAGCTCAGCTGTGCATTGGGCGTGGCGCTGGCGCCATGGTCCCACTGCACGTGGATTCGACCGCCTGGGGTGTCCACCGTCAGGGCCTGCAGGGCCTGCGTTTGGACAGCGAGTTGACGCCTTTTTGCTTCACCCATTTGGTGACCTCGATAAATTCGTTGAAACTGGCTCCCAGTCTAGCTTGCAGCCGGTTTATGAGGCGTCAACTGCCGGAAATAGGTTCACAAGTCACCACGCTGCTTGCAATGCGCTATCCTTGCCCCATTGCAACCCTGTGCGTACCGCATCCTCTTTGTGTCTGAATCGTCGCCCTCCCGTTTTTCTGAAAAAGAAGATAAACGCAGTTTTTTCCAAAAGCTGGTAGAGCTGATACATCCTGGCCCAGACTCAACAGCAGAGTTGATTAAAACGTTGGCCGAAGCTGAAGATAATAATGTTATCGGTGGCGAGTCTCGCGTCATGCTAGAGGGTGTGATCCGTATGGCGCAAATGACAGCAGGAGATGTTCTGGTGGCGGCAACGCGGATGGACTTGGTCAACATCAATGCGCCTTATGACGAAATCCTGCATTTGGTCATCGACACTGCGCACTCGAGATTCCCGGTCTACGAGACACAGCGCGAAAACATCATCGGTATTTTGTTGGCCAAAGATTTACTGAAGCTGCAACGTGCGCCTGAGCTCAATATTCGCGCTTTGCTTCGCCCAGCCGTTTTTATTCCAGAGAGCAAACGCCTCAACGATTTGCTGCGAGATTTTAGGGAAAACCGCAATCACCAGGCCATCGTCATCGATGAGTTTGGCCGTGTCGCGGGGCTCATCACCATCGAGGATGTGCTTGAGCAAATCGTGGGCGAGATCGAAGATGAATTCGATGAAGCAAAGGATGAGGGCGATATTTTTGGCCTGGCAGATCGCACTTATCGAGTCAGCGGTGACACAGCACTGGAGAGGGTTGAAGCCGCTTTTGATGTGCGGTTTGCCGATTTGGGGGTGGTCAATACGTTCGATACGATTGGTGGTCTGATCGCCCACGAGATGGGACATGTCCCTAAACGGGGCGAGCATCATGTATCGGCGGGATTGAACTTCTTAGTGCTCCACACCAAGGGTGGCGCGGTGAAATGGTTCAAGGTATCGCCCATTCACCCCACTGACGCAGGTGTTTGATGCTGAGTTTGTCGCTTGTCGCAGGCGGGCTGCAAGCGTGGTCCATGGGTTCACCTTTGGATGGGCAAGCCTATTGGTGGCTGCAAATACTGTCTATGTCGGTTTTGGCATGGCAGCTAGAACACAGCCCCAGTCGTAAAACGGCAGCCATTTACGGCTTCGCTTTTGCCACGGTGTGGTTGGGCTACAGCTTTTGGTGGCTGTTCATTTCGCTGCACACCTTCGGTGGTTTGCCCTCGTGGCTTGCGGTCTTGGCGGTGTTGGGACTCGCAGGCGTGTTGGCCTTGTATTACGCCTTGGCGTGTGGCCTGTATGTCACGATTGCCGTCCGTAGCTTGACGTTACGAGCCGTGCTGTTTGCTTCGCTTTTTCTCTTGGCCGATTTGGCGCGTGGTCAGTGGTTGACAGGCTTCGGTTGGGCCGGAGCGGGCTATGCCCATGTGGACGGCCCCTTAGCCGTTTACGCGCCGTGGCTGGGCGTGTATGGCATCGGTGCCATCGCTGCTGGCATGGCTATGGCACTGTCGCAGTTGAGGGTGTTCAACAAATGGCAACGGGCAAGCGCATTAGGGGTCGTTGCTTTTCTCTTGTTTGCGCCGTGGTCTGCGCTTGAGTGGTCGGCTCCTGTTGGGAAGCTACAGGTAGCGCTGCTTCAAGGCAACATACCGCAAAACGAAAAATTTGAAGCAGGCTCAGGCGTTCCGCAAGCATTGAACTGGTATGCCGAGCAGTTGGGTCGCAACACAACATCGCTCATCGTCGCACCCGAAACCGCTTTGCCCTTGTTGCCGCAACAACTACCCGAGGGTTACTGGGCGGCGTTACGCCACCGTTTCGCCAGCGGCGAGCAGGCAGCCCTCATCGGCATACCCACGGGAAGTTACGCCGCAGGCTATACCAACTCCATGCTGGGCTTCAAACCAGGTCAATCGGCACCCTGGCAGTACGACAAACACCATCTGGTGCCATTCGGGGAGTTCATTCCGCCAATGTTCAAATGGTTCACTGTCATGATGAACATTCCGCTAGGGGACTTCAATCGCGGCGATCTGGCGCAAGCTCCGTTCGAGTGGAAAGGTCAGCGTTTGGGCGCCAATATTTGCTACGAAGACTTGTTTGGCGAGGAGTTGGGCATGCGCTTTCTCAAGTCAGACACTGCCCCCACTATTTTTGTGAATGCCAGCAATATTGCTTGGTTCGGCAACACCGTGGCCATCGATCAACACCTTCAAATCTCTCGCATGCGGGCGCTGGAGTTCTCGCGCCCCTTCGTGCGGGCCACCAACACCGGAGCCACCGTCATCATTGATCACACGGGCCGGGTCACCGCGGAGTTGCCGCGCTACACGCAGGGCATTCTCACTGGGGAAGTCGAAGGACGCACGGGCATCACCCCCTACGCTTGGTGGGTCTCACGCTTCGGACTTTGGCCGCTTTGGTTGATCGGTCTGCTCGTGGTGCTTGGGGCCTGGCGAGCGCACCGTAAAATCAGAGGATGCTGACCTTCCAACAAATCATCCTAAAATTGCAGTCGTACTGGGACGCCCAGGGCTGCGCGCTATTGCAACCCTATGACATGGAAGTGGGTGCAGGCACCTCGCACACCGCTACATTTTTGAGAGCGCTTGGCCCCGAACACTGGAAAGCCGCTTACGTGCAGCCCAGCCGCCGACCCAAAGACGGTCGCTACGGTGAAAACCCCAACCGACTGCAACATTACTACCAATACCAAGTGGTGTTGAAGCCCGCACCCAGGAATATTCTTGAGTTGTACCTGGGGTCTCTAGAAGCATTGGGCTTTGACCTTAAGAAAAATGACATCCGCTTTGTAGAAGACGACTGGGAAAACCCCACGCTTGGCGCATGGGGCCTAGGCTGGGAGGTCTGGCTCAACGGCATGGAAGTCACTCAGTTCACTTACTTCCAGCAAGTCGGCGGTATCGATTGCCGCCCCATCACCGGCGAGATCACCTATGGCCTGGAGCGCTTGGCCATGTACCTGCAAGGCGTGGACAACGTCTACAACCTGACATGGACCACCGCCCCTGACGGCCGCACGCTGAGCTATGGCGATGTCTACAAGCAAAACGAGGTGGAGCAATCCACCTACAACTTCGAGCACAGTGACGCCGACTTCCTGTTCACGGCCTTCACCGCGCATGAAAAGCAGGCCAAGCATTTGATCGAGATGCAGCTGGCCCTGCCCGCCTACGAACAGGTCTTAAAAGGCGCGCACAGCTTTAATTTGCTGGACGCACGCGGCGCGATCAGTGTCACCGAACGCGCCGCCTATATCGGCCGCATCCGCAATCTGGCGCGCAGCGTGGCGCAAAGTTATTACGAGAGCCGAGAGCGCCTGGGTTTCCCCATGGCGCCCCGCGAATGGGTGGAACAGATGAGCAAGAAGGCTGCGTGAGAGACATGACTATGACGAAGAACCTTCTGGTTGAACTGTTTGTGGAAGAGCTGCCACCCAAGGCGTTGAAAAAGCTGGGTGAGGCGTTTGCTTCGGTGCTGGCAGATTCGCTCAAGGCACAGGGCCTAGCTGCTGCCGATGCCATAGTGACCCACTTTGCATCGCCGCGCCGATTGGCCGTGCATGTAACGGCTGTGGCTGCTGAATCCGATGCCAAACAAGTCGTAATCAAGCTGATGCCGAGGAAAGTTGGCCTCACTGAGAGTGGCCAACGTACAGACGCATTGAGCAAGCGCCTTGCGAAGGAAGGTTATTTGATTGATGACCACACGATGCAACTGGTTGAGGTCGAGGAGAAGGGAGTCGTGCAGCTAGCTCTCAATAAGACCGAGCTACCGATGCCGCTGTTTGTAGCTTTGCAGTGGGCGCTTGGACTCGCGATCGTCAGGCTGCCTATCCCCAAGGTCATGACCTACCAACTGGAGTCCGACTGCGAGTTGCCGGGCTGGAGCAGCGTGAGCTTTGTGCGGCCTGCG
>JAYVPU010000255.1:0-49210 GCA_043757205.1 Comamonadaceae bacterium | reverse complement strand
CCAAACAAAATCCCCGCTGTCACCAGCGCCAGCCCGACCATCAGGTTCCATTGCAGCGGTTCACCCAGAAAAAATACCGCTGCCAAAGCCGACAGGCCCGGCACCAAAGCCGTGATCATGGTGGAGCGCACCGGGCCATAGTGTTGCACCATCAGGTTGAATGTGATGCCCGAGATCACCACCGAGCCCAGGCCCTGAAAGCCCATCTGGAACAGCACCTCCCCCACCGGCGCGCTGAGCAACTGGCTGTGCAGCACGTCCGTGAGCAAGAGCAGGCCGTAGAGCGGTACGTAAGTCATGAGCGCAAACACGGTGATGGCCACGGTGGCGCGCACCGGCTCCAACGCGTAGCGTCGCGTCAGCACACTATAGATGGCCCAGCACAAGGATGCGGTCATGAACAAGACGTCGCCCTTCCACACCTGCCCGCCGTCAAAGGCGCGCAGCAGGCTGGCCCCACCCACCAGCAGGTCGCCCGCCACGATCAAGGCCAGGCCCAGGGCACGCACTCGCGTGATGGGCAAGCCCAGCAGCATCGCGGCCAGTAGCGTGGTCCACAGCGGCAGGCTGCCGGGCATGAGCACCGAGGCATGGGCCGCCGGGGCAAAGGTAAAGCCGCTGTAGGCCAGCGCGGCATAGGCCAAACCGCCAAAGACGCCGCAAGTAGCGGTGACGCGCAGGGACAAGGGCGACAGTCCGAACAGGCTGGATTCGCGCTTGTCCTTGAATGAAGGATCAAGCGCCGCCTGCGCCCGGTCGCGCCACACCAACCACACCCCCAGCGGCACCAGCACCCAACTGGCCCCGAGGATGCGGGCCAGCCCGATGTCAAACGGCGTGAGCGTGCCCTTGACCGAGGCGCGGGCAATGACAATAAAACCCGTCCAGATGACGACGGTGATGAAGGCGGCGACGAGGCCCACGGTTTTGGGCGACCAGCGCTGGATGAAATGCATGGTGGGATTATCGACGGACGGTTCTGTGCGTGCGTTGGCTTAGACTGACGGGCACGGTCTATCGCCCTGGATTCCCGCCTTCGCGAAAATGACAGATGGACACAAATAACTGACCCGACCATGCGTGCGATCTTCGTCTTACTGTTGTCCTTTGTGTCCCTCTCGGGCAGCGCACACGCGCAGGGCCCGCTGCCGCCTGCGGTCAGCGCCGCGCTGGCCCGCGCCAAGGTACCGCTGGAGGCCGTTACTTTGTTGGTCGTTGCGGCCGATGGCCAGACCGCACCGCGCTTGAGTCACCGCACGCAAGTGGCGATGAACCCGGCCTCGGTCATGAAGCTGGTCACCACCTTCGCGGCGCTCGACACCCTGGGCCCGGCCTTTGTCTGGGCCACCTCGGTGCATATCGACGGCGCCGTGAAGGATGGTGTCCTGCAAGGCAATCTCTACCTCAAAGGCCAGGGCGACCCCAAGCTGGTGCTGGAGCGCCTGTGGCTGCTGCTGCGCCGCGTGCAGGGCCTGGGCATCAAGACGATTGCGGGCGACATCGTGCTGGACCGCAGCGCCTTTGAGATGGCCACGCCCCATCCGGGCGACTTTGACGGCGAACCGCTGCGCCCCTACAACGCTGCGCCCGATGCGCTGCTGCTCAACTTCAAATCGGTGGTGATGACGTTTGTGCCGGACCGCGCCGCGCAAGTGGCGCGGGTGAATTTTGAGCCGCCGCTGGCCGGGGTGCAGATGCAGACCAGCGTGCCCCTGGTCAATGGCGAGTGCACTGACTACCGTGCCGCGCTCAAGGCCGAACTGAACGACCCCACCCGCATCCGCTTTGGCGGCGCTTACTCAGCCAGTTGCGACGAGAAGGTCTGGCCCCTGGCCTACGCCGACCCGCCCAGCTACAGCGCACGTGCCGTTGAGGGCATGTGGCGTGAGATGGGCGGGCAACTCAGCGGCCGCGTGCGTGAAGGCCAAGTGCCCACCAGCCTGCCTGCCACCTTGAGTGTGAACTCAGCAACGCTGGCCGAAACCATTCGCGACATCAACAAGTTCAGCAACAACGTGATGGCGCAGCAACTGTTCCTCACCCTGAGCTTGCAGCAACTTGGCGTGGGCACGCTGGCGGGTTCCAGAGCGCTACTGCAAGACTGGTGGCGCGGTCGATTCGGCGCGACGACGTCTCCCGTGCTGGACAATGGCTCGGGTCTGTCGCGCAGCGAGCGCATCAGTGCCGAGGCCTTAGCACGCCTGCTGCAATACGCCTGGGCCTCGCCCCTGATGCCCGAGTTGATGGCCTCGCTGCCCATCGTCGGGGTGGACGGCACGCTCAAGCGCCTCAAGGGCCGGGCCGCAGGCAGCGCCCACCTCAAGAGCGGCAGCCTGCGTGATGTGGTGGCGGTGGCGGGCTATGTGCATGCGCTCAGCGGGCAACGCCAGGTGCTGGTGGCCATGGTTAACCACCCCAACGCGAATGCGGCTCGGCCTGCTCTGGAGGCGCTTGTAGAATGGGCGCTCAGGGATCTTTAGATGCTTATCAACAAGCCAATGAAGTGCCGCTCGTGCATCGACCCAATATCTAATGCCTAACTCGCTGGCTCCGGGAACCTCCACCCCCCCGATCAACCCCTTCGTCCTGGCGAACCACCGGGTGCGCACGGTGTCGTTCGTGATAGCGTTTGCCATTTTCGCCGCGTATTTCTTCGACCAACACGTTGGCCCGCTCACCTGGGGCTTGCTGCTGACGCAGTTCTTTGTGTACCCTCACCTGCTGTTTTGGCGAGCACGGCGAGCCGCGCATCCTATGGATGCGGAGCTGAAAAATCTGTTGATTGACGCGTTCTGCTTTGGCGTCTGGTGTGCTGCGGCAGAGTTCCCGGTGTGGGTCACATTTGTCTTTTTTAACTGCGTCCTGATGAATGTTGCGTTTTATCGCAACCTCTTTGGTGCTTCGCAGGCTGCGCTATTTTTTATAAGTGGTGTCTTGCTTTGGGTTGGCGTGGCCGGCTGGCGTTTTGAGCCATTTACCGACAGTCTGACCACCCAGTTTTGCATTGCGGGTTTCTTTATCTATTCAATGATGATCTCTAGCGCTGCTTACCAACGCAGCATCAACCTGCGCGACACCCGGCGCCAGCTGCGTCAACGTGAGCAGGCCTTGTACACAGCTAACGCTGACTTGCAAGTCCAGTTGAACGAAAACCACAAGCTTCAGGCACAGCTGAAAGAGCAAGCCAACCGTGACCCGCTCACCGGCCTGTACAACCGGCGCTACCTGGACAGTACGATCGCGCGCGAACTCGCCCATGCCAAACGCGAAGGCCAGCCCTTGTGGTTGATGCTGATTGACATTGATCACTTCAAAGCCATCAACGACACCTACGGTCATCCGATGGGCGACGAAGTCATTAAAGGACTGGCCCATCTCTTGCACGACAAGGCGCGCGCCGACGATGTCGTGTGCCGTTATGGCGGTGAAGAATTCTTGCTGCTGTTGCCCAATATGCAGCAGCCGATTGCACTGGCGCGGGCCGAGCAGTGGCGTCAGGCCTTTGCCGACATGGTGATTGCCCATGACGGACTTCAGATCCGGGCCACCCTGTCCATTGGCATGGCCGATTACCCGGTGCACGGCTTGACGCAAGAAGACCTGATCGGCAACGCCGACCGCGCCCTGTACCGCGCCAAATCGCAGGATCGCAACTGCGTCGTCGTCTATAGCGCCGATATGCTTCAGACCCGTACCTGAGACCTTCTGACGATGTCTGTACCGCTCACCGATCTCGTCGGCTACCTGGCCGCCAGCCTGACCACCCTGAGCTTTGTGCCCCAAGCCTGGCACACCTTCACCACGCGCGACGTCAGCGGCGTCTCGCTGGGCATGTACGCCACCTTTACCGCCGGGGTGGCTTTGTGGCTCGCCTATGGCGTGCTGCTCCAAGCCTGGCCCATCGTGATAGCCAACGCCATCACGCTCACGCTGTCGGCTGGGATTTTGGTGATGAAGCTGCGTTATCGCTAAACCAAAGCCCATCAAACGCGCGTTGATAATCAAGCCCATGGATTGGCAAGCTGCTCGTGTTTCCCTCTGGCTCGCTGCCTTGACAGCGGCGGTGCTGCTGCCGCTGGGCTTGGCCTTGGCGCGTTGGCTGGCGATGACCGATTGGCGCGGCAAGCCGGTGCTGGAGGCGCTGCTGCTGTTGCCCCTGCTCTTGCCGCCGACTGTGATCGGGTTTTACCTTCTTCTCGGCCTAGGCCAGGGCTCACCCGTTGGCGGCTGGCTGGCCGCGCACCTGGATCTGCGTTTGGTCTTCAGCTTTGAAGGTCTGCTGCTGGCCAGCGTGCTGGTCAACCTGCCCTTCATGGTGCAGCCCATCCAGCGCGCCTTTGCCGCCCTGCCCCACAGCCTGCGCGAGGCGGCCTGGGTCTCGGGCCTGAGCACCGCGCAAACCTTCTGGAAGATCGAGCTGCCGTTGGCCTGGCCCGGTCTGCTGGCGGGCGTGGCGCTGACGGTGGCGCACACGCTGGGAGAATTTGGCGTGGTGCTGATGGTGGGCGGCAACATCCCGGGCGAGACCCGCACCCTGAGCGTGGCGATTTACGACCGTGTGCAGGCCTTTGACATGGCCAGCGCCCACAGCATGGCCTTGGCGCTGGTGAGTTTGTCGGTCCTGGCGCTGGCGCTGGTGTTTGCGGCCGATCGGCGTCAGGCTGCGTCGCGCAGTTTGCAAGAGCGCTAAGCGTTGTAAGAAAAGTAAGAGCGCATGGCCAAGCTACAGGTGCGATTGAACAACGCCAGCCCGATGCGGCTGGCGGCCGAGTTCGACTGCGAGGCGGGCGAGCTGGTGGCTTTGCTTGGGCCGTCGGGCAGCGGCAAAACATCCCTGCTGCGGGCGGTGGCCGGGCTGCTGCGCGCACCGGAGCTCACGGGTTCGGTGCAAGCCGGGTCTGAGGTCTGGTTTGATTCTGAGCAACGCATTCGCTGGACGCCGCAACAGCGCCGCGTCGGCCTGGTGTTTCAAAGTTACGCGTTGTTTCCGCATTTGAGCGCTATAGAAAATGTAGCTGCTGGCGCTAGTGTTGAAAGGTCTAGTGGCCAAAATCACAAAAAAATCAAGGCTTTGTTCGAGCGTCTGGGCATGGCCGGGCTGGAGCAACGCCGTCCGGCGCAGCTCTCAGGCGGGCAACAGCAGCGGGTGGCGCTGGCACGTGCCTTGATGCGCGTCACGCCGCAGGACGGCGATGAGTCACCCCGCGCGGGCGTGCTGCTGCTGGACGAGCCCTTCTCCGCCGTGGATGAACCCACCCGTCAAACCCTGTACCGCGAACTAGCGGCTCTGCGCAAAGACGTGTCCACCCCCATGGTGCTGGTCACGCACGATTTGTCCGAGGCGCGGCGGCTGGCCGATCGGGTGGTGATTCTGGACGCGGGCCACACCCTTCAAAGCGGCCCACCGGCCCAGGTGTTTGCCAGCCCGCGCAACGCCCGGGTGGCCGATTTGGTGGGCATTCAAAATCACTTCCAAGGGCGGTTTTTCAAACAGCAGCCGGGCTGCGGCCTGTTGCGCTGGGTGGATGGCGCAACCGGTGCGTCACTGGATTTACAGGTGTTGGACAAAAACCGGCTGACCGATGGGGCCGCTGTGAGCTGGGTGCTGGCGGGCGAGCAGGTGGATGTGGCTCAAGGACTTGTGACGGCGCAAGCCAACGAGCCCGTGAACCAGATGGCGTGTGAACTCGTGGAGTTGTTGTCGCTGGGCGAAATCAGCTTGTGCACGCTCGTGCCGCAAGCCCTGCCCGGTCAACGCCTGACCTTGAACCTGTCCAGCGCGCATTTGCGGGCGCTAGGGGCTAGGGTGGGCTCCAAACTGGTGGTGAAAATCCCCCGACAGGGGATTCACATCATGCCGCTGCGCACGCAAGGCTAGCGGCGGCGGGTTTTCAGGCCATGTACACGGCGATGAAGGCTAGCAGAAAAATCAACAAGGCACCGGCGGCGGGGATGACATAGGGGATCGCGTGCACGATGTTTTCCATCGGGTCATCAGACTGGGGCTTGGCGGTGTTGTGGCTTGACATGGATCGATCCTCATAGCGGGTTTAACCGCCTGATTTTACATTTTCCCCAGACTGCGCTATGGTGACCTTGTCATGCAACCTGATGGGGGGCTTGGATGGTCAAGCGTTTGTTGGCGGACAAGGCGAATGGTCAGCTACTGGTTTCCCCAGGGCTCAGAGACGCGCCCGTGCTGGACTTGATGTGCTCCCAATTTGTCTTGACCTTGGTGGCCCGCATGGGCTCGGGCTTCAATGCTCGGCGCGATTTGAACGGTGTCATTGCCTTGACGGGTCGGCACTTGGTCTGGCCGCTGCCCGTGTTGCAGCGCCTGCGCGAATTTCTCACCTGGCGCTGCGCCACCCACGAGTCATGGAGCGGTCACATGGGCTTGACGCCTCCAGAATTCTTGGCGCGCTTTGGCGACTGGCGCGGCCCGTTTGAAGACGGCACGCTGTTTTTCTACCTCGATGAATTCGCCAAGGTCCAACCCAAAGACCTGATGAACGTGCTGGTTGTCAGCAAAGACTGGCTCACCCACACGCTGAAAAAACAATCCACCCTGGTCGAGAAAAACATCGACGCCCTGGCCAGCTTGCTCCAGCTCAATCAGGCCGAGCGCGCCTTGCTGCTTTACGGTACGCTGGCGCGCTACCAGCGTGAGCTGCGCAGCCTGTTGGTGGAGTTCAAGGTCAACAGCGCGCCCGAGGCCTATGCGGTGATTGCCGAGCTGGCCGGCGTCAACGCGGTCGAGGTCGGCGAAGCCCTGCGCGCGGGTTCGCGGCTGGAGCGCATCGGCTTGGTAGAGAACCTGATCTCCGAGCACAACATCACCGACATGGCCGACCTGATGAAAGTCAGCGACAAGCTGCCCCCGGTGCTGATGCGCCAGTACCGCGACCAAGCCGAACTGATGGCCGTCTTCACCCGGCCCTCTTCGAAAAGCGCGCTGACTGTGGGTGACTTCGACTTTGTTGCGCAAGACGTTCAGATGCTGTGCGCCTTGTTGCGCAACGCCGTGGCGCGTGGGGAGGCGGGTGTCAACGTGCTACTGTACGGCCCACCGGGCACGGGCAAGACCGAGCTGGCCAAGGTGGTGGCACAAAGCGCCGGGTTGGAGCTGTATGAGGTGGAGTACGCCGACCGCGACGGCAACTCCTTGAGCGGGCGCGACCGTTACCGTTCACTGCAAATCGCCCAGGTGTTTCTCAAAGGCAGCGCCCAGTCGGCCCTGTTGTTTGACGAGGTGGAAGACGTGTTCCCCCCCATCTCCAGCGAGGCTGCCCAGTGGCTGGCGCGTGCCGATCAAGGTGCTGCACCACGCAACGCCAGTGTCAGCGGCAAAGCCTGGGTGAACCAGATTCTGGAGTCCAACACCGTGCCCACGCTGTGGGTCACCAACCGCATCGAGCAGATTGACCCGGCGTTTCGCCGCCGCTTTGCCTACCACCTGGAGCTCAAAAGCCCGCCGCCCGGTGCGCGCGAGGGCCTAGTGCGCAAGACGCTCGAAAGTGTGGATGTGAGCGATGCCTTTGTCGCCCGGCTGGCCGCGCGCAAGGGCCTGACCCCGGCGCAAATCCGCACGGCGGTGCGCTTTGCCGGGCTGGTCGGGCCAGCGCTTCAGGTCAGCGGACTGGTTGAGCTTCATAGTCGGTCCGACGACGCGCAGAGTTCCACGCAAGAAACCCTGATCGAGCGCCAGTTGCACAACGCCGACCTAGCCCTGGGTCAACGTCCCGGCGGTGGGCCGCAACGCGAATCAGCGACCCGCTACGACTTGAGCCTGCTGCATGTGGAGAGTCGCTTTGAGGTGCCCCGCATGGTGCAGGCCTTGCACGCGCGTGGCCACGGCACCTTGTGCTTTTACGGCCCACCCGGCAGCGGTAAAACGGCGCTGGCCGAGCACATTGCCAGCACCTTGGGGCGTGCGCTCATCATCAAACAGGCCAGCGATTTGATGAGCAAGTACATCGGCGAAACCGAGCACAACATGGCGGCCATGTTCGCCGAAGCGGAAGCGGAAAACGCGCTGTTGCTGCTGGACGAGGCCGACAGCTTTTTGCAAGACCGCCGGGGTGCCCAGCGCACCTATGAGGTGACCGAAGTGAACGAAATGTTGCAAGGCATGGAGCGTTTTAACGGCATCTTCATCTGCACCACCAACTTGTTTGACAGCATCGACCCCGCCGCCCTGCGGCGATTCACCTTCAAGATTCAGTTCAAACCACTCAAGCCCGTGCAACGCGAGACCATGTTCGTGACCGAAGCTTTGGCCGGGGACGCAGGCGCCCTCACCCCGGAGATCAAAACCCGGCTGGCCGAGCTGACGCAACTCTGCCTGGGCGACTTCGCCGCCGTGCGGCGGCAAGCGGTGATTCTGGATGCCGCACTGGAGCCGCTGGAGTTTTTGGCTCAACTAGAAGCCGAACACCGCGTCAAGCCCGAGGTGCGCGAGTCACGAGGCATGGGGTTTATGGCACCACCGGGCTAAAGCCCCACCACCCGCAACACCTCTTCCCCATAAGCCTCCAGCTTCTTCGCCCCAATCCCGCTGATGCCTTGCAGATCGTCCAGGGTTTGCGGCACGCGCGCGGCAATGGCGGCCAGGGTGGCGTCGTGGAAGATCACGTAGGCGGGTAGGTTGTGTTCGCGCGCCACTTCGCCGCGCCATGCTTTGAGTGAGGCAAAGCGAATCTGTGCAGTATCGTCCAGTGCCAGCGGTGCAGCATGGGGTTGGGATGAGGCGGTGCCGCCGCGCTTGGGTTTTCGCTCTGCTGGTGTCGAGACTGATTCGCGCAGGCGCACCGCCACCTCGCCCTTGAGCACGGCGCGGGATTGTTCGGTCAGTTGCAGCGTGTTGAAAGCCTGGCCATCCACATTGAGCGCGCCGGTAGCGATGAGCTGGCGCAGCACGCCGCGCAACTGAATTTCGCTAAAGGCCGCGCCAATACCAAAGGTGGTCAGCCCCTCATGACCAAACTGCGTCACCTTGTCGGTCGTCTTGCCACGCACGATGTCCATGATGTGGCCCGCACCAAAGCTGATGCCGCTGGCTTGCTGCACGCGGTAGATGGTGCTGAGGAGCTTGCGCGCGGCGTCGGTGCCGTCCCACACGCTGGGTGGATTCAGGCAGTTGTCGCAGTTGTTGCAGGGCTGGCTGGCTTCGTCAAAGTAGGCCAGCAAGCGCACACGGCGGCAGTCCGCGCCTTCGGCCAGGGTCAGCAGGGCGTCGAGCTTGCCGCGCATGACTTGTTTGAAATCGTCACCGGCTGGACTCTCGTCAATCATGCGGCGCTGGTTCACCACGTCTTGCAGGCCGTAACCCATCCAGGCGTTGGCGGGTGCGCCGTCGCGCCCGGCGCGGCCTGTTTCTTGGTAGTAGCCCTCGATGTTTTTGGGCATGTCCAGGTGCGCGACAAAACGCACATCGGGCTTGTCGATGCCCATGCCAAAGGCAATGGTGGCCACCATCACGATGCTGTCTTCACGCAAGAAGCGGTCTTGATTGGACTGGCGCACAGCGGCATCCAGCCCGGCGTGATAAGGCAAGGCGTTCAGGCCCGCAGCGCACAGGGTCTGGGCGATGTCTTCCACCTTGCGGCGCGACTGGCAATAGACGATGCCCGCGTCACCCTCGTGTTCGTGCTGGATGAAGCGCAGCAACTGCTGGGTGGCGTCCTTCTTCTCCACAATTTTGTAGCGGATGTTGGGCCGGTCAAAGCTGCTGACGAATTGCTGCGCGTCCTCTAACTGCAGCCGCTCCACGATGTCGGCGCGGGTCAGCGCATCGGCTGTGGCGGTGAGCGCCATGCGCGGCACACCGGCATAGCGCTCGTGCAGCACGGTGAGCGCGCGATACTCGGGACGAAAGTCGTGGCCCCACTGGCTCACGCAGTGCGCTTCGTCAATGGCGAACATCGACAGAAGACCACGTTCATGCAGCGAATCCAGCAGCGCCAGAAAGCGCGGAGTGGTGATGCGTTCGGGCGCGGCGTACAACATCGTCAAGTCGGCACGCAGCAAACGCTTTTCCAAGGCAGACGCTTGTTCGCCGGTTAGGGTGGAGTTGAGAAATTCGGCCTCCACCCCGGCCTCGTGCAGCGCACCCACTTGGTCGTGCATGAGCGCGATCAAGGGCGAGATGACGACGGTCACACCTTGGCCCGCCTGTTGCCGCGCAATCGCCGGGATTTGGTAGCACAGCGACTTGCCGCCGCCCGTGGGCATGAGCACCAGCGCGTCACCGCCGTTGATGACGTGGGAAACGATGGCTTCTTGCGGGCCGCGAAACTGTTCGTAGCCGAACACCTCGCGCAGGATGAGAGAGGCAGACAAGGTGCGCGCTACATCTGTTCCCACGGCAGACCATCAAAGCGCCAGCCGTTCACCGTGGAGCGGTGAAAGTTCTCATCCATCTCGCCCTCAAAGCCGTGCAGCACGTTGATGACCTCGGTAAAACCCGCCGACTCCAGGGCCTGACCCGCCTCCAACGTGCGTTTGCCACTGCGGCACAGCAAAACAACGGGGCGACTCTTGTTGCCATTGGCCTCGCGCTCCACCTGAGCGACAAAGCGCGCCGGGTCGGGCGTGAGGTCCGGGTACTCGTACCAGGCGATCATGTGCACCCCAGGCGGGCGGCCCACATAGAGCGACTCGATCTCCATGCGCACATCAACAAACAGCGCCTCAGGCCGCTGCTGAATCAGCGCCCAGGATTCTTTGGGGAGCAGGTGTTTCATGGGCGCTATTGTCCTGGTTTTGCCGCACTGGTCTTGTTTCGTAGACTTCTTTGTTGGGCAAAGTAGGAGCGTCACAATGCGGGAACGGCCCACACAGGCTCGGTGCTTTCCACAGCCAACCGCATTGACGACAGCCATGGACATCATGAACCATTTCAACTTCGGGGTCGAAAGCTGCGAGCTGACTGGCATATGGGCCCTTGGACTTGGGCATCCGTTCAGAGCAGCGGATGGATGGGTAACAGCGGTTCAATGCAGGGCGCTATTTGGTAGCAACACCCAAGCGGTCTTCAATATCACGCCTAAAAATTGGATCACGTTTATGGCGACCTGGCTCCAATGTTGCTGCCAAGCTCAATAGTGTTGATTGATGGTTATCTCGCCCCCAATACAGCTGGCACTGGGGTGTACTCACCAACTTACGCGCCGAAAAGTTTACCCCCCCCTCCAGCGCCACGCTCAAACTGGAAGCTTGCGAGACTACTGTCCCAGCGCCAAGCCAAACTTGCCCAGGCAATTGCTCCCACTCGCGCGTATCGGCCTCTGTATTGGTCGCTTGAGCAACTGTTTTCGCGGCCATGCCCACAAACATTCCCAAAAACCCAAGGCCCGCAGCATCTCGATTGCCCGTTTGTCCAGCCAGATTCAAACCTACCGCACCGACCGTCTCACCAACCTGCGCCACAGTCTGCGCGCCGTCTTTAAACGAGGCTTTGCCATTCATAATCGCGTCAAACGGACGACCACCGCGCGTAGTGGCTTGAAAGCCCAAGTCCGCTCCTACAATCATGCTCTGCGTCAGGCATTGCTTGGTTTTCCCCGTCGATGCCTCGCACACTTCGCGCACCGGCGTAGTCGGCAAGCCGTAGCTTTGAAAGGTGAGTTGCTCTTTATGTTGCCCTGCGCCAATTTTTTGCGGTGCTCGCCCTGCCTCAAAGAGCACCACCATAGGGCGATCAACTTTGAGTGCGCTATAGCTTGAGTCGCCCTTGATTGCCGCTTGCAAAAAATCGTTCGCCAAGTTGGCATTGCCATCACAATGACTGGCCCAGCCAGCCATGTAGGGCATCAACGCAAAGTCACTCCCGTAAACCTCAGACTCAGCCACGGTATCTTGATACTCCGCCTGTTTAAATAAGGCCCGTGCGTTTTGGAAATCCCCCTTTGCTGCATAAGCCAAGCCTCTGTAGAAGTGCGTCATTACCCGCTCATAGGGCTCGCCTTTAAAATCTTTAATCCTCTCGGCGTTCCATACAGATTTGGCTTTTTGAGCCTCCTCGTTATCGGCATACACCATCTCGATACGCGCAGTCGCCATATCTAGCGTCTTGCCTGCGAAATCAACTTCACCCAGGTGCAATGCCATCAATCCAAGACGGTTGAGATTCAAGGTTGCATTACGCTCTCCTTCGATGTAGAGACGCTCAAGCACTTGCTTGACATTACTCCTGAGTTGCGCAGCGAACCCGTCAATGGCTAGCACTGGGACTGTGAGCGTGCCCAGCACCTTATCGGCAAATGCGCTCGCGTTGGTTTTGATCTGCTCGGGGTTTAGGTTTTGCGCCTCAGCGATCAGTTTTGCCTCTTGCGCTTGCTCCGCCGTCTCAGGTGGCTTAGTCAAGGCACCCTTTAACCTATCCATCCAAGACTGTGCTTGCGCTGCATGAACGGACAAAGAGACGAGCGCACAAATTAATGTTTTTTTCCAAATTGTTTGTTGAGTCATCGCCTATCCTGCTGTTAATTAAAGTGCTTGGGTGAGCTTGGAGAGGGTTTCTTCGCCAATGCGCCTGCCCAAATCTTGCGTGGTTAAGGGCTTGTACTGAGGCATGGGCGGCGGTGCGTCAACCACCAAGCGATAGCCTCCCCCTTTGGGGTCTGGCTCATAACGTCCCGTTGGCTGCGCCTGAGGCACTGGCCTCTCTGGCGTTGAACGCTGACCGTTGAAGTACCCCTCCATCACGACTGTTCCATCGCTTAGGTTTTTGATGGATACCAATGTTGACCAGCCAGACGGGCTGGCTTTATCTGGGGTGTTTTGTACTTCCAACAGGTAATTGGCGTACTTAGACATGGCGCTCATCTCTACGCCTTGCACATCTAAATCTACGTTCGCTTTTTTGGCACTTGCAGCAGATTTAGCATCGCTAGCCGTTTTGCGCATGGCCAAATTGCGATCCACAATGCGAACACCGGCATTGCGTAGGGCTTGCACAAAGGAGGCCCGCAGTTGAAAGTTGATGCGCTCCTCTGGGTTGTCGCGTCTTGCCTCTTGCGATTTGTTTACGCCAGAGCTTAGTGTGACGTTGCTCGATCCGCTCACGCCATCAGGTGTCGAATTGCGATTGACACTCCTATCCACGCTGAGGTAGGCATTGCTAGTCTGTTCCAGAGTATCGGTTAACTCGCGATTCCAAAACACCACCATGCTTGGCCGTCCAGCACGTGTATAAGCAGTGCCAAACTGGGCTTGGTTATATATGGGCGGGTCAACCAAAAAAGAGGCTGACTGCGCCGCTGGCACGGGCGGGGGGGGTGTCAATACGGCACCTTGGTCTTTACGATAAGCCGAGTCAGGGATTTGCACTTGCGGAATAAGTACAGGTGCAGTGCTTTGTGCCATGGCTGGAGAACCCCAGTTGGCTAGCGCAACGATGGCAGTCATTGCCAGCGCGGCGCCCAAAACGGAGGGCTTGTTCAAGTCAATGATTTGACATTTCATGATCTACAACTCCTATGCTTATTGCGTATTGCCAGGTGCAGTCAGATAAGTCGCGGGTGCTGCGTCCATTGGGAAGTTTTGTATTTGCGCTCGGTTGCCATCGTCAATGTCCACCATGACAGACTCTGATTTGCCACTGATAGCTATTTCACCGTAGGCTACGTTGCCCTTCGCACCCAAGTAAACGGTACGCCATGCACCATTGGGCTCGGACTGCATGCCACTCTTGTCGCTAAACTGCGTGCGCATGACAAGCACCAAATTTTGTTCTGAGCAGTTGTAAACGCGCGTTTGAACACTCAAATTGCCATTGGTGCTTCGTCCCAAAATGTGGCTTTGCACACCTATGGTGTATGCCAGCGCGGTGGACATCACATTGAGACCTGCAAATGCTGTGCTTTGGTTTTTGCGCTGCATCTCCCACGTCGTGCAATCTGAAATTGCCTCTGGTTGGGAAGTGTTAGCGCATGCAGTTGCAAGGCAAGCAGCAACACTGAGCAGCGCGTATTGAGTCATGGTTTTCGTATTCATGGTGTAGGCTCTCAGTTAATTTGCGGTTTAGCGGTAAATCACATCGTCAGCAGCAGCACGAGTGAATTCATACTCGTCCTCCCAGACCATGCGCTGTGTCTCTGCATCCACCAGCTTAAAAGCGAGCAAGGTGTTGCGTTGCACCAATCCTGTTTTATTGTTTCTCGCCTCTGAGGTGGTAATTTGGCCTGTGATGAAAAAATCCACGCCATCAACCGCTTTGGTGAGTCCCGTCACGCCTGTTGTTGTGACACCCGAGCGCTTCAAATCTCGCTCACGCTGAACCAGCGCTGCGTCCTCCCTGCTTACAAACTCAAGCCGACCATCGGCTGCACGATTGAGCCGCACCCTAAAACGGTTGGCTAGATGGTTTCTGTCCATGGCTTGCGCGCTTCGGTTTTCAATCATGGTGCCATCAAGCTGTATGACAGGGGCAGCGGGAAGGCTTGCCAATTTGGCTGCAACGCGTCGACTGGTCAAAATATCGCGCACCATTTTATCGGACATGGTGTTCATGTCATGGCCCTCTAAGCCCACTCCCGAGACGGGGCCTTGGCGTGTAGGGTCAACGTTCATGGCACTCACGCCGGACACGTTTTGCGGTATCGAGCTTTGCGGCATGGTGCTGAGACAAGCACTAAGACTGGCTGCAACCAAGGGCAGCAATGTCAGGCGCAAAAGACGTAAAGAGAAATAAGTAGCTGATGTTTTCATGATAGATAAAAGTAGGAAGTGCGCCGAATGAGCTTGAACCAGTTCAACTTCGGGGCCAACAGGGGCGAGCTGGGTGGATGGCATAGGGACCTCTGGGTTTGGGCGTTCGATCAGAGCGCCGGGGTGGTAGGTAACAGCAATTCTAATTCTGTAACTCCATTTCTACCACACCATCATTTCTTCATGTCGGGAACAAATAGTTTGTCCGGTTTGTAGCAAGCAATCTCTCATACTCACCCCAAGTGCCGGTGCGTACACAACTTGGCGCGAAATGGGCTTCAACCCCAAGCACACAACGACTTGACTACAGCGTCTGAACAAGGCTTTCTACAATGCAGGCATGAAAGCCATTCACTACACCCGCGCTCAAGCTCTGCCTGCCTTGCTGGCGCGCCGCATCGCCATTCTGGATGGGGCCATGGGCACCATGATTCAGCGCTTCAAGCTCAGCGAGGCGCAGTACAGAGGCGAGCGCTTTAAAGACTTCCCCAAAGACGTCAAAGGCAATAACGAGCTGCTCTCGCTCACTCGTCCCGATCTGATTCAAGACATTCACGAGGGCTATCTGGCCGCCGGTGCTGACCTGGTCGAGACCAACACCTTTGGTGCCACCACCATCGCCCAGGCCGACTACGACATGGCACCGCTGGCGCGCGAGATGAATCTGGCCTCGGCCCGCATCGCGCGTGCCGCCTGCGACAAGTTTTCCACACCTGAGCACCCGCGCTACGTGGTGGGCGCGCTGGGCCCCACGCCCAAAACCGCCAGCATCAGCCCGGATGTGAACGACCCGGGTGCGCGCAACGTCACGTTTGAAGCGCTGCGTGCCGCCTACCTGGAGCAGGTCGAGGCGCTGGTGGAAGGCGGCGCTGATGTGCTGCTGGTGGAGACGATTTTTGACACCCTCAACGCCAAGGCCGCGCTGTTTGCGATTGATGAATTTTTTGAGGCCTCGGGTCAGCGTCTGCCACTCATCATCAGCGGCACGGTGACCGACGCGTCGGGGCGCATCCTCTCGGGCCAGACCGTCACCGCCTTCTGGCACAGCGTGCGCCATGCGCAGCCGCTGGCCGTGGGCCTGAACTGCGCTTTGGGCGCGGCGCTGATGCGCCCCTACATCCAAGAACTGGCACGGGTGGCGGGCGACACCTTCATCAGTTGCTACCCGAACGCGGGTCTGCCCAACCCCATGAGCGAAACCGGTTTTGATGAAACGCCCGAGGTCACCTCACGCCTGTTGCGTGAATTTGCCGCCGAGGGTCTGGTCAACATCGTGGGCGGCTGCTGCGGCACCACACCGGAGCACATCCACGCCATTGGCGAGGCGGTTAAACCACTGGCCACGCGCAAGCTGACGCGCGGGCTGTTTTACCGAGAAGCCGCTTGATGTCACGTCGGCTCGCCCTTGCGTTGGTTTTTGCATTCCATCTGCTTGTGCACGGCCTGGCGACTGCGGGCATGGACGAGGGGCGCGAAGCCTTTGAAAACCGCCAGTTTGTGGAAGCCCGCAAAGAACTCACCCTCCTGGCCGAGGAGAACCAGCCCGAGGCCATGGCCTATATGGGCGAAATGCTGATGCGCGGGCTGGGTGGCTCGCGCGACGAGCTCAAGGCGCGCGACTACATCACCCGCGCACAGGCCGGTGGCAGTCTGCGCGCAACTTACCAGCTGGGCTTGCTGACGCTGGAGGGCAACCTGGTGACGCGCGATGCCGCCAAAGGCCTGGCACTGGTCAAACAGGCCGCCGATCTGGCCTATGCGCCTGCGCAGTCCCTTATGGGCGCGTGGATCACCATGGGCGAGGCGACTATCCCAAAGACGAGACGGTGGCTCTGAGCTGGTTTCGACTGGCGGCGGAACAAAAAGATGCGCGCGCCTTGTACTGGCTTGGGCGCTTTTCCGAATTGGGACTGGGGGGCGTGCCGCAGGACAATTTACAGGCGCTGGATTTCTACAAAAAATCGGGCGAGGGTGGTTACCCCGATGGGCTGGCCGCCGTGGGTCGCCTGTACGCCAGTGGCAAAGGCGTGACGGCCGATGGCAGAGAGGCCATTCGCTGGCTACAACGCGGCGTGGCTGCGGGTAGTCCCATGGCCTACCTCGGCCTGGCCAATGTGTATGAATTCGGCCGTGGCGGCGTGGCCCGCAACCCAGCCCTGGCCCATGCGTGGTACCAGGTCATGCCAGCACATGCCCTGGCCGTCACCGTGAAGACCGCCAGCGAAGGCAAAGAGCGCCTGGCCAAAACCATGTCAACCCAGGAGTTGGTTGAGGCTGACAAACTGGCCAAAACGTTGGTGGCGCAAACCGTGATCAATGCCCTGCCCGGCATGATGGGCAACGCCAGCATTCCTGCGGCCAATCGGCGCGGCGTGTATGGCAGTGACGTGGTGGTGAGCGCGGCGGGTGACATCGTGAGCAATGAACACGTCATCAACAACTGCGCCAACATCCGTGCGCAACCGGGTGCTTGGCCGGTCAAACTGGTGGCCAAAGATGCCAAGAACGACCTGGCTTTGTTGCGCTTGCAGGGCGGCAGCATCGCCCCGGTTCGCCTGCGCAGTGGGCGCGGCTTGCGCTTGGCCGACGATGTGGTGGCCATTGGTTATCCGCTGCGCGGTGTGCTGTCGGCTGGCCCCATCGTCACCATGGGCATTGTCAACGCCATGAGCGGGGCGAACAACGACACCTCCGCCTTCCAGATGTCGGCCACGGTGCAGCCCGGCTCCAGCGGTGGGCCGGTGTTTGACCGCAGCGGTCTGCTGGTGGGCGTGGTGCGTGCGCGCCTGCTTTCTACCAGTGCGGCGAATGCCCAAAACGTCAACTTCGGCATCAATTTGGCCACCGTTCAGGGGTTTTTAGATGCCCATTCAGTGGACTATGCGCTGAGCGTCGTCAGCAGCAACCCGGCCAGCGTGGGTGACATGGTGGCGGCTGTGCAAAAGAGCACGGTGCAGATTGAGTGCTACTAAAAGTGGGATCCAGGGCTTTAGACTAGCGCTCTCAATTTGAGGTAGGTGAGACATGGCGATGACAGCAACACTCCAGCTCCAAGTCAACGGTGAGCAGCATTCGGTCACGGCAGACCCCGACACGCCCTTGCTCTACATTTTGCGCAACGATCTCAAGCTCAAGGCCACGCGCTATGGCTGCGGGCTGGGGCAATGCGGGGCATGCCATGTGCTTGTGGATCAGCACAAGCAGGCCGCTTGTGACACGCCCCTGTGGGCCGTCGTGGGCAAACACATCACAACGGTTGAAGGGCTCGCCAGCGCGGGTCAGCTCCATCCCTTGCAACAGGCCTTTTTGGACGAGCAAGCGGCCCAATGCGGCTACTGTGTGAGTGGCATCCTCATCAGCGCCAAAGCCCTGTTGGACCGCAACCCCCACCCGAGCGAGGCGCAAATTCGCGCCGCCTTGGACGACAACCTGTGCCGCTGCGGCACGCACAACCGCTTTGTGCGTGCCATTCAGCGCGTGGCCAGCGCGCAGGCCGTGGGGGTGTCGCTATGAGCACCTTGAACCCAACTGCGCACGCCTTGCCACCCACCCTGGCCGCCAATTTGCGTCTGGATCGCTGGGCCCAAATCCATGCCGATGGCACGGTCACAGTGCGCAGCGGCAAGGTGGAGTTGGGCCAAGGCATCGTCTCGGCCATCGCGCAAATTGCAGCCGAAGAGCTGGACGTCAACTACAGTCGCATTCGCATGCAGGCGGTGGACACCACCATCAGCCCGAACGAGAACTCCACCTCGGGCAGCCGCTCGGTACAAGAGGGCGGCGAAGCCATGCGACAGGCCTGTGCCGAGATTCGCCACGCGCTATTGGAGCGGGCTGCGCACAAGTTGAACACGGGCATTGAGACGCTCTCGGTGGTGGACGGCAACATCCACGTGCAGGGCAGTCCCTCAGGCTTGGCCTATTGGGACATCGCGGTTGACGTGGACTTCTCGCAGAACGCGACCGGGCGAGTCAGGCCCAAACCGGTGTCCGAATTCAAACTCGTGGGCCGCTCTTTGCCTCGCTTGGACATCCCCGCCAAGCTCAGAGGCGGTGGTTTTATTCAAGACATGGATTTGCCCGGCATGCTGCATGGCCGCATGGTGCGCCCGCCCTCTTACCGCGCCAAGCTGCTCAGCCTGAACGATGGCCCCGTGCGCACGCTGTCGGGCGTGTGCGCCGTGGTGCGCGAAGGCAGCTGGTTGGGCGTGCTGGCCGTGCGCGAAGAGCAGGCCATCCACGCCATGAATCAACTCACGCAGCGCTGCACGTGGGACGAAAAGCACGACCTGCCCGACATGGATGCCCTGCCTGCGTATTTGCGTGCGCAAGCCAGCGAAGATGAACTGCTGAGCCAGAAGACGACTGCGCGCGAAGGCGACGCAGCCGCGCCGCGCCCCTCCACACGGTCAAGTGCCACCTACACCCGCCCCTACCTGGCACACGCCTCGATTGGCCCGTCCTGCGCCTTGGCCTGGTTGCATGACGGCCAGCTTGAAGTCTGGTCGCACAGTCAGTCGATCTACGCCCTGCGGGACGCGATTGTGCAAGTGCTCCAGCTCATGAAACGCCCCGCTGTGGACGTCATCGTGCGCCATGCCGAAGGCTCGGGCTGCTATGGCCACAATGGCGCGGATGATGTCGCCCTGGATGCCGTCTTGCTGGCCATGGCCGCTGAAGGCCGACCGGTGCGCGTGCAGTGGATGCGCGAGGATGAATTTGCCTGGGAGCCCTTTGGCCCGGCCATGCTCGTCACGCTCGAAGGCGCGGTGAGTGAGAGCGGTGATGTGAGCGATTGGCAAGAAGAAATTTGGGGCAACCGCCACATCTCGCGCCCCGGTCGTCAAGCAGCTTCGGGCTTGCTGGGTGCTTGGTATTTGGACCAAGGTTTTGAGCAACCGCCCGCCGCCGATATGCCGCTGGTGATGGGCGGGGGCAGCCAGCGCAATGCGGTGCCTTACTATGATTTTCCTGAGCAAAGCGTCATCAACCACGCGGTGATTCCCATGCCGGTGCGCACCTCGGCGCTGCGTGCTTTGGGGGCCTACATCAATGTGTTTGCGATTGAGTCCTTCATGGACGAGCTGGCCCTGGCGGCGGGACTTGACCCGGTCGAATTTCGTTTGCGTCATCTCAGCGATGAGCGCGCCATCGCGGTGATACGAGCGGTCGTCGCCAAAGCGGGTTGGCAGCCGGGATCGAAAGGCGAAGGCAGAGGTGACGGTAGCCACGGCGTTGGCATGGCCTTTGCACGCTACAAAAATATTGGCAACTATGTCGCGGTGATTGCCGAGGTCTTGGTGGAAGAAACCGTGCGTGTGCTGCGCGTGGTGGCCGCTGTGGATTGCGGCTGCATCGTCAACCCCGACGGCGTGCTCAACCAAGTCGAGGGCGGCATTGTGCAGGCCACGAGTTGGGCACTCAAAGAAGAAGTGCGCTTTGACCGCAGCCGAATCACCAGCCGAACGTGGGAGGACTACCCCATTCTGAAGTTCAGTGAAGTCCCCCAGATCGACATCGAGTTGATCAACCAACCCGAACACGAATCTTTGGGCGTGGGCGAGGGCATGACGGGCCCGACAGCAGCGGCCATCGCCAATGCAGTTTACAACGCCATGGGAGTGCGGGTGCGAGATTTGCCCATGACGCATGAGCGCATCGTGAAAGCCATGGGCGTGTGACGTGAGGCCCGGCGCAGTGTTAAGAAACAACCAACCAACAACATCAAAAAGGACGATTTCCCATGAGCAATTTTGACGACTACGCCAGCAAATATTCCTCCGTGCGCATGCGGCGCGAAGACGGAATTTTGGAGATGCAGTTCCACACCGAGGGCGGCCCGCTGCGCTGGAGCAAGCGCGCGCATGAAGACCTGGAGTCAGCATTTTTGGATGTGGGCCGCGACCGCGATAACGAGGTCATCATCCTCACCGGAACGGGGGGTGAGTACGCCGGGCCCGCCGTGCAGCCCAGCGGCCAAGGCGGCCACCACAACCCCAGAAAACCCGTAACCGCCGAGGAGTGGGACAAGCTTTGGTACTGGGAGGGCAAGCACTTGTTGATGAACCTGCTCAACATCGAAGTGCCCATGATCTCGGCCATCAACGGCCCCGCCGTGCGCCACCCCGAGATCCCGCTGTTGTGCGACATCGTGCTGGCCGCAGACGACACCACCATTCAAGACTCGGCCCACTTCAACGGCGGCCTGGTACCGGGTGACGGTGTGCACATCGTGTTTCCCTTGCTGATGGGCCTGAACCGCGCGCGTTACTTTCTGCTCACCGGTCAGGTGCTCAACGCCACAGAAGCCAAAGACCTGGGCTTGGTCAACGAAGTCATGCCGCTTGACAAGCTGATGCCCCGCGCCTGGGAACTGGCGCGCCAACTGCGTCAGCGCCCGCCATTGCTGCGCCGCTACACGCGAGTGATGCTCACGCAAGACCTGAAAAAACGCATGCACGAGTTGCTGGGCTATGGCTTGGCTCTGGAAGGGCTGGCAGCGGTGCAGCGGGTGGACTCTTAACCAATTTCTTGAAGGAATCAGCATGAACATACAAGTCTCGATGCCCAAATGCATAAAAGGGGCACTGTTACTGATCACTGCGCTGGGCTTGCTTACGGGCGGCGCGCAAGCGCAAAGTGATTTCCCCAACAAACCGGTGAGTTTGATTGTTCCCTTCCCACCGGGCGGCGTGGTGGACCAGTCGGGACGCTCGATTGCGCAGGCGCTGTTCAAGCTGTGGAAGCAACCGGTGGTGATCGTGACCAAGGCGGGCGCGGGCGGCGCGGTGGGCATGTCGGCAGCGGCCAACTCAGCCCCTGATGGCTACACCCTACTGGCCACGCACCCGTCAATCCTCTCGGTGCCAGATTCAGAGCGCATTTTTGGCCGCACCCCCTCGTTTGACCGCAGCAACTTCACCCCACTGGCCTTGATGGTGGCCGACCCGCTGGTGCTGGTAGTCAAGGCCGATGCGCCGTGGAAAACCTACGAAGAGTTTGTGGCCGATGCGCGAAAAAACCCGGACACCATTGCCTACTCGTCCTCCGGTGCCTACAGCGCGGTTCACTTGCCGATCGAGATGCTCACCCACGCGGCCAGCATCAAGCTGCGCCACATCCCTTACTCCGGCGGTGGCCCGGCTTTAACGGCCGTGCTCAGTGGTGTGGTGGCTGCAACGGCGGGTGCACCTGCGGTGCTGGCCCCGCAGATCAAGAGCGGTCTTTTGCGCGCCTTGGTCAACACCGGCGTCAAGCGCCACGCCTTGCTGCCTGACGTTCCCACTGCTATGGAGTTGGGCTACAAGGACGTGGAGTTCTACCTTTGGGTGGGCTTGTTTGCGCCGGTGAAGACCGACGATGCGCTGGTGCAAACCTTGCGCCGCGACATTGGGCGCGCCACGCAGGAGGCTGAATTTGTGCAGCACATGAGCAAGCTGGGTGCGCCTGTGGACTACCGCGATGGGCCTGCTTTTTCTGCATTCTTGAACAAAGACGCCGAGCGCATCAACGCTGCGATCAAGCGCATTGGCAAGGTGGACTGAAAGCTATTGCTCCCGCGTGAAGCTGTCGATTTCTTTTTGCATGACCGTGGCCAAGTTAGCGTAGAGCCGTAATTTACGGGCGTTGTCACGCAGGCGCTGAGCCAGCAAGGTAGAGATCGCCATCAGCAGCTTGGCACCCACCTGCGCGTTATCGTTCAGTAGTTTCTCCAGCGCGGGGCGGCTCAGGATGGCGCAGTACAGCGGGGTGCTGGCCGTGCAAGAGGCCGAGCGGGGTTCTTGGTCCATCAGGCCGACCTCGCCGATCAGGCTGCCGGGGCCCAGTATCTTGATGGTCAGCGGCGCGGTGCGGCTCACGGTGATGCTCTCCACCACCACTTCGCCCTCCAAGATCAGCACCATAAAGCCGCCATCACCCGTATCGCCTTCGCGGATGAACGTGGTGTCGGCGGCAATGAAGCGGGGCGTCATGTAGTTCACCACCACGCGCGCTTCCTCCAGCGTGAGTTGAATCAGGGCGGTAGGAACAATGAGCAGTCGCGCGGCTTGTTCGGCACCTGCACCAGTGGCGGCAATAGAGTCCATAGGGCTAACTCCGTGCAAGGGAGCGGTTCATGAAATGGCGGTCATGTTAACGCAGATGGGCCGGGTTCGCCGACTGTGTTATACAAGCGATTCACCGCGTTTCGGCTATCACCGGAATTCGGTCATGACCATACGGGGACGGGTATCTGGACTTGTGGGTCAGACGCCCACGGCCCAGCAAAGAAAAATTTTCAACCAGGGGGCCGATGTGCCAACTTCTTCTTCGGAAAATTTTCGTGGGTTTTCGGTCGTGCGAGCGTTGCGTGCAGCTTTCGCAAGCGCAGTCCTCCTTGTTGCCAGTGGATTCGGCCTCGCACAATCTGATACCAAGCCATCGCGCCCTGGTGGAGGCGGGGGTGGATTTGGCATCAACATCGATATTGGTGGCATCCTCAGCGCCCTGAGAGATCAAACCAATAGTGATGAAAAATGCGGCACTGAGGTCGAGAGCAGCGCACGAGCACAGTACCTGCGAAGTCCGGCGCGCGACATGTCGGTAGAGCAGTTCGTTGCGCAATCCTGCGAGGCCTATAAAACGCAGCAGCTAAAAAGAAGCAACTTACTTTCAGGCTCCCAATCACGCGCGCTGCCACAAAGAAATACCAGGCTGAGCGAATCATGCAAGGTCAACGGGAATTTCGAATCCGGTAACCTGTCATCGTGGGCCGGCATGAACAATGGTCTTGGGCCTCGAACCTCTATCAGCCGCACCAACATCTCGACCGCAGGCATCACCTCCGGCTCCCTGGCAGCGGACAGCTCTCATCAGACCATCGTCACGTCGGGGAATGACCCCCTCTTGGGCACCTTGCTTCAGCAAGTACGGCCTGGCGGGGGCGGCAGTGCCGTGCGAATCGGAAACTCATCAACCAATTTTGGGGCCGAGTTGCTGGCCAAGTCGTTCAAGGTCAGTCCCGCCGATGCCGTGATTGGGTTCTCCTATGCCGTCGTCCTGCAAAACCCAGTGGGTCATTCGGCGAATGATCAGCCCGCCTTCATGGTGCGGGTACTCGACAGCGCAGGCAATGACATTACCAACAACTTGCCCGGCGGCAGGGTTCAACTCATGTCGGGCTTCCAGCTTCCACCCGGAACGCCGAAACCGAACATGCTGGTGGCTGACGGGACTAATCCATTTTTTAAAAAGTTCACGCCCGGCAACCTCTTGTACAAAGACTGGAGCTGCGCGGAAATCAATTTATCCGACCTGATCGGCCAGGACGTCACCATCGAGTTCATCACACTGGATTGTGGTCAGGGGGCCCATTTCGGCTATGCCTACATTGACGACTTTTGCAGCGCTTGTGGCCCTACCCCAGAAGGCTGGATCAAACTGGCCGAAACCAGCGCCTGTGGCGAGGGTCAAGTGTGCATTGATGTCGGCATTCCCAAGACTGACGGAGCCATCGGTCAAGCCACGGTCGCGCTTGATATATGGCAAAACGGAATCAAGCTCACCACGTACACCAGTGCCACACTGAACGCCGACGGTAAGACCTGCTTTCCTATCAGCCCCGGCTCAATCCCCGGACTTGACATAACCAAGGGCTTTGATTATTCAGCCCAGGCCAGTTTCCAAATTGGCAGCTACTTGCTCCCCAACAAGCTGTTAGGCGCTGGACCCGATGGCTTGCAAGTCGGTCAAAACAATGACTACGCGTCGACTTGCGCCACTACCCCGAGCTGCGGCACACTGGGCCAGCCGCCATGTCCCGCATGCGGTCAAGTCGGGCAGCCACCCTGTCCGCCGTGCGGGCAACCGGGTCAGCCGCTGTGTGCAGAAAGCTGCCTGAACACAAGCTATCCCGTTCCGGCCAATGCGATCCGCAGCAACACATCGCGGAGGCAAAAATGAACACGTCGTCATCACTGCTCAGCCGGTTCAGCCAGTACCCACTGTATTCAGTGGGTGTCCGCCTGTGCATCGGCACGATACTGGCTGGAAGCGTCGTTTGGGGCAGTCCGGCGCTGGCACAGCCAGGGGCAATTGCTACGCCAAAAATCGAACAACCCCGCCAAGGAGGCGGAATTGGCAACCCATTCAACTTGACGGGCCTCTTCAGTGCACTCAAGAACTTAGTCGCAGTTAACCCACCCAAACAACCGCCGACGCTGCAAAAACAAGCCAGCAACGTCAGTTCGACCAGCGGCGGCAACTACACCATTGACTGGGTCGTTCAATACGCCAACAACACCGGCGTGACGCAACCTAACGTGACGGTGATAGACGGCCCCATCGCGACCATCCTTCCAGCTTCTCTGCAACAGCCACTTGGCTGGACTGGCACCACCAACTCAACGGCTCCAGTGGATAACTATGCGAAGTGGTCGGGTACCAGCGTTGCACCGCATGGTGTGATGACGGCCCCATTTCCTGCCCCGTTAAGTTCTTCGATCGCCATCAGCGGCTCAGGCGACGGCTACCAGCCGATCCCCTACACCAAGGTGTCTGCGCCATCGGGGCCACGCATTTACATCATGAATCACCACGAAGCCCCTGGCGTTGCCAGTTTCAAATGCGTCGATCTAACGACGGGGATGTCTTGTGTAGGCTGGGGAACGGGAAAAACACTGCCGGCCGGTGACGGGTCAGCGAACCAATCCGAAACGACGAACACCAACATGGAATACGTCATTGACAACGGAAATATCTATTACGCATCGCAAGGCCCCGCCGGTATCGGCATCGGCTGCGTCAATTTGGAGACTGACACTAAATGCGGGTTCACCCCGTTCGGACCCAAGGTGCCTGGCATCTTTATCCATGGCCCATGGCGCATCGGGAACGAGCTTTACGCGGCGGCTTACGATGGCGCACTCTACTGCGCCAACTTAAGCTCGGGCATGCTGCCCTGTGTCGGTAGCAACTTCAAGATTCCTTCGAGCACCCTCAAAATTCACGTTACTTCACCGCTCGGGCAGACATGGGGCGGACGATTGGCGGGCAAGGTATTGGGCACCAAGCTCTATATCACCTCACTCAATGGCGCACTGAAATACACGAATTGTTTTGATGCCACCACCAAAACGGCCTGCTGGAACACCTCTGCCCCAACGCCCGGAAGTTCACCCTACAACTTCTCAAACGGCTCGATTTATAACGTCAGCAACTTCTTTTACTACAACCCAAGTGGTATCGTGGTAGCGCTTTGCACCATGCGCAAGACACCAGCCGCGCAATTGTGTGTCGACACTGTTACCGGGGCTCAAACATCCGGCTTGCCCATGGTGCTACCGGGCTTGAACCTCGGTGCCGGGCTGGAAACTATGGCGGCCGGTAAAACTTACTTTGTGGGCAGCCTCGCTCAAGGCGACACCCGTGACGGTGCTTGGTGCTGGAACTGGTCAACACAAAGCACGTGTAGCTCTGGGCTGCTTGGCGCCATTGCGGCAGGGGCGACATCGGCCCAGAACTACGGGTCAAACATCGACAATCAAGGGTGCATTTGGGCCTACGGCCACACCAGCAAGCTGTGGCATTTTGACCCCAACAACCTTGACCCACAAACCGGTCTGGCCAAGCCCTGCAATGCGGACCCGGGTAAATTCAGGACGCTGTTCCAACCCCTGCAATACTGCTCTGGCCCCAAGCCCTTTCACTGGACCAGCGTGGCGGTCACGGGTGCCCCTCTTGCCAACTACAGCAAATTTATCGTCAGGGTGCTGAACAGCAGCAGCAATGCCGTCTTGTTCACCAAAGACTTGATTGCCAGCAACACGACCCTGGCAGACATCAGCAGTGTGGATGCGCAGACGCTGAGCAACACCCTGAAAATAGAAATCGAATACACAGCACACCCGGGCATGGGCACCACGGACCATCCCATGCTGGAAGTGCACTACAACGCACCGCCGCTGGAGTTCTGCTTCAAAAGTACACACACGTGTCAGCAAGGCAAGATCACCAACACGGTCAAAACACCTGACTTGGCCAATCCAGGCCAGGACATCACGGTCACCGTGGCTGTGGATTTGCCGCAAAGCTGCGGGGATACGATTCCTGCTTGCGGCCAACCCGGCCAGCCGGACTGTCCTTGCCAGACTTGCGGTACGGCATCGACGCCGCCCTGCCCTGTGTGCGGCCAAGCAGGGCAACCCCCTTGCCCTGCTTGCGGTCAGGCCGGACAGCCGCCCTGCCCACCACCGACGTGCATTCCAGGCACACCCGGCTGCACGTCGGGCACCCTGTGCCTGCCGGGAGATCCCGCTTGCACGCCGATCATCATCACCGCGGTGTGCCTGACGGGTTTCTGCCCTGACAAGCCGTCACAGTCCGTCCCCTCCGAGTACGAGTTACCGAAGATTGCGTGCGTTCGCAAGCCGAAGCCCACGAACGAAGTGCCCAAGAAAGTTCTGGTGAAGCCGAAACCCAAGTCAATCACGACCACGCCGGTCGTGACGTCACCGTCTATCGCCAAACCCAAACCGAAGTCCAAACCGCGCGTAAAACCTCTCGCTGAAGAAGACGATTGCAAGTAAGGAGTGGGGTGAACACAAGCTTCGTCAATACGGATCGATCGATTGGCATCAAAAATCAGTTCGCGACGTTTCCTACTAAAATCAACCCATCCAAGGAGCGTTGCAGCGCGGTTTTTTCTCCATATGTGGAAGCCCGCGTCAGGCTTGGATGTCCCAACGGCGCTCACCTGATTTTTTAACAGGTGAGACCGTGTCCCGCATCGATTCAGAAATTTCTCTCGTCAACGTCACACCACCACCCATGCTGCTGTCCGGCCTGGAGCCGGTGAGCATTGCTGAAGACAGTTTGTTCGTCAACATCGGCGAGCGCACCAACGTCACCGGCTCCAAAGCCTTTGCCCGCATGATCCTGAACGGCGAGTTCGAGCAGGCGCTGGCGGTGGCGCGCCAGCAGGTGGAAAACGGTGCGCAAATCATTGACATCAACATGGACGAGGCCATGCTGGACAGCCAGGCCGCGATGGTGCGCTTCTTGAACCTGATTGCGTCCGAGCCCGACATCGCGCGCGTGCCCATCATGATCGACAGCTCCAAGTGGAGCGTGATCGAGGCGGGCTTGCGCTGCATCCAGGGCAAGGGCATCGTCAACTCCATCAGCATGAAAGAGGGGGCGGAAGCCTTCAAGCACCAGGCCAAGTTGCTGCGCCGCTACGGCGCGGCGGCCGTGGTGATGGCGTTTGACGAAAAAGGCCAAGCCGACACGTACGCGCGCAAGACCGAGATTTGCGAACGCGCTTATCGCGTCCTGGTGGACGAGGTCGATTTCCCGCCCGAGGACATCATCTTTGACCCCAACATCTTCGCCATTGCCACCGGCATTGAAGAGCACAACAACTACGCTGTCGATTTCATCGAGGCCACGCGCTGGATCAAGGCCAACCTGCCAGGGGCCAAGGTCTCGGGTGGCGTGTCCAACGTGTCCTTCAGCTTTCGGGGCAACGACCCGGTGCGCGAGGCGATTCACACCGTGTTCCTCTACCACGCCATCCAAGCGGGCATGGACATGGGGATCGTCAACGCGGGCATGGTGGGGGTTTATGACGATCTGGAGCCTGTTCTCAGAGAGCGTGTCGAAGACGTCGTTCTGAACCGTCGAGCGGATGCCGGTGAGCGCCTGGTCGAGATTGCCGAGAACGCCAAAGGCGCGGCCAAGGACGAGAGCCGCCGCTTGGACTGGCGTGGCACGCCCGATCATCCCGTGACGGTGGCGCAGCGCCTCTCGCACGCGTTGGTGCATGGCATCACCGACTTCATCACCGTGGACACCGAAGAGGTGTACCAAGAGATTCTGGCCAAGGGCGGACGACCCCTGCATGTGATCGAAGGCCCGTTGATGGACGGCATGAACATCGTGGGCGACTTGTTTGGCCAGGGCAAGATGTTCTTGCCGCAGGTGGTCAAGAGTGCGCGGGTGATGAAGCAGGCCGTGGCGCACCTGATCCCCTACATTGAAGAAGAAAAGCGGCTCGACGAAGCCGCTGGGCGCGACGTGCGCACCAAGGGCAAGATCATCATTGCCACCGTCAAAGGCGATGTGCACGACATCGGCAAGAACATCGTGACGGTGGTGCTCCAGTGCAATAACTTCGAGGTCATCAACCTGGGTGTGATGGTGCCCTGCCATGAAATTTTGGCGCGCGCCAAGGTCGAGGGCGTGGACATTGTGGGCCTGTCTGGCCTGATCACCCCGAGTCTGGAAGAGATGCAATACGTGGCGGGCGAGATGCAAAAGGACGATCACTTCCGTCTGCGCAAAATCCCGTTGCTGATCGGTGGTGCCACCACCAGCCGCGTGCACACCGCCGTCAAGATTGCGCCGCATTACGAAGGCCCGGTCGTGTACGTGCCTGACGCCTCACGCAGCGTGAGCGTGGCGCAGTCCCTGCTGGGGGAGAAGGCCCCGAACTATATTGCCGAACTCAATGCCGACTACGAGCGCGTGCGCCAGCAGCACGCCAATAAAAAACAGACGCCGTTGTGGCCTTTGCAAAAGGCACGCGCCAACAAGACGCCGATGGACTGGGCGCACTACACCCCGCCTACGCCCAAGTTCATTGGTCGGCGCGTGTTCAAAAACTTTGACTTGGCCGAGCTGGCCAAATTCATCGACTGGGGCCCGTTCTTTCAGACCTGGGACTTGGCGGGCCCCTTCCCCGCGATATTGAGAGACGAGGTGGTGGGCGCCGAGGCCGTGCGCGTGTTGGCCGATGGTCAGGCCATGCTCAAGCGCCTGATCGAAGGCCGCTGGCTGACCGCCAATGCCGTGATCGGCCTGTACCCAGCCAACAGCGTGAATGACGACGACATCGAGCTTTATACCGACGAGAGTCGCACGAAGGTCGCGCTGGTCTGGCACGGCCTGCGTCAGCAAACCGAAAAGCAGATGGTGGATGGCGTGATGCGGTCCAGCCGCTGCTTGGCCGATTTTGTGGCCCCGAAAGGGGTGGGTAATGATTACGTGGGCGTGTTTGCTGTGACGGCAGGCATTGGCACAGAGAAAAAAGAGCAGCAGTTCATGGCCGACCATGACGACTACTCCGCCATCATGCTCAAGGCCCTGGCCGACCGGCTGGCCGAGGCCTTTGCCGAGTGCCTGCATCACCGGGTACGCACCGATCTGTGGGGTTACGCGGCAGATGAGGCCTTGAGCCATGAAGCCATGATTGCTGAAAAGTACCAGGGCATTCGCCCCGCGCCCGGCTACCCGGCCTGCCCAGACCACAGTGTTAAAGCGGCGATGTTTGAGCTGCTGCAATGCGACGAGATCGGCATGGGCCTGACCGAGAGCATGGCCATGACGCCAGCGGCCAGTGTCAGTGGCTTTTACTTCGCGCACCCGCAAAGCACCTACTTCAACGTGGGCAAGATTGGTGAAGACCAACTCAAGGACCAGGCCCAGCGGCGCGGCTTGAGTGAGGCGCTGTTGCAGCGTCTGCTGGCCCCCAATTTGTGAGCGCTTACGAAATGTTACGTGTATGGCTTGCTATGGTCGCGGGCTTTGTTTACTTTTAGATGCGCTGAGCGTTGTTAAGCTTAGAAAGTCTTTGGCGTTGGTCCACAGACTCTTAAAAGGAAATAAAAATGAGCCGTTCACTTGACACTTCTCCTCTAACCCCTCCCGCCGCTGCCAGCGCCAACAAGGCCTTGTGGGCTGTCGTGGCCGTGCTGGGCGCTATCGTGGTGGCCATGGGCGGCTACTTGATGCGCGGGCCCACCCGATCGGTGGAGTCGGGTGCGAGCACCCTGCCCACACTGGTGGAGTCACCCGTCCCAGTGGCCGCAATACTCGCAACACCGGCCCCAAGTCCGGTGCTGACCGAGAAAAAAGACGGCATACCCGTCACGGAGAAAAAGGCCACCATCGTCGTGAAACCGGCCACTGTGGCCAGCAAATCCGCAACCGGCCCAACGCAAACCCACGCCCCCAGCCCTGCGCCGATCGCTGCTGGTGCACCGATGGCCCAGGCACCTCAAGTGCTCGCTCCCCCGCCACCCGCCCCCAAGCCGGTGTGTCTGAACTGCGGCACGGTATCCAACGTCACCCCGATTCAGCGTGACGGGGCCGGTAGCGGCACCGGGGCGATTGCTGGTGGCGTCCTGGGTGGCGTGCTGGGCAACCAGGTGGGGGGCGGCGACGGCAAGACCATTGCCACCCTCTTGGGAGCCATCGGTGGTGGCTTTGCCGGTAATGCAGTCGAGAAAAAAATGAAAAAAGAAACCGTGTACCAAATCGATGTGCGCATGGACGATGGCAGCATGCGCAGCTTTGAGCAAGCCGTGCATGCATCCGTCGGGGCCAAGGTGGTGGTGGAGGGCGATGCGATACGCCCGGCGAACTGACACCCCCACGTTCGCGCACTGCGTGTCGCTTTCTGCCCCCCGAGGGGGCTAGCCTTGCTTGGGGCGGCCCTGCGCTGCGACTGACCCCCACGTTCGCGCACTCGGCTGCGCTTAACCCCGTGTTGATAAGCGCTGCGCCGCCATCAACGCGGCCACGCCCAGCAAGCTGGTGATCAGCAACAGCCACAGACCTGAGCTGTAGCCCAACTGCGGGCTCCACAGCCAGCCCATGAGCAGCGGCGCGGCGGCGCGTGCCAGCGCTGTGGGCAGGCCCAGCGCGCCGTTGAGTGTGGCCACGTGGTCTCGGTTCACATACTCGGCCACGGCGGTGCCCTTGACGATGGTGAGCATGCCGTTGCCCAGGCCATACAACAGCACAAACAGCATCACCCAGAATGCGTGGGTGTTCTCCCACATCGGTGCGATCAAGAGCGCGGTCAAGCCCAGCGGAATCAAGGTGGGGACAAACCGATTCACCTGGTGCAAATCCAGATGGTGTTCAAAGAAATACATCAGCGCCCGCCCCAGCACTTGCAACACGCCAATGCTGGCCACAGTCGTAAGCACCCAGGCCTCGGGCAACTGGTTTTCACGCAGCAGACTCACCAAGTGCGCGGGCAATGCAGCGGTGGCGGCCATCAGCAACACGATGAACGCACCGATCAATACAAAGGGAGCACTCCACAAGTGCTGCCTCAGCGCAGAGCGCGACACTTTGGCGTGGCCCGGAGTCTGCGGGTTCGCTGAACTGCGTGCGGGCTCACCAGCGACAGGCGCATGGCGCAGCAGCCAGGCGTGCAGCGGTGCGCAAATGAACAGATGCATCGCCGCCAGCACCCACAGCGCATGTCGCCAGCCCACCGTGGCGATCAACCAAGCTGACAGGGGAATGAAGACGGTGCTGGCCAAGCCACCCAGAAAGGTCAAGGTGATGATGGCGCGCCGAAAGTTATGCGGATAGCGCCGCGTGAGTACCGCAAACGCAGGCGGGTAAAGCGTGACGGCCAGCCCTGCGCCCAGCCCGAGCCACACCGCGTAAAAGCCCAGGGCACTGCTGATGCCACTGTGCAGCAGCAGGCAAGCGCCCACCAGCAAAGAGCCCCCCGCCATCACCACGCGTTCATGGCCACGGTCGATCCAGCGCCCCACCGGGTAGGCCAGCAGCCCCTCGGCCAGCAGGGCCAAACTAAAACCCAGGGACGCTTGCGCGCGGCTCAGACCCAGCTCGCGCTCTATAGGCTCCATCAACAGCGCAAAGGTGTAGAAGACACTGCCCCAGGTGATGAGCTGTGCCAGCGAGAGCCAGCCGATCAAATGGGACGCGGATAGGGGCGCGGACTGAGCTCCGGATTCGGGTGCGCGTTTGAGGGGGTCAGGCATGATTGATTATGACAAAACCAGTGCCATATCCGCCGTTAAGCCAATCGACATGTGCGTAAGTAGCTATTGAATTTGTAGCGCGCCGGGCGTGCTCTAGGCGCTCATCCCTGATCGGTCGTGAACGGTGGCGTGACGACCCCTGGCTCGCCCCGGTCCAGTCGCTCGTATTCGGAGATCAACTGCGCACCCAGCAGCAACAGGGTCGCCGCCAGCTCCAGGCTGAGCAGCACCGCGATCGCTGTGGTGAGCGAACCCTAGACGAGGCCAATCTGCGACAGCGTGGCGAAGTACCACACCAGCGCATGGCGCGAGAGCTCCCACAGCAAGGCCGCCGTCACGCCACCGAGCAGCGCGTGGGACAGCGACAGCCGACCCACCGGCATGACCAGGTAAATCGAGGTCAGCAGGGCAATCTCGCCCCCCAGACCGAGCAGGTAGAGCAGCAGGCGCGATGCGCCACTGAGGGACCAGCTACGCCCGAGCAACTCGATATGTTCCTGGCCCAGCACCTGTAGGCTGCCGGCCACCACGGTCACCAGCAGCAGCCCGAACCCGAGCGCGAGGATAAAGACGTACGGGATCAGGGCCGAGACCAGAATGTGGCGCCGCTGTATCGCCACCCGGTGGTGAAAGATCACCGACATCGCGTTCTCCAGCACGGTGAAGGTCAGCGAGCTGAAGAACAGCATGGTCAGCAGCAAGACCCAGCCGAGCACCTCGCGGTGGGCCAGAAAACTGTCCAGTTCGACGACGATAGCCCCGGACTGCCCCGGCACCAGCCATTCGAGGTAGCGGCCCACGGTCTGCAGCAACACGCCCTGATCGATCACATGCGACAACGCGACCACGGTCAGGATCATCATCGGCACGAGCGAGAGCAGCGCGTAATAGGCCACCGCGCCGGCCAGCAGCAAGCCCTGGTTGGCGCGAAACGCTTTCAGGGTCTGGACCACGAACGCCCAGGGATGCGCGACGACTTTAGCTGCGGCGATGACGGTCATGGTGGCGGCGCTTTCAGAGATGGCTGATTAACTGTCGAATTTTGGATTATGACAAAATCAGTGCCATATCCCCATTTAGGCCAATCAGAATGTGCGTAAGCAGCTATTAAATTTGTAGCATATTGGTTGTGCTTCAGGCCCAAGCCGCCACGTACAATCCAACAGTTTTTTCTTTCGCTCATGACCCACCTCTCCCCCGCCCTCCAGCGCTCAGTGCTGCTGTTGTCCTTTGCCACCTTCGCCAGCATGGTGGCGCAGCGCGTGTGTGACGCCATGCTGCCCGAGCTGGCGCGCGAGTTTTCGGTCTCACTCACGCAAGCGGCACAAGTGGTGTCTTTCTTCGCCGTGGTTTATGGTCTGTCGCAACTGGTTTACGGCCCGCTGGGTGACCGCAAGGGCAAGTTCCGCATCGTCGCACTGGCCACCTTAGGGTGCAGTGTGGGCAGTGCGGTGGCGGTCTTTGCGGCCAGCCTGAACATGCTGCTGGTCGCGCGCATTTTGGTGGCGCTGGGCGCAGCCGCCATCATCCCGCTGTCTATGGCGTGGATCGGCGATGTGGTGGACTACGAGCACCGCCAGGCCACGCTGGCGCGCGTCGGCCTGGGCACCACGCTGGGCATTGCGGGCGGACAACTGGTGGGAGGCCTGTTCACCGACTTCGTGGGTTGGCGCTGGGCCTTTGCCGGTATGGCGCTGTTGTTTGCTGTCATTGGAGCCTTGCTCTGGCTGGAGTGGCAACGCCAGCAAGCCAGCACGCTTGCACCCGTCAACGCCGAGCCCGTGGTGCGCCCCGGTTTTGTGAAACAGGCGCTGATGATTCTGACCGGCGGCTGGTCGCGCGTCGTGCTGACGGTGGCCTTGATTGAAGGCGCGGTCGGTTTTGGGGTGATGGCCATCTGGCCCTCGCATTTGCACCAGGAGCTGGGGGTGTCGCTCTCTGCCGCAGGGGCCATCGTGGCGCTGTTTGGTCTGGGCGGCATGGGCTATATGGCGATCGCGCGGCATTTGATTGCGCGCCTGGGTGAGCCGGGCCTGGTGGTCGGTGGGGTGGGCTTGCTCGGCTTGTCATGCGGGGTGCTGGGCTTCACGCCGTACTGGTGGGCGGCGGCACTGGCCAGCCCGTTGGCGGGTTTTGGCTTCTTTATGTTTCACAACACCATGCAAATCAACGCCACCCAAATGGCCCCGGCCGCGCGCGGCACGGCGGTGTCGCTGTTTGCCATGGCCCTCTTCACTGGCCAATCGGTCGGTGTGCTGCTGGCCGCGGCCTTGATGGCAAGCCTAGGCTCGGACTGGGTCATTGCCTTGAGCGGTGCGGCGATGTTTGTGATGGGTTGGGTGTTTGCGCAGGCACTGAAACGGCGTGATGCGTTCATGCATTTGGAGTGAAGGTGGCCGCACATTAGCGGTTGCATTGCATTCTGTTTGGAACCCATCAAGATGACAACATCACACTAGTCTTAACGCGGTTTGGGCGGCGCAGTCCCGGTCGCCTTGGCCTGCTGCTTGGCGCCCTGAACCGGCGCCAGCAGGCGCGCGCAATCGGTGTCTTGGCCGGGTCCGGTTTCAATCAGTGGGATCAGCGCGGTCAGCGGGTTCACCAGGGCCAGGGCCACGGCGGCCCCAGCGCGCAGCGCCAGTCGGCCCTGGTCCAGGCCGAAGTCGGGGTGGCGAAAGCTGCCAAACAGGTGCACCGGCGTGCGCAGTGACAGGATGCCAGGCCGTTTGGGCTTGGGCACGATGACGATATCTAAGTGCTCGTCTTTCAGGCTGAAGCTGCCACTGCCGTCTATGCGCGTCTGGGCGGTGTCGATCACGAAGAGCTGCGACTGGCCGATGCCGTCCTTCACCGTGAAGGCCATGCCGCCGCAGTTCAGCGCAATGTCCTTGTCACCACCGACCAGGAGTGAAATGACCTTGCGGCCGTTGGCGATGGCGGCCGTGACACTGCCGTTGGCGTTGGCCGCAGCGTCGGCGATTGAATTGCCGTTGCCGCTGAGGCGGATCTGCGCGCCGAGTTGGCCCACGCCCTTGGCGGCGCTGGGCAAGGTCGGGAACAGCTTGGCCACCTTGATGTTGCGAAAGTCCACGTTGAACAGCGAGCGCAAGGCGTGCTCCTGCCGCGCGTCGATCATGACGTCGGCGACGATGCGCCCGCCGGCAAAACCGAACTCCAGCGGCGTCAGCGTCGCCACCGCGTCATGCAAGCGGAAGGAAAACTTCATGTTTTCCACGGGCAGCGCACGCGGTGCCTTGAGGCTGGCGGCGCTGTAGTCGACTTCCGCGTCAATCGACTTCAATCGCCTGCCTTCGAACTTTCCGCGCGGCAATACGCCCTCACCCTTGGCCGCCGTGCCGGTCGGCAAGATCTTGTCGCCGCCCGTTTGCCTTTCCCTGGCTTGCGCCTGGGTGCGCGTGTTGGTCTCGGGCTGTGTCGGTTTTGCCGCTGTGCCCGCCGCCGTGTGCCTGCTGTCTTTGGTTTCCAGGCCGATGATGGGGCCCAGGTCGGCGATGTTGAGCAGCTTGCTGCTGAGCTTGGCGCTGAGCAGCGGGCGCGGCTGTTGCCGAACATAGGCGGCGCTGCCGGCGATGTCGGTCGAGCCAATCTTTCCGCTCAGGTCATCAATGGCGTAGCGCTTGCCCTGTTGCACCAGGTGGCCATGAAACTCATAGGGCGGCGAAGCCGGCAGCGGCAAGAGCAAAAAGGGATACAGGCTTGCCATCGTCTGGCCGGAAATCTCCAGGCGCGCGTCTATGGCGCTGATGTTGACGACGTCGGCAATCGTGCCTTCAACCTTCATCTGGGTCGTGCCGGCATGGAGCTGGCCCTTGATGGGAAAGGGAAGGTTAGATTCCTGAAAGCTCAGCACATCGCCGGTGAGTGCTTCGCCGCTAAAGCCCGCCTCGTGGTACTTGCCCTTGAATGCATAGCGCGTGGTGTAGCGGGTGTTGTCGGCCTTGGCCTTGGCGTCCGTGATCTTGGCCTTGGCGGTCGGCACGAAGGTGTTGGCCTGGATGTCAACGGTCAAGGGCTCGCCGTGATCGATGTAACGCAGTTGGCCCTGGTCGACCGAGAGGCTGCTGATACGAAAACGGCTGGCTTCGGTGGTGTCCGACGGTGCTTGCAAGACCCAGTTCTTACGCTCGTCGGACGCCTTCTCGAAGACAACATCCGCTTGCGACAAGTCGGCGCGCGGCACCAAAATCTTGCCGTCCCAGAGGTCACGCAAGGATACCGAAAATTCGAGCGAGCCGATCTGCGCCATAGGCTTGCCGGTCTTGGACCAATCGGCGTTGGCAAAGTACAGGTTTTTCAGCTTGATGGTGGGCGTCAGGCCCAGATCGACATCGAGGTTGGAAACGCGGAACTCGCGTTGGGTTTTGTCAGAGATGTAACGCTCGAGCGGCTTGCGAAACCAGTTCCAGTCGAATACCAGCAACAGGATCAGCACGATTGCGGCGCTGCCCACCCAGCAGGACCCATTGCCAGCGTTTGAGCCGCAAAGCCTGCTTCACCGGTGTTGTTGTTGGCTGTGCCATCGTTTCCACATTGGAGGTAACAGAATTAATCAAGTTACCTCAAGATCGCAACAGCCTGCTAGCGGTTGCGTTGCTGACCTCTCTCATCCGCTTTGTCGCGGTCTTTCTCGCGATCTGATTCCTGTTGCGGAGGCCCGCGCCTCGGCTCCTGCATTGCACCCCTGCCCTGCGGTACTACGTTATCCGGACTGGCCCGGGATGGCTGCTGCTCACGCGAACCGGCTCCCTGCGGTGCTTGTTGTGGCTGTGGTGGCTGCTGGCGCTGCTCCTGGACTGCGGGGCTTCTCGGTTGAGGCGGGGCTTGGGTGGGTGCTTGGGAGGGGTCTGATCTTTGATTGTCCTCGACCCCGCGCCTTGGCTCCTGCGTCACGCCTCGGCCTTGCGGTACGTTATCCGGACCTAATCTGGGTGACTGCGACTCACGCGGGTCTACCCCCTGCTGTGGTTGCCCCCGTTGCGAAGGTGGGGGTGATCTTTGCCCAGCCTGTTCCTGATTGTGCTGCCGTACTAAAGCATCACGCGGCTGGTAACGGTAGCTCTGACTTTGGATTTGCCGCTGTTGTTCCTGCTGGGGATAGCGGTCGCCGGAGTACTGGCGCTGATAGACCGGCAACGGTGCGGGCGCGGGTGCAGAGCGGCGATCCCAACTGTCCCAGCCGCGTCGTTGCTGTTGCCATGCGTTGCCCCAGTGATCCCCCCAGCGTGGCGGTGCATCTGCGCGCCAACCATAAAAATACGAAGGCGGTGAACGGTAGTAACGCACCGGGATGCGCAGAACGAACTGCGGCACATAGTAGGGATCCACCATACCCCAGGGCCCGTTGTACCAGGAGCTGGAGTACCAGTTGTCGTACTGGTAGACCCAGTACATACCGTCGTAGAAGAAAAAGTTCGAACTCATGCCCGGCGCGTAATAGACCGGGTAGCCCGGTACCGGAACGAGGTTCGGGTAGAAGGGCAGATTGATCCCGATGTTCACGCCAGGAAATCCGATACCTATGCCGACGCTGACCTGAGCCATGACCGAAGTCGCTGATCCAAGTAGCATCCAAAACACCATGAGTAGGCGGCGCATGTCATGCCCTCCAGTTGGATCGCCAAGGTCGGTGTGTTGCCAACGCAACGCGATGCCGCCCGCAAGTCTCAAACATTCCCTGACCGCAGGTTAAGCCAAGCGCATGGGAACTTTCAGTGCGCTGGCGTACTGACCCCGACGGGTGATCGGCCTAGCCTTTGCAATGACCCGTATTGGGTGGACAAGGTCCCACCAACGCAATGCGTGAGATCACATGACTTCTCAACCATTGGAGTTCCGTATGAAAAGCAAAACCGTTATTTCAGCCCTCATGGCGCTGGTGTTGATCACGGGAGGTATGGCGTTCGGCCAAGGCTATGGCGAACGCAACGATGGGAATCGCAACGATCAGTCGCAACGCGGCGATCAGCGGGACTATCGAGACAACCAGGGGCGCAATTGGGGGCGAGATCGCAACGACCAACGACGCGGTGAGCGAGGTGCGGGGCCCAATCATCAGTTCTATCGGGGTGACCGCCTGCCGCCTGAATACCGCCATAGGCAGTATGTGGTCGATGACTGGCGGGGTCACCGCTTGCAGGCCCCACCCCGGGGCTACCACTGGGTTCAAAGCGGCGGTGACTATATGTTGGTGGCCATCGCCACCGGCGTCATCTTGCAGCTTTTGTTGAACAACTAACGCTTCAACCCTGAAGCTCACTTCAAGGAGATTACTATGACCCTGGGAACCATACTTTTAGTTCTGTTGATCCTGATGCTGATTGGGGCCATACCTTCTTGGCCGCACAGCAAGAACTGGGGCTATGCACCCAGCGGTGGACTAGGCCTGCTCGTTATCATTCTGATCGTATTGTTGCTGACGGGTCGGATGTGAGGGGTGAGCCTGTTCATTTTTGACGCCCCCTTAAGTGCAAGTAACTGACCGATTGCTTGCCTGCTGTGGACGAGACTGACTACTTGATCCCCGCCATCCCCGCCAACACCTCACTCGTCGAAGCCGTGTCCTCCTGCGCCAGGCCCTGCGCCATGGCCGCCGTGTAGATGGCGGCGCTGGCGTTGAAGAGGGGCGTGGGGCAATGCACGGACTTGGCCATATCGCCGATGACTTGCATGTCTTTTTGCCAGACTTCCACCTTCATGGTGGGGGGCGAGTAGCGGCGCTGGATCATGAAGGGCATGCGCAGGCGCATGACGCCGGTGCCGATGACGGGGCTGTGGCCAAACAGGTCGAGCACGGCTTGCGGGTTCAGCCCCATCTTGCGCGCTAGCGTGACGGACTCGGCGTAGGCCACGTTGTAAATCGCTACCAAGTGATTGGCGGCGAACTTCATCTTGGTGCCGTTGCCAAATGCGCCGACAAAAGGCACGTTGTCGGTGAAGACTCTGAGGATGGCTTCGACGCGTTTGAACGCGGGCTGGTTGCCGCTGGCAAACACCGTCCAAGCGCGCTCTTTCATGCGCACCGCCGTGCCGCTGATGGGGCAGTCCAGAACCGTCATGCCCACGCGCTTGAGAGCTTTGAAGGCGTGCTGTTTGTCCTCAATCGGCAAGGTGCTGGTTTCGATCACGACCATCGCTTGTCCTGCGGCTTTGGGCTTGGCAGCGAGCAGTTGATCGACGGTGGCGCGCAAGGCGTCTGAGGTGGCCAGGGCCACGATCACGATGTCGGATGCATCGGCCACGGCGGTTGCCGATTTCAGGGCTTGGCCACCGGCGGCCTTCAAGCGTTTGCAGGCGGCGGGCACCACATCAAAACCGGTGACGGGGTAGCCGTATTTGAGCAGTTCCACCGCCATCGCGCTGCCCATGATGCCCAGGCCGATGAGGCCGATGGTGGGTTTATTGGTGGGATGGTTGTTGGGTTGGTTCTTGCTTGCCATGTTCTCAATCCGCCTTGATGTTTGCTGACTTGACGATCGCGCCCCACTTGGCCATCTCGTCTTTGATGTATTGGCCAAAATGCTCAGGCGTGTCGCCCACCGGCACGGCACCTTGGCGCAGCAGGTCGTCCTCCACGTCTTTTTGCTGGAGGATGGCGACGATCTCGCGGTTCAGTTTGGTGATGATCTCCGGCGGGGTTTTAAGTGGCGCCACGATGCCAATCCAGGAGTAAGCCTCGTAGCCGGGCACGCCGCTCTCGGCAATCGTCGGCACGTTGGGCAAAGAGGCGAGACGCTTGGCGCTGCCAATGGCCAAAGCATTCAGGCGGCCTTCTCTCACCATGGGCAACACGGAGGGGATGCTGCTGTAGAGCATCTGCACCTGGCCGGCCAGCAAGTCCGCCGTGGCCGGGCCTTGGCCTTTGTAGGGCACGTGCACGGTGTTGACCTTGGCGAGTGAATTCAACAACTCGCCCGCCAGATGGCCGGAGTTGCCGCTGCCGGGTGACGCGAAAAACAGCGTGCCCGGTTTGGCGCGAGCGAGCGCCAGCAGTTCGGTCATGGTCTTGGCGGGCACGCTGGGGTGGGTGACCAGCAACAGCGGGTAGATCACCATGTTGGTGATGGGCATGAAGTCTTTAGACGGGTTGTAGGGCAGCTTGTCGTACAGGCTTGGGTTCACCGCCATCGGGCCCGCGGCGGCAATGCCCAGCGTATAGCCATCGGGCGCGGCCTGCATCACGGCGGTTAAACCCACAATGCCATTGGCACCGGCCTTGTTCTCGATGATGACGGTCTGGCCCAGGCGCGTGGTGAGTTTCTCAGCCACAAGGCGGGCAATGATGTCGTTGCCGCCGCCGGGCGGGAAGGGCACAACCATGCGGATGGTCTTGTTGGGGTAGGCCTGGGCGAAGGCAGTGGCAGCCGTCAGACTGGCGACGGTGATCAGGGTTTGAAAACTTCGTTTGAAGCTTGGTTTCAGGGTTGCTTGGGGCATGTCTTGTCTCCTGGTGTTTTTGTCGTATGAGAGTGTAGCGATGCAGCGCGTTCACTGCGTATTTCTGACTTCCCAGCGCAGAACTTTAGGTGCATAATTTTTTCGGCAGTTCGCCAAAAAATTCAACGCCAACCGATAAGGAGAGTCACCATGAGCACATTGGAGAAGTGGATCCTCACCGCCTTGCTCGTCATCAACGCCAGCGCCGCATGGGCGCAAAAATCAGCGCAAATTGAACGCGGCAAGTATTTGATGGAGGGCGCGGTGGCCTGCGGCAACTGTCACTTTGCACGCGGTGACAAAGGCCAGCCGCTGCTGGAGAAGGGCCTGTCCGGCGGCATGCTGTTTGACGAGCCTCCCTTCAAGGCCTACGCCGCCAACATCACACCCGACCCAGACACGGGCATTGGCAAATGGACCGACGCGCAATTGGCCAAGGCGATTCGCGAAGGCGTACGGCCCGACAAAAGCCTGATTGGCCCGCCCATGCCGATCGAGTTTTACCGGCATTTGTCAGACGCTGATCTGGCGGCCATCATCGCCTACCTGCGGGCGCAACCTGCGGTGAAAAACGAGGTGCCCAAGTCCAGCTACAACATGCCTTTGCCACCCAGCTACGGTCCAGCCATCAAGGCGGTGAAAGCACCCGCCATGAACAACAAAGTGAAGTACGGCGAGTACCTGGCCAACATCGCCCACTGCATGGACTGCCATACCCCGCGCAATGACAAAGGCATGCTGCTGCATGACAAGTTCGGCGCGGGCGGCATGGTGTTCAAGGGGCCGTGGGGCGAGAGTGTTTCGCGCAACCTGACGCCGCATGTGACGGGTCTGAAAGACTGGAGCGATGCGCAAATTGCCAAGGCGATTCGTGAGGGTGTGGACCGCAGTGGCCAGCATTACAAACCGCCCATGGGCTATGACTTTTACAAGACCATCAATGACGCCGACATGGACGCTTTGATCGCTTACCTGCGCGCATTGAAGCCGCAGGTGTTTGCTGGGAAATAGCGCATTAACCAGTTGGGGACAGCGCTGGCTCGCTACAGCGTAGCTGCGGACTGTCCCACTCATTTTTAACTATCCCAGTCGCTACCACCACCGCTGTCGGCCACGCTGCCGCCGTCGTCCCAGGAGCTGGTGTCGTTCAGGCCCATGTTCTGGCCACCCATGTCGTAGTTGTTGGCCACGGGTTGCAGGTTATTGCCCGAACTGTCGGTCGATTTGTGGGCGTTGTCGTGCTCGCCGGTGAAGCTTTTGGCAATGGCTTGCGCGGCCATCACGCCCGCGCCCACGGCCAAGCCAGTGGCTACGCCGCCCATGATGCGGCTGCCCATGCCGGGTGCGGCGGGTTGTCCATACATCGGCTGGCCAGGTTGACCATAAGCAGGCTGTCCATATCCGGGTTGCCCGGGTTGGCCCGGTGCAGGGTTCGCGCCAAAGCCTTGCGGGCCGCTCAAGCCATTACCGGTTTGTGCTGGGTTGCCGTAAGGTGACGCGCCAGGCACGGGGGCGTCGAAAGTCTGGGCTGTTTTGCGGCGGAAAAAGAAATAGCCAAAAGCCATCACACCCGCCGTCAGTAGCACGGGCAGGGCCCAAGAGCTTGATGCACTGGAAGTGGCCGGGGCAGTGTGCTCCACAGCACGCGAAGGTGATGGGCTGGCCGCCATGGGCTTGGGGGCGGCGGCAATTTGAGTGCGCAGGCTTTGCACCGCTTCAGGCTTGGCAAACGCCAGGCCGGGCGTCAACTTCTCTGCGCTGGCCAAGGCTTCCGCCGCGCGGCTGGACTTGCCTTGTTTGGCAAACAGTTCGGCCTGCACAAAGTGCGCTTTGCCGCTGTTGGGGTGGGCGATCAAGACCTGTTGGATCATGACTTGCGCCTGATCCAGTTGACCCGCTTGGGCCGCCGCGTTGATTTGACTCAGCGTGGGCTCAGCCTGCGCGTACGCGAAGCCAAAGCCCAGCAAGGCGGCAATGGCAAGCCATTGGCCGAAGCGTTGCAGGAGGGACACGTGGAACATGGGGTTTGCCTTTGGAGAGTTAAACATCGAACAGGGCTTAGATGATGGCACACGGCGCTAATTCAAGGGCTTGCCGGAGTAAAGCCCCTACAAGTGCAGGCATGATGCGGGGTCTGACTACCCAGGAAACACAGGAGTGCGACTATGCGCGATTTTCTTTCCCGCCGCGAGCTGCTCGGCGCTGCCACTGCGTTGGCCGCACCACCCTTGCTCAGCGTGCCTGCACTGGCGCAAGAGCGCTTCCCCTCACGTCCCATCACGCTCATTGCTCCTTGGCCTGCCGGTGGCAGCAGCGATGCGGTGATGCGCGCCTTTGGCGAGAGTGTGGGGCGGGTGCTGGGCGTGCCGGTGATTGTGGAGAACAAGCCCGGCGTTGGCGGCACGCTGGGGGCCAGCGCCATGCTGCAAGCCAAGCCTGATGGCTACACGCTGACGCAACTGCCGCTGGGCATTTACCGTCTGCCGCACATGCAGAAGATGGCGTTTGACCCGGTCAAGGACATCACTCACATTGTGTGCCTCACCGGCTACACCTTTGGTCTGGCCGCCACCATGGACGCGCCGTTCAAGACCTTGAAAGAGATGGTGGCCTATGCCAAAGCCAACCCTGGCAAGCTGTCTTATGGTCACACCGGCACGGGCACCACGCCGCACCTGGCGGTAGAGGAATTTGCGGCCAAAGCGGGCATTCAGTTGCAGGACATCCCGTTCAAAGGCGCGGCGGACTTGATGGCTTCCATTTTGGGCGGGCATATTCCGCTGATGAGCGGCACGCCTGAATTTGCGCCGCACGTGAGATCCGGCAAACTGCGCTTGCTCGCCACGCTGGGGCGGGAACGCAACCGCGCCTTCCCCGACGTGCCGACAGTCAAGGAAAGCGGCTGGGACACCATCAGCGAATCACCCTTTGGCATTGGCGGGCCCAAAAACATGGACCCGGCTGTGGTGCGCACCCTGCACGACGCCTTCAAGAAAACGCTGGACGACCCCAAGGTGCAAGAGACGCTGGACAGGTTCTACCAGCCCGTGATCTACCTGAACGCGGCCGACTACAGCGCCTATGCCGAGCGCACCTTTGCCGCCGAAAAAGCCACGGTAGAGCGCCTGGGTTTGGCCAAAAAAGCCTGAACAGAAAAGCCCAAACAAACACCCCTGATTCCTGCGCCCCATGAAATTCAAAATGCCACCCAACTCGCTCTTTGCCGTCTTGCTGCGCTCGCCGTGGTGGATCAGCTTCGGCATCGTCGCGCTCATCGTGCTGGCTTCCTTCGCACTGCTGCCCAAAGAGGCCGTGATTTACGGTGCGTTTGCGGGTTTCCCCCTCTTCGTGATTGGGGTGATGGCCGCTTGGCGGCAACTGCGCGCGCCCAGTGAGGCCTGTGTCAACGCGGCGCTGGCGCGTGCGGCCACGATGTCATGGCCCGATTTTTCAAACGCGGTCGAGCAGGGCTACGCTGCCCATGGCCAAACCGTCACCCGCTTGCGCAGCGTCGGCGCAGACTTCTCAGTGCACAAAGACGGGCACACCACCCTGGTGAGCTGCAAGCGCTGGAAGGCCGTGAACCAGGGCATCGAGGGCTTGCGTGAACTGGTGGCCGCGCAGCAGGCCGCCGGGGCACAACAGGCCACCTACATCAGCCTGCATGCGCTCAGCGACGCAGCGCAGCGTTACGCCAATGCGCAGGGCGTGCATGTGATGCCGCTCACCGAGCTGGCCCAGCTCATCATGCGTGGGACAGCCTCAACCTAAGCGCCGGGCCGCCCCAAGCAAGTCACACCCACTCGGGAGGGCAGAGAGCCACACGCAGTGTGGCGAACGTAGGGGCCACATTAAAGGGGATGTTCCGCGTAGAACTTACCGCCATGAAACAGCAGCGGTGACGCCCCCGCGCGGTGGGCACAGCGCTCCACCTCGCCGACAAAAATCACATGGTCGCCCTCTTCGTAGCGGCTGCGATTAAAACACTCAAAGCTGGCCGCAGCACCCGCCAGCAGGGGGGCGCCACCCGCGCCCTCGGCAAAGTCCACACCGGCCCAGCGGTCCGTGATCTGCGAGGCAAAGCGCTGCGCCAGCGCCTGCTGATCGGCCGCCAGGATGTTGATGGCGTAGTGCGAACCCGCACTGAAAACGGCCAGCGAGGCGGCTGCGCGCGCCAAACTCCACAACACCAGGGGCGGGTTCAGAGAAACCGAGTTGAAAGAACTGGCCGTTAACCCGACCAGCTTGCCCTGTGCCGTGCGCGCGGTGACGATGGTCACCCCCGTGGCAAACATGCCCAAAGCCGCGCGAAACTCGGGCACGGAAAAGTTGGGCACTTGGGCTGATAGGCGTTTTTCGGATGTGGGCATACGGGCAATTTACCTGAATTTTCAATCTACCTCGATAAAATGCAAGTTATGCGTTTTTGGAAACTGGCCGTCGTCACAGCCACTACTTTTTTGATAGCTGGTTACGCCTATGCAACCAAGGTTTGCGACGAGTTTTATGCCCGTTTGCCCAACGTCAGCCGGACGCTGTGCGATAGCGCACAACTTCAGGCCAGCACTGGGAAAAGCGTCAAAGGGCGGCCCATTTACATGCGCGACGTCCACCCCGACCCAAACCAACGGCGGGTGCTGGTGATTGGCGGTATCCATGGCGATGAGCTGTCAGCGTCATCGGTGGCGCTGCACTGGATTCGGCTGGCACAAGCGGCACCGGCCCAAACCCACTGGCGTTTTGTACCCGCGCTGAATCCTGATGGGCTGTTTGATCGCCCCGCCCGCCGCGTCAACGCCAATGGGGTGGATCTGAACCGCAACTTCCCCACGCCCAACTGGGAGCGTGAGGCCACTTTTTATTGGGAAGGGCGCGCCCACAAAGACCCACGTCGCTGGCCCGGCAAGCGGCCTTTGAGTGAGCCCGAAACACAATTTCTGCACGATGAGATGCAGCGTTTTAAACCCGATGTGATCGTCAGCATTCACGCGCCTTATGGTGTGCTGGACTTTGACGGTCCCGTGGAGCCGCCGCAACGCCTGGGGCGCTTGCGCCTGGTGCCGGTGGGGGTGTTCCCAGGCTCTTTGGGCAACTACAGCGGTGTCTTCAAAAACGTGCCGGTCGTCACCATCGAGCTGCCCAGCGCGCTACTGACGCCGCGCGACGCCGAAATCGAACGCATGTGGCTGGATCTCGGCCACTGGATGGGAGAAACCTTGGCCCAAGCTGAGCCCGTTAAATCCCTGCGCCGCTGAAGCGGCTTTATTTAGCGAACAAACGGGAGGGGTCCGCAAAAGCCTTGAACTCGATGGCGTTGCCGCAAGGGTCGAGAAAGAACATGGTGGCTTGCTCGCCGACCTGACCTTTAAAACGGATGTGCGGCTCAATCACGAAAGCCGTGTAGGCGGCGCGCAGCTTGGTGGCCATCGCGTCCCACTCGGCCATGGGCAGCACCGCGCCAAAGTGGCGCACTGGCACGCTGTCGCCGTCCACCGCGCTGGTGTTGTGGTGACCCGCCTCGTTGGGTGAGAGGTGCGCCACGATTTGGTGGCCGTAGAAGTTGAAGTCAATCCAGTCTTCTGACGAACGGCCTTCCGGGCAACCCAGTACCCCGCCATAAAAAGCGCGAGCCTTGGCCAAAGAGGTGACGGGAAAAGCCAGGTGAAACGGGGCGAGTGGTGCGGTGGTGGTCATGAAATTACCTCGTGAAGATCGACATTTTAGTGAGCGGCAGACGTGGTTTGAGCTACGTCGATGCTCAGGCTTGGCACAAACTTCGCCTGCTCTGACTTGCGCGCATAGCCCAGCGGGTTGGCCACCACGCGGCAGCCCTGGCTCACATAGTCGCTCGGGCAATGCAGGTGACCGTGCAGCCAGTGCTGAGCCTGGGGCAAAAGCTCATCCAGCGCGTTGCAAAACCCGGCGGTGCCGGGCGTCAGGCCATAGCGCGGGTCGGCACTGCGCAGGCTGGGGGCAAAGTGAGTGATGACCACGGTCACACCGTCAAACGGCGTGGCCAGCTCGGCACGCAGCCAGGCTTGACAGCGCAACGCTTGCTCGCGCACCTGCTCAGCCAACAGGGGCTGATCGTGGCGGGTGGTGAGGGCTTTGCGCAGGTAAAAGTTGGCGGCACGGAAGGCCTTGTCGCGTGCCTTGAGCAGGGGCGTCAGAGACGCGCCTGGGGCATCGGCAGGGGGAGTGAGTGCATCAAAGTCGGTCCATAGCGTGGTGCCGATGAAGCGTACCGGTGGGATTGCGTCGAGCGCTGTGGTGCGGCCGGGAGCAGCGTTAAAAAGTTCAGCCGCGGTGATCACCTCGCGCTCCAAAAACACAATGCCGAGCCGCGCACAGGTGTTACGCAGCCGCTCATGGGCCTGGTCGAAGTCCTGCGTGTCGTACTCGTGGTTGCCGGGCACAAAGAGCACCGGCACGGGCCAGCCGTGTCGGGGTGAGAAGCGGGCCAGACCGAAATCGGCGTCTTGCAGCAAGGAGCCGTTTTGGTAAGAGCCGATGTCGCCCGCCAGCACCAGCAGGTCCGCATCCGGTGCAGGCATAGGCACAAAGTGCGGGTGCACTTCAAGGTGCAGGTCGGACAGGAGTTGGATTTTCACCCGCGTATTGTGGCCGCCTCAGGTGTGGTTTGACTTGACCTGGCTCGGCAGTTGCGTGATCACGCCGCGCAACCAGGCATGGGCGCTGTCTTGTTGCAAGCGACGGTGCCACAGCGCATCGACGTGAACCGGGGGAACGGCAAAGGGAAGCTCTCGCAATACCAATTGATCCGCATAGCCGGTGACGCTGACGAAATGGCGTGGCAACACAGTCAGCAACCTTGAGCTGGCGACCACGCGGCCTGCGGTGAAAAATTGGTTGACGGTGAGAACGATCTGGCGCTTGCGCCCCAAGCCCGCCAGGGCTTCGTCAATGAAGCCGAAGGGGCGGCCGGAAAAGCTGACCAGCAGGTGGCGCGCGTCGCAAAACCGGTCCAGGGTCAGGGGCTCACGGGCCAGAGGATGGTCGCGCTGCATCACGCACACATAGTCGCTGTCGTACAGGCGTTGGTGCTGGTAAGGCACGGTTTCACCGGCTTGGGCCTGGGCCGTCAGACTGGCCAGAACGGCAGGGAAGTAGCCAATGGCCAGATCGGCCAGCTCGTCCTCCAGCAGGCGCCGCGGGTCGCGCGTGGTCAAGGGCACGACCCGCAGGGCAACGCCGGGCGCGTCGCGGTCCATCACCGCAACCAAGCCCGGCATCAGCTCGGCGGCGGTGGCGTCGGCCATGGTCAGCACAAAGGTGGTGTTGCCGCTGGCTGCCACAAAGGGGCTGGGAGACAACGAGACCTGCAACTGGCGCAAGGCTTCTTGAACCGTGGGCCAGAGTGCCAAGGCGCGCGGGGTGGGCACCAGGCTCTGGCCGCTGCGACGCAACAGCTCATCACCCAGCGTTTCGCGCAGCCGGCGCAGCGCATTACTGACTGCTGGCTGAGTGAGCGCCAACTTGACTGCTGCCTTGGTCAGACTGCGCTCGGTCATCACCTCATTAAACACGCGCAAGAGGTTCAGGTCCAGGGTTCGAAAATTAACAGAGTTCATGCTCGTCTCGGTTTAATATATCACCATGATGAATGATATACATCATCAATCTAAAGTTGAGAAGCACTGGTAAAAACCCTAATATCCCCCCATGCCATCGATTTTCGGTGGCGCGTTTGAAGAGAGGAATCCATCATGACCCGTTTTGTCCATATCGATTACCCCACAACTCACCCCGGTGTTGCGCGTTTTGAAAACGTCGTATCGCTGGTCGCCCGTGTGCGCCAGGGTTTTAACAGCACGCGTGGCCTGTCATCCATGCTGCTCGCCGCCATGGTGTCAGCGTTGCTGGTGGTGGCCGATCAAGTCATTGACACCTGGGCCGATGGCCATCTGATGGCGGCATGGGTGCTGATGTGGGTGATTGGCTTTGCCGCACTGGCCTTGTTGGCTGCCCCCTCGCGGGCTTTGGTGTTGCGTGTTTTGAGCGCTGTGAACCGTTGGCTCATGGACACCTCCCGCGCTCGCGCTGACGCGCAAATGTGGGCTGTTGCTGAACAAGACCACCGCGTGATGGCCGACCTGCACGCGGCTAAGACGCGCAGCCAGCGCTTGAGTCGCATGGGCTATTGAACAATTAGCCCTGCGCCATCGAAAAAAAGCCACCCTTGCGATGGCTTTTTTGTGGGCGCGCATGGGTCAGCCGCCGCGCCGGGCCGCCCCAAG
>JAYVPU010000254.1:0-4248 GCA_043757205.1 Comamonadaceae bacterium | reverse complement strand
CCGGATTTTAGACCTAACCTTTGGAGTTTTTTATGTCCGTTACCATGCGCGAAATGCTGGAAGCCGGTGTCCATTTCGGCCACCAAACCCGTTTCTGGAACCCCAAGATGGCTCCGTTCATCTTCGGTCATCGCAACAAAATCCACATCATCAACCTGGAAAAATCGCTGCCGATGTTCCAGGACGCAGCCAAGTTCGCCCGTCAATTGACCGCCAAGCGCGGCACCATTCTGATGGTTGGCACCAAGCGCCAAGCGCGCGAGACCGTTGCCGCTGAAGCTCAGCGCGCTGGTGTTCCTTATGTTGACCAGCGTTGGTTGGGCGGCATGTTGACCAACTTCAAGACGGTCAAGACCTCGATCAAACGCCTCAAGGACATGAAGATCCAGCAAGAAGCGGGTCTGGATGCCATGAGCAAAAAAGAACAACTCATGTTCTCCCGTGAGTTGGCCAAGCTGGAAAAAGACATTGGCGGCATTCAGGATATGGGCGGTTTGCCTGACGCGATTTTTGTGATCGACGTGGGTTTCCACAAGATTGCCATCGCCGAAGCACGCAAGCTGGGCATTCCTTTGATTGGTGTGGTTGACACCAACCATTCCCCTGAAGGTATTGACTACGTGATCCCGGGTAATGACGACTCTTCCAAGGCCGTGATGCTGTATGCCCGTGGCATTGCAGATGCGATTTTGGAAGGCCGCGCCAACGCGATGGACGATGTGGTCAAGGCGGTGGTCGCCGCAGAAAGCAATGATGAGTTTGTGGAAGTGAACGAGTCCGCTTCTTAAAGTCTCTCTGACCCTAAAAAAGGGGCTTGTGTGCCCCTTTTTTTTAGACCCTCATTGAGCCAACGTTTCCTGATATTTTTAATTTGATTTGAGTACGGAGCAAGATATGACAGCAATTACAGCAAGCATGGTCGCAGAACTGCGTGGCAAAACCGACGCGCCCATGATGGAATGCAAACGCGCCCTGACCGAAGCCGCTGGCGACATGGTCAAGGCCGAAGAACTGCTGCGCGTGAAGTTGGGTAGCAAGGCTGGCAAAGCCGCCTCGCGTGTGACGGCGGAGGGTGTGGTCACCAGCTGCATCGACGGCAATGTCGGTGCGCTGCTTGAAGTCAACTGCGAAACCGACTTCGTCACCAAAAACGACAGCTTCTTGGCCTTGGCCAAAGCCGCTGCCGAACTGGTCGCCAAGCACAATCCCGCCGACGTCGCCGCTCTGGGTGCGCTGGCTTATGCGCAGGACAACTTTGGCCCGACACTGGAAGATGTGCGCAAAGGTTTGATTGGCAAGATTGGCGAGAACATGACCTTTCGCCGCTTCAAGCGCATTGACTCAGGTGCCAAAGTGGCCAACTATCTGCACGGCACACGCATCGGCGTGCTGGTCGAGTTTGAAGGTGACGAGACCGCCGCTAAAGACGTGGCCATGCATGTGGCGGCGATGAAACCCGTGGCCTTGACCAGTGCCGACGTGCCTGCTGAGCTGATCGCCCGTGAGCGCTCGGTGGCAACTGCCAAGGCCGACGAAGACCGCAAGGTGGCCGAGGCCGCAGGCAAGCCCGTGCAGTCCGACGAGATCGTGGCCAAACGCATTGAGGGTGGTGTGCAGAAGTACCTCAAGGAAGTGTCTTTGTTCAACCAGCCTTTCGTTAAGAACGACAAGGCCACGGTCGAGCAAATGCTCAAGACCGCTGCCACCACGGTGAAATCGTTCACGCTGTATGTCGTGGGTGAAGGCATTGAGAAAAAGGTCGATGACTTTGCGGCTGAAGTGGCGGCGCAAGTCGCAGCTGCCAAGCAGACGGCTTAAAAAAACCTGTAAATTCCGACTGCTGCGTTGCCCTATATTCATTCCCTCAAGGAGCCTTCCATGTCAAACCCTAAGCCAGCCTACAAGCGCATCTTGTTGAAGCTGTCTGGGGAGGCGCTGATGGGGGATGACGCTTTTGGCATCAATCACGCCACCATCGTGCGCATGGTGGATGAAATTGCAGAGGTCACCCGGCTCGGCGTTGAGTTGGCCGTGGTGATCGGTGGCGGCAATATTTTTCGGGGTGTGGCGGGCGGCTCGGTTGGTATGGATCGGGCCACGGCTGACTACATGGGCATGTTGGCCACGGTCATGAACTCACTGGCCCTGGCCGACACCATGAACAAGGCCGGTTTGACCGCCCGTGTCATGTCCGCCATTGCCATTGAGCAGGTGGTAGAGCCCTATGTGCGTCCCAAAGCCTTGCAGTACCTGGAGGAAGGCAAGGTGGTTGTGTTTGCGGCGGGTACGGGCAATCCGTTCTTCACGACCGACACGGCTGCAGCCTTGCGCGGTGCCGAAATTGGCGCGCAAATGGTGCTCAAAGCCACCAAGGTCGATGGCGTTTACAGTGCCGATCCCCATAAGGACCCGCACGCAACGCGATACACCAAGCTGTCTTTCGATGAGGCGATTTCTAAAAATCTGGGCATCATGGACGCCACAGCCTTTGCGCTGTGTCGCGACCAAAAATTACCGATCACCGTATTTTCCATCTTGAAAAATGGCGCGCTCAAGCGGGTCGTGATGGGTGAAGACGAAGGCACACTGGTTTACGCCTGATTCAGGACAAAAGTTATTCATGAAATTCTTGCCCCGAGACGGCAAGAGAGGAGAGAAAAATGACGATTGCAGACATCAAATCAACCATGCAAGGCAAGATGGACCAGTCCATCCAGGCCTTCAAAAACAACCTGACCCGCATCCGCACCGGGCGCGCCAATCCGGTCTTGCTAGATTCCGTGCAGGTTGACTACTACGGCTCACTCGTGCCCATCAGTCAAGTGGCCAATGTTTCCTTGATCGATTCGCGCACCATCAGCGTCCAGCCCTGGGAAAAAGGCATGGGTGCCAAGATTGAAAAAGCCATTCGCGAGAGCGACCTTGGTTTGAATCCGGCTTCCATGGGTGATTTGATTCGCGTCCCCATGCCTGCCATGTCTGAGGAGCGCCGCAAGGAAATGACCAAGCTGGCGCGCAATGAGGGTGAGAGCGCCAAGATCGCGGTGCGCAACTTGCGACGTGACGCCAATGAGTCTGTGAAGAAGCTGGTCAAAGACAAGCTGGCATCTGAAGACGATCAAAAACGCACTGAGACCGAAATTCAGAAAATTACCGACAAACATGTGATTGAAATTGACCAACTGGTCACTGCCAAAGAGCATGAAATCATGGCCATCTGAGGTGACACCTCACCACATCGCCATCGTCATGGATGGCAACGGGCGTTGGGCGACCAAACGGTTTTTGCCGCGCCTGGTGGGTCATCAGCAGGGCATGAGTTCCTTGCGCCGTTGTATCAAGGCCTGTGCAGCGCGTGGTGTGGCCGTGCTCACGGTGTTTGCTTTTTCATCTGAAAACTGGAATCGCCCTGCGGATGAAGTGTCAGGTCTGATGGATTTGTTGATGCTGGCGCTCTCCAGGGAAGTTCCTGAATTAAATAAAGAAGGCGTACGCCTGCATTTCGTTGGCAAACGCACTGGTTTGTCTAGCAAGGTGCTGGCGGGTCTGGCCCAGGCCGAAGCGGCCACGGCAGCCAACATGCGACTCATCGTGAATGTTTGCTTCAATTACGGTGGGCGCTGGGACATGGCGCAAGCGGCCACAAAATTAGCAGACCAAGGCAAAGCAGTGACGGAATTGGCGCTGGCTGCTGCCATGGCATTGGCCCATGTGCCAGACCCAGACTTGATCATCCGCACCGGAGGTGAGCAGCGTCTGAGTAATTTTTTGCTCTGGCAGGCGGCATATGCCGAGCTTTACTTCAGCGACAAGCTGTGGCCCGAGTTTGATGAGGCCGCGCTGGACGAAGCGCTTGCGGCCTATATGCAGCGTGAGCGCCGTTTTGGCAAAACCTCCGCACAAGTTGCCGCAGTTGGCAACGAGTCCGGCACCTAGGAATTTTCATGCTCAAGCAGCGCGTCATCACCGCCATCGCCTTGCTGCTTATCTTGCTGCCTGCTCTATTCTATGCTTCTCCTGCGCCATTTTGCGCCGTGGCGCTGGTGTTGATCTCAGCGGGGGCCTGGGAGTGGGGGCGACTGAACGGCTGCGGCTCAATTACATCGCTAGGTCTCGGGGCGCTATTGGCGCTGGCCGGTGGTGCGACATGGGCTGGTGGCTTGTTATCCGTCAATTTGCCTTGGGTTTGGATTGTGGCCACTGGGTGCTGGGTTTTTGCTTCGATTTGGCTGCTGCGCCAAGGTGTTT
>JAYVPU010000253.1:0-4249 GCA_043757205.1 Comamonadaceae bacterium | reverse complement strand
CGACGTTCAAATCGAGACCAGACTGAAACACCAAATTCAACAAGTAAATCATTAACTTACGACGTCCTGATGTGCAAACGTTGGGACACTACTGATCGGACTTAAATCCTCCGTCGCCGGGGCACCACGCTCAGTTGTACCGTCTGGCTCAGGGGGCTGGCACTCACCTGCAAGGCTTGTGGGGTCAAGTCAAGCAATTGGTCGGCGTGCCATACCCGCAGTTTGACCGCTCCGTTGGGTACGTTGGTGAACTGCGCCGTACCCTCTGCATTGGTTTTGAGGGTCCAGGCGGAGTCGGTGACAAAAATGCTGCCCCGCATCGATCCATGCAAGTGGCAGCCCAGCAGCACGGCCCCCGGTTTGTCCAGTGTGATGTCGGCTGAGCTGGCAGATTTGCCCTCTTCTTTGCCCGCCAGTCGCGCTTCAAACCCAGCTTCGGACTGGGGCGTTGCCAACCCGGCCGCTGTGCCACGCACATGGTGATCCCAGCGGTCCAGATTGGTAAAACGCACCGTGGTGCCTGTGGCCACCACGGTCACCTCAGGGACGAAACGCATCTTCTCTTGCAACACGGTGGCGCTGCGGGGCAGCAGCGCTGGGGCGGGGCTGGTGTTCGGGGTGTTTGGGTACATCACCACGACAGCATCCGTCACCGGTTTGCCTTCTTTGTCCAAAACCAGGATTTGAACATTTCCTCCGATAGCGCTTGCACACAGGGCGTAAGCAGCTATTAAAATAGTAGGATTTTTCATAAGATTAATGAAGTGTGATGACGTCGCGGTGCATGGGGGCGAGTAGCGCCAAGAGTCTATTTTGCTGGGTGAATGGAATGCCCCGAGCCTCCATGGCGGACTGCAGGTTTTCCACCAGCGCATTGAAGTCCCCTTTGTTGATGTCCATGGCGGCGTGGGCTGACTTCATGTCCGCACCCTTGTAGGTGCAGGGGCCTCCGGTGAGTTGGCACACCTGTTCGGTCAGTTTGGCTTTGAGTTCCGGTAGCTTGGTGTCCTTGAACTGGACGCCAATGCGCGGGTCTTGGACGACGCGGTTGACGAAATCATCCATCAGCTGGGTAATGCCATTTTTTTCGCCGAAAGCTTTGTACAACTCGTCATTGGCAGGGGCCATGCTTTGTGCCATGACAGAGGTGCAAAGCAGGCTGGTGCAGGTCAGCAGCAGGGTCATCAGTAATTTTTTCATGATCGGTTCTCCAGAAGAGGAATAAAAAGAATGAGGCTCAGAACGCAAACTGGGCTGACAGGTAGGTGCCGGTTTGCCGACGGCCCGCGGTGACGCCGGGCACCACTTGGCCTAAATCCACATAAGCCAGGGTCAGCGAGACGTTTTTGCTGGGCGCCCAAGCCACGAAGATGTCCTTCCAGTCATCGGCATGCAGGGCATTGCCCAGCCCGGCGGCGGAACCCACGGACTCCAGGTTGTTGGTCATCACGCGGTACTCGGCGCCAATGGCCAGCTTCTTGTTGAGCAAATAGGCCACGGCAAACTCGGGCACTAGGCTGCGACTGCTGGTGCCCGTGCTGCCCGCACCAAAACCCAAGAGACCTCCCTGGTTGGAGTTGGTGGAACGCAGGGTGCCATTGATCAAAATGCTCTTATCCAGTAAGAGCTTGGTGGCGCTCACATAAAAATCAGTGCCATTGTTTTTGACGCCCATGAAATCAAACACGGACTGGAGAGACCCGGGGCGCACAGCTTTGTATTCCAGTCCGACGGAAATCTGCGGCATCCAGCTGTCGCTGTCCAGTACCGCGTCCCCCGCGACCTTGACCTTGACACCCAGTACGTCCATCTGGATGTGTTGCCCCGCTGCGATGCCAAAAGGTGCAATGCCGTTCAGGGCCACGGCAGGGGAGGCGTCAAAGTCCTGTTGGGCTACAGACAGCTCTACCCGGTCATGGATGCCCACGGCTAGGCCGTAGCTGTTCAGGCTGTAGTCCTGAGTGGTGGCGCGCGAGACGTAGGCGCTGAGGCCCACCTCCCCCTCCGTGGCATTGCTGCCAATCACGGCCCAAGGGGATAGGCCCCCTCCGGCTGATCCAGCGATGGTGCTCACCCCGCCGGTGAGGAGCAGTTTTCCGGTATCCGCCTGTACCAGGCTGGCACCCAAAGCGAGGCCGATCAGCGCGGTGAGTTTGGAGAGTTTTTGCATCATGGGGTTTTCCTTGGATAGGTTTACAACATGTATTCCTGTGCCTTAGTACGCACCCGCATGGCGGCCGGATTCAAAACCCGGGAATTTTTTTGAAAATAGTTTGACCTGCCTTCAATCGCCAAAGCACACGCCAATATCGCGCCCGGTTTGCAGGGTGTCGCTGTCGGGGGGCACGGCCTTCATGCGCCCGGCGACCTCTTCCAGCTTGACGTAATTCACGTTGGGGAAGGCCAGCGCCACCATCACGCCTGAGAGACCAACGTCGAGCGCACGCACCGCCGCCGTGCCAAAGCGAAGGGCGGCAAGCCGGTCAAACGCGGTGGGGCTGCCGCCGCGCAACAAGTGGCCCAGCACCACGGTGCGCGCGTTTTTGCCGGTGAGGCGTGCCAGCTCTGTGGCGACGTGTTCACCAATGCCGCCCAAGCGTTCGGCATGGCCAGCCTCTGCGCCTGCCAGCAGCTCGTGCGCGCCCCCTTTGGGAAGTGCGCCTTCGGCCACGACCACCAGGGAGTACATGCGCTCTTTGGCTTCACGCTGGCGGATTTTGGTGACGACCTTGTCCAGTTCAAAAGGGATCTCGGGCAGCAAAATGGCGTGTGCTCCGCCCGCGATGCCTGCGTGCAGCGCGATCCAGCCCGCGTAGCGGCCCATCACCTCCACTACCATCACGCGCTGGTGGCTTTCGGCGGTGCTGTGCAGGCGGTCCAGGCATTCGGTGGCAAAAGACACGGCGGTGTCAAAGCCAAAGGTGGTGAAGGTTTTGTCCAGGTCGTTGTCAATCGTCTTGGGCACGCCCACCACGCGCAGGCCTTTGTGGTGCAGCGCATTGGCAATGGTGAGCGAGCCGTCGCCACCCACAGACACCAACGCATCAATGCCCTCGCGTTTGAAGTAGCTCAGGATGTCATCGGAGCGGTCAATCTCTTGGACGCTGCCGTCTGCCTGCATCGTCGGAAAGCTAAACGGGTTGCCCTTGTTGGTGGTGCCCAGAATGGTGCCGCCCAGGTGGGCAATGCCGCGCACATCGTCGCGGGTGAGGGGTCGTACGCCACCGTGCGGGTAGCGCTCGGGATGCAAGATGCCGTTGAAGCCGTCGCGGATGCCCACACATTCCCATCCGCGCAAGGTGGCGGCCAGCACCGTGGCGCGGATCACCGCGTTCAGGCCGGGCGCGTCGCCGCCGCCGGTGTTGATGGCAATGCGTTGGATGGGTGGGGTCATGGGCGTGAACTGTTTACGCGGTGACTGAAAAGGTTTCGGTGGCCGTGTCAAAACCTTTTTCTCTCAGGTAAGTCACCAGCCCGGCGTCCATGCTTTGCGCGTGACCCGGGAACCACTCCACCAGGGCTTCCAACATCTGGCCAATGAGGGCGGTTTCACCCAGCAGCGCACGGCGCTCCACTTCTTTCATCACCTCCAGCACGCCGCTGTGCTGGGTGAAGTGGCAAAAATCCTCCGGGATATCGCAGGCCCGCATCCAGCGCTCTTCTTGAGCAAAGTGCTCGGCCGTGTGTTCGACCAGTTCCTGGTACTTGAGTAACTGCACGGTCGCAACGGCACTGGCCGTGGCGTTGAGCATCACGATGAATTCTTCGTGGGTGGAGTCGGTGCGGGGGTCGCCCAACTGCAACTCAGGTGACCAATGCAGGCCTGTAGGTGGTGAAGCGAGAGGTGCTGTATTCATGGGCTGAGTCATAGGTGCGCCTGATTTGTGTTGAGGTAGGTGTAAGGATAACTCGGACTTTTGGAATTTAGATTGGCACGGGGATAGGGGGAGGTAAATGTGCCCCCTCGGAAAGCCCGGCCACTTGGTCCAAACACTGCTGCCTACGGCTATTTCATTTTGAACAAATTACGTATCGCCAAACCAGTGAGGAAGTAGCCGACAAGGGCGAGAAGCCGCTGCAATATTTCGATCAGCAAAGCAAGGGTACTTGTCACGCTTGCTTGGCCGAATAGTGAGCCCCGTAAATCCTTTAAGGATGGTCTGAATAACTCGCAACGAAGTCGAGTAGCGGATCGTTAATTTTCAACCAGCAGTGGGATTTCACGCGCAACCGTCCTGAAACCCCATCG
>JAYVPU010000252.1:0-16712 GCA_043757205.1 Comamonadaceae bacterium | reverse complement strand
CAGGGCGCGCATGAAGAAGGCGTTGCCGCGTGGACTTGGGGTTTTGCCAAAGTTCTCGATGGCGTCGAAGTCATTCTTGCCCAGACACAGCAGGGCCAGGTAGCTTTTGACGATAGCGCTGTTGGCAACGCCATCTAGAATTAGTGCCGTGTGAGTCGAACTGTGTCACGTTATTGAATCGCTGAGTGTCAACTGAAGGCGCCCAATTGGTCGATCAACTCGGATCGTCAACTGTAGAAGGGGGGATTCACCGCAAGATTTGCGAACTGGCGACACTGAGCTGGGGTTTGTGTAAGGAGGAGATCCTTGCCTAAGGCATCAGACAAGTGAATTTTCAGAGTATTTTGCAAGTTTTTAGCGTTTGAGCTTGGCAAACGCTGACGCCATCGCACTGGCCTGCGGCACAGGCGCTGACGGGCGAGCACGCTGCCCCTGGGTCGCACCCTGAAAACGGTTGCCCCCCGCAGCACTTGGTCGAGACAAAGGCGCGTCCAACTTCATGGTTAGCGCAATGCGCTTACGCGCCACATCCACCTCCACGACGCGCACTTTGACGATGTCGCCGACTTTGACGATCTCCCTCGCATCCGTCACAAAGCGATTGCTGAGCTGGCTCACATGCACCAGACCGTCCTGGTGCACACCCAGATCCACAAAAGCGCCAAAGGCTGCCACATTGCTCACCGTGCCCTCCAGCTCCATACCCTCGCGCAAATCCTTAATGTCATCAACCCCTTCGTTAAAGCGCGCCACCTTGAAATCCGGGCGCGGGTCGCGGTTGGGCTTCTCCAGCTCGGCCAGAATGTCCTTGACCGTGATCACGCCAAACTGGGCGTTGGCAAACAGCTCGGGACGCAGTGTCTTGAGCATCTCGGCCCGGCCCATCAACTCAGGCGCTGATCTGCCGGTGCTGGCCATGATTTGTGCCACCACCGGGTAGGTTTCCGGGTGCAGGCCGGTCATGTCCAACGGGTTGTCACCACTGTTGATACGCAAAAAACCCGCGCTTTGTTCAAAGGTTTTAGCGCCCAGCCCGGTCACCTGCAAGAGTTGCTGACGATTTTTGAAGGCCCCGTTCGCTTCACGCCAACGCACCACCGCCTTGGCCACGCTGGCCGATAAACCTGACACCCGGGACAGCAGCGGCACACTGGCGGTGTTGAGATCGACCCCAACGCCGTTCACACAATCCTCCACCACCGCGTCCAAAGAGCGTGCCAACTCGCTCTGGTTCACGTCGTGCTGGTACTGCCCCACGCCAATCGACTTGGGATCAATCTTCACCAGCTCAGCCAACGGGTCTTGCAAGCGCCGCGCAATGCTGGCCGCTCCGCGCAGGCTCACGTCCACATCCGGCATTTCCTGCGAGGCAAATTCGCTCGCGCTATAGACCGAAGCCCCCGCTTCGCTGACCACGACACGCTGAATCTGCGCTGCGTCGCGAAGCTTGGCCAATTGCTTGATCAGATCCCCCGCTAGCTTGTCCGTCTCGCGGCTGGCCGTGCCGTTGCCAATGGCGATCAGATTCACACCGTGTTTCTCGCACAGCTTGGCCAGCGTATGCAGCGAGCCCTCCCAATCACGTCGGGGCTCGTGGGGGAACACGGTCGCTGTGTCCACCAGCTTGCCGATGCTGTCCACAACCGCCACCTTCACACCAGTGCGAATGCCAGGGTCAAGCCCCATGACCACGCGCGGACCGGCGGGCGCGGCCAGCAGCAAGTCGCGCAGGTTGTCAGCAAACACCTTGATCGCCACCGTCTCGGCGCTCTCGCGCAGGCGGCTGAACAGATCGCGCTCGGTGGACAAACTCAGTTTTACCCGCCAAGCCCAGGCCACGCACTTGCGAATCAGGTCATCCCCGGCCCGGCCTTGGTGGCTCCAGCGCAAAAAGAGGGCGATGCGGGCTTCGGCCAGCGACACGACTGCTACTTTTTTAGTCGTTGCTTGCGCGATATTTAATTGGCCTGCAGCCTCATTGGGCTCTGGCAGTACCAACTTGGCGTCCAAAATCTCCAGCCCACGCCCGCGAAACACCGCCAATGCCCGGTGCGAGGGCACGCGCCCTATCGGCTCGTCATAGTCAAAGTAATCGCGGAACTTAGCCACATCCGCGTTGTTCTCGTCTTTGCCATCCAGCAAACGGCTTTTGAACAAGCCCTCGGCCCACAGCCATTCGCGCAGGTTTTGCACCAGCGCGGCGTCTTCGGCCCAACGTTCACTCAGGATGTCGCGCACCCCGTCCAACACGGCGGCGGTGCTGGTGAAGTCATCTCCTGCCTCGTTCTTCTCGGTCTTGACGAAAGCCACGGCCTCCTCGGTCGGGTTCAGCGTGGGGTTGGCAAACAGGCGATCGGCCAAGGGCTCCAGCCCGGCTTCACGGGCAATTTTCCCTTTGGTGCGGCGCTTTTGTTTATAGGGGAGGTACAGGTCTTCCAGCTCCTGCTTGGTGCCCGCCGCATGCAGGGCTGCCAGCAAGGCGGGGATCATCTTGCCCTGCTCTTGAATGCTGTTTTGAATCGCCTCACGCCGTGCATGAAGCTCACGCAGGTAGCCCAGGCGCTGCTCCAGCTCCCGCAGCTGAATGTCATCCAGTCCGCCGGTGACTTCCTTGCGGTAGCGGGCAATAAAAGGAACGGTCGCGCCCCCGTCCAGCAGGGCCACAGCGGTCTCCACCTGTTTGATCTGAACCCGGATTTCTTGCGCGATTTGCGCGATGATGCTTTGCATGACTCGAAGCGACACCGACAAGGTGTCGGTGCCTAGGTGAAAACGAAGTCAGCGAGTGTGCCACAGGGGGAAATTTAGTTTTCGCCTTGGCTTGAGATTGAGTGCGACATCTACTTTACAGCTATGTTCGTCAGCGCACCGAAGCCAGCCAGACATGCAGCTACGCTCTACTCCTGTCAAGTGCGAACACCGAAGTCAAATCCGATTGTTGACCTAGCTTCGACGTACTGCCGACACAACCTCTTCATTTCAAAGGATGCCCCATGAAACATTCCATTTTGAGTACGACGCTGCTCGCCTTGCTGTGCCTGGCAGGGTGTGACCGACCTGTCGTGAACGTCGCACCCACCACGCCGGTGGCGGTGCCAGGGCCAGCCGGACCGCAAGGCGCGACAGGAAGTACCGGGGGCACGGGTGCCGCCGGTGGCACGGGTGCCACAGGCGACACCGGTGCCACGGGCAGAACGGGCTCCGGCACAACGGTGATCGTGCCGCCAGCACCACCGGCCAACCGATAGAAACTGAGGTTCACCCCCTCACGCGAAGGCGAGCCCCATGCGGGGCGCCATGCTGCGGGGAGACGGGTAAGCCAGGTCGGCTGCACCGGCTCGCCCCGCTTTGGGAGTAACCATCATGAACATCGTTACCAACATCGGCCCGTTAGCCTCCCTGATCGCCGGCATCCTGATTCTGATCCTGCCCCGACTGCTGAACTACATCGTTGCGATCTACCTGATCATCATCGGTGCACTTGGCTTGTTCGGCCACCGCTGATCATTGGGTGCGGCCAGCCGGCACCACGGTTTCGCTCTCGCGCAGCACGCCCCCGCCGGACACGCTGCCAGTGGCCTTGCCGCCACCCATCGTTCGATCTTGACAGGCCATTTTGTCGTCGCCGCTCAACGCTTGGCAGCGAGCCAAGGCATTGGCCTGGAAGTCGCCATTGGCGCTGTCAAGCAGACCACGCTTTTTGTCGGCCTGGGCGTTGCGCGCTTCCTTCAGGCAAGTGGCCTGGTCTTGAACCGCCGGGCCACTCATGCAGGCTTGAGCCTCTTGTTTGTAGCTGCCTGAGGCATCAATGCCGCTTGGTTGCGCAGCAATCTGAGCGGTGGCTGCGACCGACATGAGCATGGCGGCGAGGCGTTTGCCTGGGCGAGTGGGTACGGGGGTGTTCATGGTTTAACTCCTTGCATGGCTACAGGCGCGGGGGTGTCCCGTGACGCCATTGGCATACGGCGTCATTGTTGGCGCGCCCCGGTGCTGAAGTCTGTTCGATGACGAACACAAAAAAACGCAGACCGCCCATGTGCGGCAACAGACAGACGGTGAAAAATCCATTGCTTAAGCTGGGCTAGGCCATTCGCCACGATTGCAAAATGAAAGTTCGCATGACCGAATCCGAAGCGCCCGGCCGAGCCGAATCGCACCACCTTGCCAAAGGCTTATCGGATCACTTTGCGTTGGCCTTTACCAAGTTGCTGCGCCTGATTGCCGACACTTTTTTTGCCAAGCGTTATGGCCATCGGGCCATCGTCCTGGAAACCGTTGCGGCGGTTCCGGGCATGGTTGGTGCCACCATCACCCATCTCACCTGTCTGCGCCGAATGGTCGCCGATGACGGGTGGATCCGCACGCTGCTGGAGGAGGCCGAAAACGAGCGCATGCACCTGATGGCGTTTGTCGCCATCGCCCGGCCCACCACTTTCGAGCGACTGGTGGTGATGTTGGCGCAGTGGATTTTTTACGTCGCATTCTTCCTGCTGTATCTGGTGTCAGCACGCACCGCCCACCGTGTGGTGGGCTACTTTGAGGAAGAGGCGGTGCTGAGTTACTCGCTGTACCTGGCAGAGATTGACGAAGGGCGCTCGCCCAATGTCGCCGCGCCCCCGATGGCCCTGCAGTACTGGAACCTGCCCGCCAACGCCACCCTGCGCGACCTGGTTCTGGTGGTACGGGCCGATGAAGCCCATCACCGTGACATCAACCACGGTTTTGCCAACTCACTCGACGGGGTGCCACCCGACAAATTGAAGCCAGCGCCATACCCGACGCATGCCAACGACACCTGCAGTGAGGCCTAAAACAGGGTGCTTGTGTGCGCAAGCGAACAGTCGCGGCGGCGCGCAAGGCGTAACTTGGAGGCACTTCACACCCCAGCAGGAACTTCCCATGAATCCCAAGACCAATTCCACCCCGGTACAAGGCGAAGGCGACTACAAGTCCGCCAAGCGGTACAACGAATCCGTGCAGACTTTTGTGAAAGAAGGCAAGGTTCAAGAGGCCGCCAAACAAGCACAACCCGCCACGCCGCAGGACGCCAAAGAGATGCAGCGCGCCGAAAGCGAAGGACTTTCACATTCGAAGGGTGAAGACCCTGGCGATGATCGCCAAGCTCACAAAAAACCCTGAGGAGAGCTGTCATGAATCCCATATGCAGATCGCCAAAAAACGGCTCCTCGGCCCAGCTTGCTGGCAGTCGGGGTGCTTCAGTTTGGCGTGTCGGCTTGCCCATCGGCTTGCTGGTTTCAGTTCTCTTCGGGGTGGGATTGACGGCCTGCTCTGATAAAAACACGCCCCCTCAGTTGCCGAGAGTGCCACCTATTCCCATGCCCACTACAGAACCTGCAGGTCAGGTTCTGGGCGTCGTACCTGCTGAGCCCATCCGGGAAAAGGCCGCCTCAACGGTGGGGGCAAAAACCGACATGACGAAGTCGCAGGAGTCTCGTGACATGCCAATGCCGGGGCAGGCCAACGACCACTCGGTGGAAAAACCCAAGTCACCGCCAAGTCCGGCAAGTCGCTAGGCTGGTGCCAGCTTTGCATTCGTTCTCCCATTCATTCAACCATTCAAACCGGAAGGTGTCCGCATGACCACCCCAGATTCGAACAAAATGAAAACCACCCGTCCCGAGTCGCGCCAGAAAATGGCGCTGAATCTGGAAGCCATTGACAAGGTCAAGAAGAGTCACGCTGCCGTCGACGCGACACCCGAGATTGACGCTGATCGCCAAGACATCATCAAGCTGCTCAACGACTCGCTGGCAACCGAGTTGGTGTGCGTGTTGCGTTACAAGCGACACCATTTCACCGCCAGTGGCTTGGCCTCGCCCAAGATCGCTGAAGAATTTCTGGTTCATGCCAACGAGGAATCGGGGCACGCAGACCGTATTGCCAGGCGCATCGTCCAGCTCGGCGGCTCGCCCGACTTCTCGCCTGACTCATTGGTGGGGCGCAGTCACGCGGCCTACGATGAATCGACCGACCTAAAAAGCATGATCCAGGCGAACCTAACAGCTGAATTGGTGGCCATTGAGGCCTATGGCCAGATGGTGGGCCTGATTGGCGACAAGGACATCAGCACCCGGCGTTTGATTGAAGACATCCTGAGTGACGAACAGAATCACGCTGACGAGCTCAAGAGCTGGCTCATCTCAGCTTGCGCACAGGGATCACCGGGGGCACCCGCCCTCTGTCATCCCTCAACTCCAGAGCCAGCCCTCAAACCGGTTCAAGGCCACCACCGGGGCGTCCAGCCCATCCAACCAGTTGGCCAAGGCCTTCATGTCCATGTCGCGCCCCAGCACCAGTCGCATTTGCACTCGCGTGCCCAAGTCGTTAGCGGCCAGCACTTTGGCCGCTATCGGTAGTTTGGCCGACAAGGCCTGTGCGACCCCCATTTGGCCGGCGCTGTAAAAAATCTCGGTCTTGGTTTGTTTGTAGCCGGGTTGGTTGGTGAGGCGTGCCGTCACCACGCCCATAGGTGCCAAGCGTTCTGCGGTGCGGCGAGCCAGATTACGGATGCCCACGCCGTTGGAGACTTCGATCTTCACGCCGCTCAATGACACCGCAGACACACTAGGCCAAGTGACACTTGGCGCACGCGCCACTTGTGCCTGCGCCTGCACGATGGCCGACGCATCACGCAACTCAAACACATGCGGCTGCACGGCATGCAGTTGCGGCCTCTCGGGGGCCACAGATTTCGCGGTGCTTGTCACAACGGTTGTGACTACGGGTGTAGCGGCAAGCTCTGGCTTGCTCATCCCAGCCAACACAGGGGCATGGCCTCTTGACTGCGCCAACAACGCCCGGTTCTTGCGCGTCAACTCGCTCAAGGGGTTCAAGGCCTGTGCTTGGTCGAGTTGAATTTGAGCCTCATCCAGCCGACCGGCCAACATCAAGGCATAACCAAAATTGTTATGCACATGCGCCGCACTGGCGTCAACCGCCAAGGCCTGCCTGAACAACTCAACAGACTGCTCGAAACGTGCGGACTGCGCGTAGATCACCGCCATCGCGTTCAGTGCCCCCACATGCGTGGGCTGTAGGCTCAACACCTTCGCATAGCGTTCCTCCGCCAAGGCCATTTGCCCCAAGCCGTGGGCCGAGCGCCCCATGATGAACTGTCCCTCCACCTCAGACACCGGGCTTGTGATGCGCTCCACCGGCTGCACTTTGAGAAATTTCGCGCTGCCTGCGCTGGACCCAGCAAGGTTTGTCCCGTCGGTGGGGATCAGCGCATACTGCGAACAGCCCAACAACGCACCGGCTGATAGAAGAGATAAAGCTTTGACGTAGTGGCTCATGACCTTCTCCAGATAAATTAAATTAGCCTCAGCCATTCAGGGCGGGGAACAAGACCCGGAAGATGCCCATAAGGGGGGGGCCCAACAGCACCAGGAACATGGAAGGAAATATGAAGAAAATCAGCGGAAACAAAAGTTTCAACGGAATTTTTGCAGCCCTTTCTTCTGCGCGAATTTTGCGGCGCTCACGCATGGTTTCTGAAAGAACTCTCAATGAGTCGGCAACATTGGTGCCAAAGTGGCCGGACTGAAGCAAGATCGTCACGAACGTAGCAATATCGTCCACCCCGGTTCGTAGCGCAAAATTACGCAGCGCATTCTCACGCGTTGAACCGACTCGCATCTCCAGTCCCACCAGACGCAGTTCGTCAGCCAGCGCCTGGCTACGCAACTGAATTTCCTCGCCAGCACGGTTCATTGCGGCATCCAGGCCAAGCCCAGCCTCCACGCAAACCGTCATCAGGTCCACCGCATCCGGCATGGACTCCTCCAATTCACGTTTGCGCTGGCTAATCATCTTTGCCAGCACCAGATTTGGGAAGTAGTAGCCCAGCGAGGCCAAGATCAACAGGTAAAACAAAGTGCCCTGTGACGTTGCTGGCGCACTGCCCATGCTGTTAAATAAAAGAAACAGACTAGGCAGTGTCAGTGACAGGGCTGTTTTTGCAGCAAAAATAATGACAGGCCATCCTGGTCCCCGCAGACCCGCTTGCATGAGTCGGATACGAAAGTTCGACGCATCCCACCCCTCCTTGGGCGTTGACAACCAGGCCAAAGGCGCAGTGACCTTGGCCACCTTGGCTTGCCAAAGGGCAGCTACTTGTTCTGAGTTTTCATTGGCCTTGTTACCTAGCTGGCCCAGTCGCCGATCCAAGGCTTCATTGCGGTTCAACCACAGACCGATACCCAGAACAAGACCGGCTACCGACAGGAAGATCATTGCGAAAATTGATGTTTGCAGCATTTTGCTTCCTCCTCAAACACGAATGTCGATAATTCGCCACATCACAAAACTGCCTATCACCATCATGACCAGGGCACCTATCACCAACCGAAAGCCCGTCGGATCCGTCCACAACAAGTCCAAGTGGCCGGGGTTGACGACTTGCAAGGCTGCGGCCAGAAAAAACGGCAAGGCCAGGAGAATGTAGGCCGACAGTTTTCCTTCCGCAGCTAGCACCCTGATCTTTCCAAAGAGCTTGAATCGCTCCCGAATCAAGTTCGACAACATGCCCAACAGTTCAGCCAAATTGCCCCCGGTCTCAAGCTGAATAACCACGGCAAGCACAAAATAGCGCAGGTCAGGGATCGGTGCCCGTTTTGTGAGGTTCATCAGTGCATTTTTTGTCGAGATACCAAAGTTAATCTCATCAAAAGTGGATTTGAACTCACCTGCAATGGGTTCTTGCGCTTCATTCCCCACCATGGCGAGAGCAGCAGAAAAGGCATGACCGGCACGCAAGGCCCTGCTGATCATGTCAAGCGCATCTGGCAGTTGCGCGCTAATCAGATACAAACGCTTAGATCGCTTCCATGTCAGGCGCAGCACGGGAAAAACAGCAAGCCCCCCCCCCAGCAAGATGACCAATGGCAAAGACCAGCGGATCAAAAATCCGATCAGCAAGCCCCCCACACCGGCCAACAGACAGACGGTTAATGATTGGGCGACGGTCTGGCTGGAGCCCGACTGCAACAACAAGCGATCCACCTTATGCACATGGGGCATGCTCAATAGCAGGCGCTGCATGAGCGGAGCACTACTCAGCAAGCGCTCTTTGAGCAATGAAGCACCGCCCTCGCCAGGATCGCCAACAGACATGACGCGCAAGCGCCGCTGAATTCGCTTCACCTCTGGGCTTCGGGTATCGCTCCAAAGCATGGACATACCTTCAAGCAGCAGCACCACGGCAAGAAAACCGAAGATGACAAATAAGGCGTAAGTTATGCTCATGGCGTCACTCGAAGGTTCTGTTTTGGTCAAACGTACCGTCCGGCACACTGATGCCATGGGCCTTGAGTCGGCCCATGAATTTAGGCCTCACCCCGGTGGCCTGAAAATGCCCTAATACCGTGCCATCGTCGGCAACACCAGTCTGGGTAAATCCGTAAATCTCCTGCATGGTGATGATGTCGCCTTCCATGCCAACGATTTCTTGCAGACTGATCAGTTTGCGTCGCCCGTCGGTCAGACGGGAAATCTGGATGATGGCCATGATGGCGGAACTGATCTGTTGGCGCATCGCCTTCGGTGGGATCGCCATGCCACCCATGCCCGCCATGTTTTCCAGGCGCGTCAGGGCATCCCGAGGGGTGTTGGCGTGCACCGTGGTCATGGAACCCTCATGGCCGGTATTCATGGCCTGCAACATGTCCACCACCTCGGCACCGCGCACCTCGCCCAAAATAATCCGGTCGGGTCGCATGCGCAGGCTGTTGCGCACCAAAGCGCGCTGATTGACTTCACCCTTGCCCTCAATGTTGGAGGGGCGGGTTTCAAGACGAACCACATGCGGTTGTTGCAATTGCAGCTCGGCCGCATCTTCGATCGTTACGATCCGCTCATTGGCCGGAATGGAACTGGACAACACGTTAAGCAGCGTGGTTTTACCGGTGCCGGTACCGCCTGAAATTAATATATTCATCTTGGCCTGCACCATGCCCGCAAGCAACTGGGCCAGATCGGGCGTGAGCGACCTGCCCTTGATCAGGTCTTCCACCCGCAAAGGCACGACGGCAAAGCGGCGAATAGACAGCACGGGCCCATCCAAGGCCAGCGGCGCAATGATGGCGTTCACACGCGAACCGTCCGGCAAGCGCGCGTCCACCATGGGGCTGGATTCATCAATCCGTCGTCCGATGCGCGACACAATTTTGTCAATAATTTTCATCAGGTGCGCATCATCAGAAAAAACGATGTCACTTAACTCAAGCTGACCTCGACGCTCCACATACACCTGTCGCGGGCCGTTGACCAAGATGTCAGACACAGTCGGGTCGGCCAGCAAAGGCTCAAGCGGCCCCAGGCCCATGACTTCATTTTGAATATCAATGATCAGCTTTCGACGCTCCATCGCATTCAGCGCCACGCCAGAGTCTGTCAGCAACTTCTCGACCAGCGTCCCCAACTCGCTTCGCAAACGCTCTGGCTCCATGCTGCCCAGCACGTCTAGATTGATGTTCTCAAGCAACTGACTATGCAACTTCGCTTTGAGTTCGTAATATTCTGGCGTTGCGTGCCAACGCGTTTCAGCGCCGAAGTCGCTCACTACCGAGGTGGGCTTGATCTCTTGTTTCAGATTTCTGAGGCTCATGATGGTGGTCTTTCATTCTTGGTTAGTAAACGTTGCTTTCAGAACGAAAACTTCCTCAACCCTTGCAACCAGCCTTTAGGACGGTGAACTGTGCTGGGCACAAGTTGCTGAGCCCAGTCCTGCAAGGCGCACGACACAGAGTCGCGTGGCAACAGTTTGAGCAATGGCACCCCTTGGTTAACCGATGCGTCAACGGCTCCATGACTGTTCGGTATCGTGTACTGCACGTTTAACGAGGTCGATTTTTCAACCTCTGCCAAGCCAATGACACCGGCTTTCTCATAGCGATTAACGATGACTTTCAACTTGTTATTGGAGTAACCCAGCGTCCTGAATACAGCCACCATGAGCTTGGCGGCACGAATAAAAGGAACATTCATTTGCAGCGTCAGGTAAATGGTGTCGGCCAAATCCAGCGCCTTGATGGTCAGTGGGTCCAACATGCGGCTGACGTCCAGGACAACAAAGTCGTAATTGCTGCGCGCCAGTTCAATGACAGTTTCGAGGTCCTCGGCTGAGACTGCATGGACATGTTCGGGCGACGTGGGAGCCGCCAACACGTGCAGATTCTCACTGAGCTTGATCATGTTGGCGTCCAGCAAGGTGGCGTCCATGCGGTGCGCTTGCCGAGCGATCTCCACCACGCTGGAAGCGGGTTCAGTGCTGCCCAGAAACAGGGCTGCGTCTCCCAAATACAGGTTCAAGTCCAGCACGGCCACACGTTTGCCTTGCTTGGCCAATGCATAGGCCAGATTGGTCGCCAAAAACGTAGTGCCTGCACCACCTTTGGCCGAGATCAGAGCCAGCACCTGCCCTACCGACTCTTGATACCGAGTGCCTAAGTGCTGATGGCCCTGCGCATGTTTAACCGACTGCAACACCGTCAACTGGTTCATGGGTGCAGGCAAGACCTCCCGCACGCCGGCACGCATGGCGCGCATCAAAAACTCAACCGACCGATCCGCGCTCACGAGCACCATGTGCGTGCCGGGCGCCTTGATCAAGGCCGCTTCAATGTGCTCCATCGCCGACTCGTCAGCGGCCGGGAAATCGAGTAAAACCACATCCGGTTGTTCACGGCGAAGCACGTTGCCCAGGGACTGTGCTGTGCCGACATGCGCGGTGAATACAACACCAGCGCGCAGCTTCGGGTCAGGTTCTCCGAGCGCCCTAAGTGTTGCTTCGGTACTGCAAAGGGCGGATACTTTGACGGTCATGGGGTGGTTCTTTCTTACAAAAGACAGGGATCAGGCTGGGCAGACATCGTTGGCGCTGGCATTGCTGCCTTCAGAGCCCATGGCCTCACCCGACAAGGTGGTACTGAAATTTGGCATGAGCCATCCGCCGGGATCTGGACTTGCTGGTAGAAAAGGAACGAATGGCTTGAATCTCGCGCCGGTCAAGGTCACGGTGACTAGGCAGTCGGTGGTGCACGTCGATGCCGGGTAGGTGACGTTGAGCGTACCGCCGCTGCGGATCATGAGTTGAATGTGCGTTTGAATGGCCGTCTGAATGGGCGTGCCGCTATTGCCACAAACCACGGCCAGCCGCGCACCCCAACGCGTTGCCTCCATGGCCGCATTGAGGGTGAACAGCCAGCGACCCAACTCCATGATGCTCACCAGAAGTCCAAAAAAAACAATGGCGATCAAAGCAAACTCGATGATCATGGCGCCCGCCTGTTGGCGCCACGAGGCCTTGCGGCTGGGGGGTTGGCGTGATACGCGCGGCTTCATGTAACGCTCCAAGCCATGGTGAGCTTAACGGGAGAGTATGTAAAGCTGGCGATGGCGTAGGGCAGGAACGAGGTGAAGCCGACCCCGCTTATGGTGACGGTGACCAGGCTGATAGAGCCAGCACCTGTAAGTACGTTGTTGTCGGTTCTCACAGTGATTTTGGATGCATCAAGCCCAGGCACGAGACTGACCGCATTACAAGTGGTCGTGCCGCACCATGCCAGCTTTATGGCTGTTGTTACATCAGTATTTGATGAGCCACTGTCGTACGGAATACCGCTTGTCAGGGCATTCAGGTCTTTCGCTGTTAGATAGCGCGCTGCCCCTCGGGTGGTCTTGACCAAGCCGTTGTAGTAATACAGCGCGCGACCGACCTCGACAATGCCAAAACACAACACCAGCATCGGCACCAGAATCAGCGCCAACTCAACCGCCGCCACGCCCTTTTGTCTGTGAAGTTTCATCATTGGCCTCACTTCACCAGTACCGACAAATTCGGCGCCACGACCGTTCCACTACCGCAAGGCGTGATAGCGGTTCCGATTTTCCCAAGATATTCAAGCTTGGCATATACAGGGCCACCTCCAACCCCTGTCACTTGCCCAAATGGATTCAGCATGAGGGCGCAGGCATACCCAGTGATGTGCATAGTTCCGCAATCTATGACCGGAGCCACAACCACGCGTCTGCCAAGTCGCCCTTCGATGTCATAGTCCCCGCCGGTGCCTGCGGTCGAGATATCCGGACTTCCGCTGAAAATAGAGGTTTGTTGTTCATATTGCCTAAGTGCAGATACCGAATTCACATAGTTGGTGACTGCCGGCGTGATGGTTGGGGTGGTGGCAGGTGGAATGCCGTCATAAGCCTTTGGCTCTGTAGCCGTATCAAGGCGCGGCCAATTAGGAATGAGGCGATTGGGGTTCGTAATAGCCCCAATAGCTTCACCAAAATAGGCATACCCTGTCTTGTCCGGTCTCCAATTTCCTATGGAGTTGATTTTGAACGGATTCGAATAAATGCCAAAACGAGTGTTCCAAGCATCTTCTGCACTGGTTTTCTGCCCGCTTTCAGTAGCATAAGTTCCAACAGCTGGTAACTTGCATTGACCGTCAGCCGTTAGCAGAACTTTGACTTCATTGGAACCACCAGCACTTGCTGAATAGTCCACCCAGCCGAATTTCCCTGGAGCTATCGAGGTCCCAATAGATATCCATTCGCCTACATTCAAACCGTGCGGTGGACTGCTGCTAGAGCCACTTCTCTGACAGATACCCGCCGGAACAATATTGCAGAGTTGCGCCCCCCCCTTCGCCACCGCCATGGCGCTGACGGTCTGGGTGGTGAAGGTGGCCCCCAGGAGGTTGAGTACGCGCATGAAGTAAATCGGCAGATTGCCTAGCGGTAATTCGCATCTGGCATAACGGTAGTCCTTGTCCACCGTACTAGCAGGGGCGTAAGTAGGGGCGTTGAAGGTTTCGGTTTTGGCGAAGGTGACGTCTGAATCGGCAAGGTTGACGGTGGTACTTTGGAAGTTGGCCTTGTTCCTGATGCTGTTCTTGAAGACTTCCGTACCGGTGGTACCACCGGTGGTAAACACACGCCCATACGCCACTGCACGCGTGAGGTCGGCTGCGGTGTTCAGCCCCGGCCGCAACTGCGATGCCGCCGACAAGGCGCAGGCGTCCATGGCGTTTTGCAACTCCGTCTTGATGACAAAGAAGCGCCCCAGGTCAATGGCCAGCCCGGCAAAACCAATCAGCACCACCATGGTGAGCCCGAACAAAATCATGACCGCGCCGCGCTGCTGGCGCTGGCGTTGGGGCCATGATGCGTGCTTAAGCATGATGTGCACCTGGGTGTTATTTTTGCCCGGAACTACTGGCCACCTGACGACAAGGCACCGCCGATACCAAGAACCTCAAAGGTTTTAGGCGGTGCTTTGAATGAGTCCTGATAGCGGTCTTGCGCGCTGGCAGCGGCCCGGCCATCAATGCCCAGCACGGGGTTATTGCCCATGGGTGCTGCTGGGTTGAGGGTTTGCTGTTGGCGCGCCGTGCGCACGGCATCACCGAACTTGGCGTCCAGGTCAGGCGTGGTGGAGCCACAGCCCGTGAGCTGAACCATGAGCGCTATGGTCGTTGCGGTCAACAACACGCGGGGGGTAGTTTTGATGGTCATGGCGGCGCTCCTTTATTTGAGTTCAAACCCACCGGCTTGCGGCTGCGCTGCGGGAGGCTGGGAGGCAGGGGGCGCAGGCCTGTCGGTCACGACGTCTGAGCGACCGCTGCCCTCCAGCTTGCCGCCCAGGAAGAACTCGCTGCGACTGGGTGGGGTGAAGTTGTCCGTGGGTAAGGCCTGTGCAACATCCAGCGGCTTGATCAGCCGCGGGGTGATGACGAACATCAACTCGGTGCGATCAGTCTGGAACTCGCTGCTGCGAAACAGGGCACCCAAGATCGGTATTTCACCCAACAGGGGAATTCGTTTAATCGTTTCGGTGACGTTGTTTTTAATCAGCCCGGCAATGGCCAGGCTTTGCCCGTCCATGAGCTGCACGGTGGTTTGAACGCGCCGGGTGGTGATGCTAGGCAACACGGACGTTACGCCACCGATGGTTGTAAATGCCGAACCGGTTTGGGCCAGCTCCGACACTTCAGGGGCCACCTTCAGGTGAATGCGGCCACCTTCTAGCACCGTGGGGGTGAACTTGAGGCCGACGCCAAACTCTTTTTCTGTCAAGGTGATGACAGGAAAGCCGCCAGCGTTACTGCTGGCCGTGGGAATGAAAATTTTGCCGCCCGCCAGAAAGCTGGCCTCTTGCCCGCTGATGGAGATGATGTTGGGCTCTGCCAAAATTTTGATGAGACCGTCTTGCTTCTGGGCGTCAACCTGGAGAGTGTTCCCGTTGTCGGTCCTGATACTGAAGACTCCGTTGCCCAGGCTTAGAAAGTTGGACAAAATGCCGTAGTTCAACCCCCCGTTACCAGCACTCACACCAAGACTTGCCCCGAGCTTGTCGAGCAAGGTCTTGGATACCTCGGCCACTTTGACTTCCAGCATCACCTGCTGACCCGAGGCCACTTGCAGCAGGTTGACCACCTTGGCACTGGTGGTGGCAGCCACCGCAGCGGCACCGCCCGCACCCGCCACCACCGTGCCTGAAGCCACTTTGGTGTCGCCCGCCATGACGGGCAGCACCAGTGAACGGTTGATGTCGCGCACAAAGGCATTGGCAATGTCTTCGGCATAGCGGGCTTTGACGGCACTGCTGACCACGCCGCTCAAGATGATGGAGTCCGCCGCGGCATGAACGGTGATGCCTTTTTCTTCGGGTATGAGCTCACGCAGTTTTTTATCCATGCGTCCAATGTCGAGGCTGACGTTCACGTCAATGGCCGTAGTGGCCCCACCCTTGCGCCAGATCACCATGTTGGTAGAGCCATAATTTTTACCCAGGAGGTAAATCTCGGTCGGGCTGATAAGGGTGATGTCGACAATGTTGGGGTTGCCCACCGAGATGCGTTCTACCGCAGAAGGCACCCGCATCAGTGTGGACTTGCCAATGGTCAACTCCATGGCTGGGCCGACGGTGGAGAACTCGGTACTGCTGGGTGCTGCGGCCATCTGCATAGGCATGGGCATGGCACCGCGCGGCATGGTTGCTGAAGGCGCTGTGGTATTGCCCCTGGTGATGACTGGGGCTTGCGCCAGTGCTTCAGGCCCCCATGCCACGGCTGTCGCCAACAAGCAAGCCGATGCAAATACACGGCTGCCACGAACATTTTTATTTGCTTTTTTCATGTTGATCCCTCAAAAATTAGAGTAGGCTTTTTGAATACCCCTGATCACCTCGACCGTGGTGACGACGGGTGGCGGGGTTGCGTCCGTTACCATCACGATGCGAGGCTTGACGACTTGACGCTGCGCCACTACTGGCCGAGCTGCCACCGGCGCAACAATGGGCGCAACCTTGCCCTTGCCCAGCAAGTCGTCTAGACGTATCCCGACGGTTTCCTCGTCCTGCTGGTCGATTGAATTACGCAATACCAGGGACAGCGAACCAATGCTGCGTGCCAAGTCAATTTTTTCTGCTTCCTCAGGCGTTACCTCCAGCGTGACCGCGCTGACCACCTTGGGCTTGGTCTCATCACGGTTGGCCTCTTGAGCGACGGCCAGGACAAGGATTCGTCTCAACACAATTTTGGACACTGCCTCTTTTTCCCTATTGTTCTTGCTGTCCTTGTTGTCCATGGTGTTGACCATGATGTCCACATAGCTACCGGGCAAGGCAAAACCAGCGACACCAATGACCTCATTCACCTTCACGCTGATGGCCCGCTTACCACCTG
>JAYVPU010000251.1:0-4271 GCA_043757205.1 Comamonadaceae bacterium | reverse complement strand
AACACCCGGCGCGAAAAATTCAAAGACGTTCGCGTGCGCCAAGCCATTGCGTTGGCCATGGATTTTGAGTGGCTCAACCGCCAACTTTTTTACAACGCCTACACCCGGGTGCGCGGTTATTTTGTGGGCAGTGACTTTGAAGCCAAAGGCCTGCCAACGGCGGACGAGTTAGCGCTACTGGAACCGTTGCGCTCCCTGTTGCCCGCTGAAGTGTTGACCCAGGCGGTGCCGCAACCCCCGGTGACTAGCTTGGAGCCCACGTCGGGCCACACGCTGCGCGACAACTTGCGACTAGCGCGAGACCTGCTGGCACAGGCCGGTTGGACCTACCGCGACGGTGCGTTGCGCAATGCCAAAGGCGATGTTTTTTCTATCGAATTTTTAGACAACTCCGGCTCCATGGGGCGCGTGGTGACGCCCTACGCCAAGAACCTGGAGAAGCTGGGGATCGAGGTCAACTACAAAGTGATCGACTACGCCATTCTGCAAAAACGCCTGGATGTATTTGACTTTGAAGTCATCAGCAACCGCATTGTCGGCAGTGAAGCACCGGGCACGGAGTTGCTGGAGCGCTTTGGTTCCAAGGCCGCGGATTCAGAAGGGTCAAGCAACATCATTGGCCTGAAAAGCCCGGCGGTGGATGCTTTGCTAGACCGCATCATGTCGGCCAAAACGCGGCCTGAACTGGTGGCGCGCGTCCAGGCGCTGGATCGGGTCTTGCGCCACGGCCATTACGCAGTGCCGCACTGGTACAGCAGCGTGCACCGGGTGGCTTACCGTGCCGGCCTGTTTGAGCAAGCGGCAGTTACACCACGCTACTACCAGCCTGAAGCGTGGGTGACCTCCACCTGGTGGGCCTCACCCGCCAACCTCGCCGCACATCGGCAAGCATCAGCCGCCCTTGATTTGAAGAAAGCACCCTAAGCATGTTTTTCTACATCCTCAAGCGCTTGTTGTTGATGGTGCCCACGCTGTTGGGCGTGTTGCTGTTGACCTTTGTGGTGATCCAGTTCGTGCCGGGTGGGCCGGTGGAGCAGATGGTGGCTCAACTCCAGGGGCGTGATTCGGGCGGGGAGGGTGCCGCCGCCACCGGGGCGGGCTACCGGGGGCGCCAGGGTGTGGATGCGGCCCGCATTGCGGAGATCAAAGAGTTTTACGGATTTGACAAACCGGCGCATGAGCGCTTCATCCAGATGCTGGGGCAGTTCTCTCGTTTTGATTTGGGCAAGAGTTTTTTCTACCCCAAAGACGTATGGGCTTTGGTGAAAGAAAAGCTGCCTGTTTCGATCAGCTTGGGGCTGTGGACTTTTTTCCTCAGCTACGTCATCTCTATTCCTCTGGGCATTGCCAAAGCGGTGCGTGCAGGCTCGCGCTTTGACACGCTGACCAGCCTGCTGGTGCTGGTGGGCTATGCCATACCGGGCTTTGTGCTGGGCGTGGCGCTGCTGGTGATTTTTGGCGGGCAGTTGCAGTGGTTCCCGCTGCGGGGCCTGACCTCCAGCAACTGGGAGTCGCTCAGTTGGGGCGCGCGGGTGACGGATTACCTGTGGCACATTACGTTGCCCGTCACGGCCAGTGTGCTCGGCTCCTTCGCCGTGACCACCATGCTGACCAAAAACGCCTTCCTCGAAGAGATTCGCAAACAGTACGTGCTGACCGCCCGAGCCAAAGGGCTGGAAGAGCGGCGCGTGCTGTGGAAGCATGTGTTTCGCAACGCGCTGATCCCGCTGGTCACGGGCTTCCCGGCGGCCTTCATCGGCGCGTTCTTCGCTGGGTCGCTCTTGATCGAAACGCTGTTCTCCCTCGATGGCCTGGGTTTGCTGTCGTACGAGTCGGTGATCCGACGCGACTACCCGGTGGTGCTGGGCACGCTCTATCTTTTTACCTTGATCGGCTTGGTGACCAAGCTGATCTCTGACCTTTGTTATGTCTGGGTGGACCCGCGTGTCAAATTTGACTGAACCCCCTTCTCTGATGACCACCATGACCGTTCAGGCTGAGCCTGTCGAAGCCCTTGCAAGCCCTTCGACAAGCTCAGGGCGAACGGTTTCCCTGAGTCCCTCGCGTCGCGCCTGGCTGCGCTTCAAGCGCAATCGCCTGGGTTTTTGGAGTCTGCTGCTGTTTTGCGCCTTGTTCTTTGTGAGCCTGGGCGCAGAGCTGATCTCCAACGACAAGCCTTTACTGGCCCGCTACAACGGGCAGTGGTACATGCCCATTCTGAGCAATGTCCCGGAAACCGAGTTTGGTGGCGACTTCAAAACCCCGACCGATTTTCTCGACCCCTTCATCCAGGCGCAATTTGCCAAGCCCGGCAACTGGGCGCTGTACCCGCCCAACCCCTACCACCACAGCACGCTCAACTACTTCGCCAAAGAGCCCAACCCCTCAGGCCCTTCGCGGGACAATTGGCTGGGCACGGACGACCGGGGTAGGGATGTGATTGCACGGCTGCTCTACGGCTTTCGCATCTCGGTGTTGTTCGCATTGGCGCTGACGGTGATTGGGGTGATTTTGGGCATCATCACCGGGGCGATTCAAGGATTTTTCGGTGGCAAAACTGACCTGTGGTTTCAACGCTTTATCGAGATCTGGGGCTCTATGCCGGAGCTGTACTTGCTCATCATTTTTGCTGCCCTGTTTGACCCCAGCATCGGCCTGTTGCTGGCCCTGCTCAGCCTGTTTGGCTGGATGGGCTTGTCGGACTATGTGCGCGCTGAGTTTCTGCGCAACCGGCAACTGGACTACGTGCGTGCGGCCCGGGCCTTGGGCTTGTCCAACTGGCAAATCATCTGGCGCCATTTGTTGCCCAACAGCCTGACGCCGGTGGTGACGTTTTTGCCCTTTCGCATGAGCGCGGCCATCCTGGCGTTGACCTCGCTGGATTTTCTCGGGCTGGGCGTGCCACCCGGTACGCCCTCCTTGGGTGAGTTGCTGGCGCAGGGCAAGAACAACATTGACGCTTGGTGGATTTCGCTTTCCACCTTTGCACTGCTGGTGGTGACGCTGCTTTTGCTCACCTTCATGGGTGACGCGCTTCGTGATGCGCTGGACCCCAGAAAGGCGGAAAAATGAGTGCCAAGCCTACCGTTCGGTCTGAGCTTGTCGAAGACCTTGCAAGCCCTTCGACAGGCTCAGTGCGAACGACCAATGGCCCGCTACTTGATGTCAAAAACCTGAGCGTGACGTTCGGCGACAAGGAAGTCGTCCATGGCATCAACTTCAGCATCGCCCCCGGCGAGAAGCTGGCCTTGGTGGGCGAGTCGGGTTCTGGCAAGACGATCACGGCACTTAGCCTTTTGCGCTTGGTTCAGGATGCCAAAACCACGGGTGTTGTGAACTATTTCGGCTCTCAGCCCAATGAAAACATGCATGACTTGCTCTCAATTTCAGAGCAATCTCTGCGTGGTATTCGGGGTCAAGACATCGCCATGATTTTCCAAGAGCCCATGACGGCGCTCAACCCGCTGTTCACGGTGGGTGATCAAATTGCCGAGGTGCTGGAACTCAAAATGGGGATGACGAGCGCGCAGGCGCATCAACATGCCATCCAGTTGCTCGCCGACACCGGCATTCCCGAGCCCGAGCGTCGCGTCAATTCATTTGCCCATCAGCTCAGTGGTGGCCAGCGCCAGCGCGCCATGATCGCCATGGCCCTGGCCTGTCAGCCTAAATTGCTGCTGGCCGATGAGCCCACCACCGCGCTGGATGTGAGCCTGCGTGGCCAGATTCTGGACTTGCTAGACAGCCTGCAAGCCAAGTACGGCATGGCCGTGCTGATGATCACGCACGACCTCAATCTGGTTCGTCGCTTTGCCCAGCGCGTGATGGTCATGGAGAACGGCCACATCGTGGAGCAAGGGCTGGTGGCCGAGGTGTTTGCCAAGCCCCAGCACAGCTACACCCAGCGCCTGATCGACAGCAAACCGGTGCGTGATGTGCTGGAGTTGCCGGTCGAATCCGAAACACCCCCGCTGCTACAGGCCCATGGCTTGCGCGTCACTTACCCGACCCCTTTGTCGGGTTGGCGAGGCTGGTTTTCGCGGGGTGAGTTTGTCGCCGTCCACGATGGTGCTTTCAGCCTTGCGCCGGGTCAGACCTTGGGTGTCATTGGCGAGTCCGGCTCGGGTAAATCGACGCTCGCGCTGGCGGCTTTGGGGCTGTTACCCTTTCACGGTGAACTGAAAGTTGCAGGGCAGGCATGGGGAGAAGACCAGCCTAGAAACCGTGCCTTGCGCAAGACCGTTCAGGTGGTGTTTCAGGACCCGTTTTCG
>JAYVPU010000250.1:0-4299 GCA_043757205.1 Comamonadaceae bacterium | reverse complement strand
GCGAGCGCCGCAGGTTGTGCGACTGCTCCGTCAATGGTTAAAAAACATCAACCATCAAACGAAGCCTGTACCGATTGAGCCAGTACTGGGGACTTATTGTGACAAGCTTGCCTTGTCGTGAGTCCGGTGTGTGAGGGGAGATGCGCAAAATGCGTTGCTCATGCAGCGCAGCCTCGGATTATGGCACGGATTCGGGTTTCTACCTAATCACTCCAGTTTAAGGAATTGTTCGCGGTAATGTTTTAGCTCCTCAATCGACTCATTGACATCCGCCAAGGCCGTGTGTTTTTGCTGCTTCTTGAAGCCACTGAAAACATCGGGTCGCCAGCGACGTGCCAGCTCTTTGAGCGTGCTGACGTCAAGGTTTCGGTAGTGAAAGAAAGCCTCCAGCTTGGGCATGTACTTGGCCAGAAAGCGCCGGTCTTGGCCGATGCTGTTGCCGCACATGGGTACTTTGCCTTTGGCTGCGTACTGGCTTAAAAAAGCGATCAACTGGGCCTCGGCCTCGGCCTCGCTCAAGGTGGATGCTTTGACCTTGTCGATCAGGCCGCTTTTGCCGTGCGTGCCCTTGTTCCACTTGTCCATCTTGCCCAGCAGCTCGTCGCTCTGGTGGATGACCAGCACCGGGCCTTCGACACGCGGCTCCAGGTGCGGGCCGGTGACGATGACGGCGATTTCGATGATGCGTTCGGTCTCGGGGTTCAGCCCGGTCATCTCGCAGTCGAGCCAGATGAGGTTGAGGTCAGATTTAGAGAGTGGGGGATTGGATTCGGCCATACGCGGGATTGTCACCGATGGCCTAAACTCCACGCCTATGCCCAACCCTTCTCCGCTCTCCCCTTCGCTGATTTTGACCTTCACTTTTGCACTGGCCTTGTTGCTCGGTCTCGGGGTGAAGTTCTGGCTGACCTCGCGCCAAATACGGCATGTGGCGCGCCACCGTGATACGGTGCCTGCCGCTTTCGTCAACACCATTACTTTGGCCGCCCACCAAAAGGCCGCTGATTACACCTTGGTCAAGGCCCGTTTTAGCCTGCTGGAATTGGCGCTGGGCACGGTCATCTTGATCGGTTGGACGCTGCTGGGCGGGCTGGGCACCTTGAACCAGATGCTGCTGACCTGGCTGGGCACGGGCATGATGCAACAACTGGCTTTGATCGCAGCCTTCACCTTGATTGGCGGCTTAATCGAGCTGCCCATCACCCTGTACCAAACCTTTGTGATTGAGGAGCGCTTTGGCTTCAACAAAATGACACTCAAGCTGTGGCTGGCGGACTTGCTCAAGTCCAGCCTAGTGGGCATTGCGATTGGCCTGCCCATCACCGCCCTGATTTTGTGGGTGATGGGGGCCACGGGTGCCTGGTGGTGGCTGTGGGCCTGGGGCATCTGGATGGGTTTTAACCTGCTGCTGTTGATGATTTACCCCACCTTCATTGCCCCGCTGTTCAACAAGTTCAAGCCGCTGGAGGATGAATCGCTCAAGGCACGCGTCACGGCACTGATGCAGCGTTGCGGCTTTGCCGCCAAGGGCTTGTTTGTGATGGACGGCAGCAAGCGCAGCGCCCACGCCAATGCTTATTTCACGGGCTTTGGTGCCGCTAAACGGGTGGTATTTTTTGACACGCTGCTGAACAAACTGAGTCCCGGCGAAGTGGACGCCGTACTGGCGCATGAACTCGGCCACTTCAAACACAAGCACATCATCAAGCGCATCGTCAGCCTGTTTGCCTTGAGTCTGCTTGGCTTTGCCCTGCTGGGCTGGCTGGCAACGCAGATTTGGTTTTATACCGGTCTGGGTGTGGCCCCGCAGTTGAACGCGCCCAACGAGGCGCTGGCCTTGCTGCTGTTTTTAATGGTGTCGCCGATTTTCAGCTTCTTTATCGCCCCGCTCTCGGCCATGGTCTCACGCAAGCATGAGTTCGAAGCCGATGCCTATGCGGTGGCGCAAACCAGCGGCACCGACCTGAGCAGCGCGCTGCTCAAGCTGTATGAGGACAATGCCTCCACGCTGACGCCCGACCCGATTTACGTGAAGTTTTATTACTCGCACCCGCCCGCTTCCGAGCGCCTGGCACGGATGGCCACATGAGCACCGCCCCCACCCGCCGGGCGCTGAGCGCCACCGAGATCGTCACCAGTCTGTCCAAACTCGAAGACTGGACACTGAGTGGTGATGGTGCTGACTTGGCCATTGAGAAAACCTACGCCTTTGCCAATTACTACGAGACCATCGCGTTCGTGAATGCAGTGGCTTTCATCGCACACCGGCAAGACCATCACCCCGCGCTGACGGTGCACTACAGCCGTTGTGTGGTGCGCTACAACACGCACGATGTGGGTGGCCTGTCTGTGCGCGATTTTGACTGTGCGGCGCGGCTTGATGCCCTGCTAGTCCAAGGTCACGCTTGAGCACCCCTAAGACGCCCCAGCAAGGGCTTAACAAGGGCTTGGTGGTTGCCGGACATGGTCGCCACGTCATGGTGGAAACCCCCGAGGGGGTTCGGCTGATTTGCCACCCGCGTGGCAAGAAAAGTCAGTCCGTGGTGGGCGACCGCGTGCTGTGGCAGGCCACGACCGATGAAGGCACGATTGAGAAGGTCGAGCCCCGGCGCAACCTGTTTTACCGCCAGGACGAGATTCGCACCAAGTCCTTTGCCGCCAATCTGGACCAGGTGCTGATCCTGATTGCTGCTGATCCTGTGTTTTCGGAGAGTCAACTGACCCGCGCACTCATCGCCGCCGAGGCTGAAGGCATCACGCCGCTGATTGCGTTAAACAAGAGTGATCTGGGTGAGCTGTTTACCCGGGCTTGGGAGCGACTGGCCCCCTACCGGCGCATGGGCTATACCGTGCTGCCGCTGTGCCTCAAGCCTCAAGGGGCTGATGATGGCACGACCGCATCTGTGGCGGCTTTGAACGAGAAGTTGAGTGGCAAGACGACGCTGGTGCTGGGGCCTTCAGGCTCGGGCAAAAGCACGCTCATCAACCTGTTGGTGCCAGGCGCGCAAGTGGTGACGGGTGAGATTTCGACCGCACTGAATTCCGGCAAACACACCACCACCAGCACCAACTGGTATTGGACAGACAAAGCCAGAACAACGGCCTTGATCGACTCGCCCGGTTTTCAAGAGTTTGGGTTGCAGCACATTGACCCCATGCACTTGGCTAACTTGATGCCCGACCTCAAGCCCTGGATCAAGAACTGCCGCTTCTACAACTGCACGCATTTGCATGAGCCCGGCTGCGGCGTGATGGCTGAAGCCAAATCAGACGCTAACCCTTTGAATATTAGCGTGACGCGCTACAAGATTTATAGCGACTTGTTTGCAGAGTTGTCGCAAACCCGATACTGATCAACCCAACAAGCGGGCCAGGGTGAGCAGCGCCAGCAGCACCATCCACATCACGACAGAACGCCAGACCAGGCCCACGATGCTGGCCAGGTGTGCCAGTTCGGGCTCTGGCCGGAGCGGTGTCGGTGGTGTCACAGTCGCTTCAGCAGCGCCCTCCACCGTCATCAACGCGGCACCTAACCGCACATTCACCGCGCCTGCGGTTGCCGCCAGAATGACGCCGTCGTTATTCGTTTCAGACTGCGATTCATACAAGCGCCAGCCGTCAATTGCCTCCTCAAAACTACCCACAACGGCAAAGCCTGTAGCGGTAATGCGGGCTGGCAACCAGTCCACCCCTGCCCAAGCGCGGTCTGCAAATGCTTGCGTCAATTCGCTCACCGGTTGCGCGGGTTGGGTGGCCATATGGTGCCAATAACGGTTCACAAATTCCGCCAGTCGGTACAGCACAGCTCCCGCCGGGCCCAAGCCAAAGGCGGCCAGAACAGAGAACCAGCTCAACACACCAAACACATGGCGATGAGCCGAGATAACTGAGTGCTCAATTACCTGGCGGATGATCTCGCGGCGTGGCAATTCGCTCGCATCAATCTGCTGCCAAGCGGCCAGCAGGCTGCGCGCTTTGGCTTCATCGCCCGCCTCTAACGCCTCCCGAATATCAGTGAAGTGATGGCTGAATTGCCGAAAACCCAAGGTCACGTAGAGCACCGCCACGTTCCAGACCATGGCCGCAAACCAGCCGCATTGCACCAGCAGCACCCAATGCAAGATCAAAGCCACAAACGTGGGCACGCCAACGGCCATGCCCCAAGCCAGCCAGCTGTGGGGTTTTTCCCCCGCATCAAAATTGCGAATCACCCAACGTACCCAAGCCCGCATACGGGTGTGCACGAAATTGCCACTCGCCAAGGGGCGGGCTTGTTCCAAAAGCAGGGCAAGAAGGAGG
>JAYVPU010000249.1:0-4302 GCA_043757205.1 Comamonadaceae bacterium | reverse complement strand
CGACGTTCAAATCGAGACCAGACTGAAACACCAAATTCAACAAGTAAATCATTAACTTACGACGTCCTGATGTGCAAACGTTGGGACACTACTGATCGCAAGCCTCAGACCCACAAGCGGACTTTGACTGATCTCTTTACCGATCACACGCCATGACCGAACCTACCCTGCACCACATTCATTGCCCCGATGCCGCCCAAGGTCACCAAATGGCTTACTGGCAATGGGGTTCGCCCAGCGCCAGTCACGTCGTTTTGTGTGTGCATGGCCTGACACGGCAGGGGCGCGACTTTGATGTGCTGGCACAGGCCCTGTGTGATCGGGCGCCTGGCCGCCTGCGCGTGGTCTGCCCGGATGTGGTGGGGCGCGGCCAAAGCGATTGGCTCAAAGATCCGATGGGCTACCAGGTGCCGTTTTACGCCGCCGATCTACAGGCCCTCGTGCGTCATCTGGCCCCCACCACACTGGACTGGGTGGGCACCAGTATGGGCGGCTTGATTGCCCTGGCGGCCAGCCCGGGGCTTGACATTCGTCGCCTGGTTTTGAACGATGTGGGGCCAGCGCTGGAATGGCAGGCCGTGCAGCGCATTGGGGCTTATCTGGGCCAGCCGGTGCGTTTTAGGTCGGTAGAGCAAGGGGCTCAAATCATGTGGGCGATCTCCCCCACTTTCGGCCCGCACTCGCCTGAGCAGTGGTTGGCATTGTCCAGGCCCATGCTCAAGCCCGCCAGTGACGCAGAAGGCGGCTTTGTCCTGCACTACGACCCTGCCATTGCGCTGCCGTTTCGCGCACTCACTCAGGAATCGGTTGGGCAAAGCGAAGTGGCACTTTGGCAGTTATACGACCAGATTCAGGCCCGAACCCTGCTCACGCGCGGAGCGCAGTCGGACCTGCTCTCCGCAGAGACGGCGCACGCCATGACGCAGCGCGGCCCCAAGGCGCGTTTGGTGGAGTTTGCCGGGGTCGGCCACGCGCCCATGCTGGTCGCGGCGGATCAGGTGCAGGTGGTGAGTGACTTCCTGCTGGGTAAGGCGTGAAGAACGCATGAAAAGTCACTCATCCGAGCCCCCAGCCCCATCGCTCCTGCCCGAGGTGATAGCGGCCACGACAGAGACTGGGCTTGAACAAGCCCAGGTGTTGGCGCGTGCACGCGTTTTTGCCGAATCCTTGTTGCTGGGTGAAGCCTTGCCTACGGGTGAAAACACCTTGACCCACGCGGACGCGGTGGCCGCCATTCTCAAGACCATTGGCGGCTCGCAAGCCATGCAGGCCGCAAGCTATCTGGTCTATGCCAGTGCGCACCTGAACAAACCGCAGGAGGTGATTGCCAAGGCCTTTGGCGACAACTTTGCTGCACTGGCCCTGGAGGTCACCAAGCTGGTTCAAGTGCAGCAACAAGCCCGCACGTCGAAGGCCACTTCTCAAAATGAAAACGTGCGCAAGATGCTGCTGGCGTTCTCGCGCGATCTGCGGGTGGTGATGCTGCGCCTGGCCTCACGCTTGCAGACTTTGCGACATTTCGCAGCCACCAAACAAACCGTGCCGCAGGGGCTGGCCGCAGAGTCGCTCCAGGTCTTTGCACCGCTGGCCAATCGCTTGGGCATTTGGGAAATTAAATGGGAGTTGGAGGATCTGTCCTTCCGTTTTCTGGAGCCCGATACCTACAAACAAGTGGCGCGTTTGTTGGATGAAAAACGGATGGAGCGCGAAATCTATGTCGAGCAGTTGCGCTTGCGACTGGCGACTGAATTGCAAGCCCAGGGCATTAGCGCACAGGTCACAGGCCGCCCCAAACACATCTACAGCATCGTCAAAAAAATGCGGGGCAAGTCGCTCGGCTTTGATCAGCTGTATGACATCCGTGCGCTGCGAATAGTGGTGAACTCCGTGCCCGACTGTTATGCCGCGCTGAGTTGGGTGCACAACGAGTTCCAACCCTTGACTGAGGAGTTTGACGACTACATCGCCAAGCCCAAATCCAATGGCTACCAGTCCTTACACACCATCGTGCGCAACGCATTAGGCCAAGCGATTGAAATCCAGATTCGCACCCAAGCCATGCACGACCATGCCGAGCACGGCGTGGCTGCGCACTGGGCCTACAAAGAGGCGGGCACCAAGGGCTACACGGGCGTGTCGGCCAGCAGCGCTTACGACGCCAAAATCGCTGTGCTGCGCCAACTGTTGGCCTGGGAGCGCGACCTGACCGGCGACCCGCAGGCTGCGGGTGTGTTTGAAGATCGGATTTACGTGCTCACGCCGGACGCGGCCATTGTGGAGTTGCCGCAAGGTGCCACGGCGGTGGACTTTGCTTACAGCGTGCACACCAACCTGGGCCACCGCTGCCGGGGCGCAAGGGTGGACGGCGCTTTGGTGCCCTTGAACACGACTTTGAAGAACGGCCAAACGGTTGAGGTGGTGACGGTCAAAGAGGGGGGCCCCTCGCGCGATTGGCTCAACCCCGAGCTGGGCTTTCTGGTCAGCCCCAGGGCACGCTCCAAGGTGCGCGCCTGGTTCAACGCTCTCTCCATGCACGAGACCGTGGCACGGGGCCGTGAGGCGGTGGAAAAACTGCTGCAACGTCTGGGCAAAACGGCGGTGAAGTTGGACGACTTGGCCGCACAGCTCGGCTTTCATTCGGCGGACGATTTGTTTGAGGTGGTGGGCAAGGACGAGTTCTCCTTGCACAGCATTGAGGCTGTGTTGCGCCCGCCCGAGCTTGTGGCCCCCCAAGATGAGCAGGCCCTGCTTAAAAAATCCAGCACCGATGACCGCTCACAAGGGGGTGTGCTGGTGGTCGGGGTTGACTCACTGCTGACGCAGCTGGCGAAATGCTGCAAACCTGCGCCGCCTGATGCCATTCGCGGCTTTGTGACGCGGGGCAAAGGCGTGAGCGTGCACCGGGCTGACTGTGTGAACCTGCGCGAGATGTCTGCCCGCAATGGCGATCGCTTGATTGACGTCGATTGGGGGCAGCACAAGTCCGCGCAGGCTGCGCCCTTTGCGCATCACCCGCTGTACCCGATGGACGTGGTGGTGCAGGGCACTGAAAGGCAAGGCCTGCTGCGTGACGTGATGGAGGTGTTCACCAAGCAAAAGATCAATGTGGTTGCGGCTCAGACCCAGTCGAACAAAGGCGCAGCCTGGATGACGCTCACCGTGGAGGTCTCGGATGCGGGTCGCTTGGGCAAAGTGTTGGAAATGGTGGCGGCATTAAGCGGGGTCAGGTCAGCGCGTCGGCGCTAAGTTTTGTAGTTGTCGGGTTGTGTGTCTTAAACAGGCTCAAATTCAGCTATCGCCGACCACCGCCAAAAATCCCGCCCAACACGCCACGAATCACTTGGCGACCCACTTCGCGCCCAATAGCGCTGGCTGCGCTTTTGAAGAGTTGTTCGCCTGCGCTGGCGCGGGTGTGGCTTGCGCCGCCGCCCAGCAAGCTGCCCAAGCCGTCAAAAAAACCACCGCCGGAAGAGGGGGCTGAGGCGGGGGCTTCTTGCGTAGCGTTGGCAGCGGGGGTGTTGGGAGAGGCGTTTGACGTACCGGCTTGCCCCATGCGCGTGCTGGTGCGCCCCGTCAATTTTTCAAAGACGGATTCGCGGTCGAGTTGTTTCTCGTACACGCCCGCCACGATGGAGTTGGTCAGCAAGGCTTTGCGCTGCTCAGACGTGATGGGGCCGATCTGGCTGGCGGGTGGCAGCACATAGACGCGCTCGGTGATGCCGGGGCGGCCTTTGTCGTCCAGAAAGCTCACCAGGGCCTCACCCACGGCCAGCTCGGTGATGGCGGTGCCGATGTCGAGCTTGGGGTTTTGCCGCATGGTTTCTGTGGCTGATTTGACGGCTTTTTGGTCGCGCGGAGTGAAGGCGCGCAGGGCGTGCTGCACCCGGTTGCCCAGTTGCGCCAGCACCGTGTCGGGAATGTCCAGCGGGTTTTGCGTGACGAAATAAACGCCCACGCCCTTGCTGCGCACCAGGCGCACCACCAGTTCAATGCGTTCCAGCAAGGCCTTGGGCGCGTCGTTGAAAAGCAGGTGGGCTTCGTCAAAGAAGAACACGATTTTGGGTTGATCCAGGTCGCCGACCTCGGGCAGGGTTTCAAACAATTCGCTGAGCAGCCACAACAGGAAGGTGGCGTACAGGCGCGGTGAGTTCATTAGCTTGTCGGCCGCGAGGATGTTGACCACTCCTCGGCCATCACCATCGGTTTGCATGAAGTCGGCAATCAGTAGTGTCCCAACGTTTGCACATCAGGACGTCGTAAGTTAATGATTTACTTGTTGAATTTGGTGTTTCAGTCTGGTCT
>JAYVPU010000248.1:0-4303 GCA_043757205.1 Comamonadaceae bacterium | reverse complement strand
GCGCGCTCTGCGCAGCGAAATCAAGGGGGAGCCCGCAGGGCGGAGGACATTCGCGGAGCAGAGTGCGCCGCCGACCTGATCCCGCGAATCAGAAGCGAGAAACAGGATGAACGAAAGAGCGCCAGTCATCAGAGAAGCAAACGTCAGTAAGGCACAGCCACTTTGACTTGGCCGGTGCTAAAGAAGTTGTGCAAGTTGTCCATCACCAAGTCAGCCATGGCCTGACGTGTCTCATGCGTGGCGCTGGCCAGATGCGGCAGCAGCACGGCGTTTTCCAGCGCCAGCAGGCGCTCGGGGATGTTGGGCTCGTCCTCGTACACGTCCAGCCCGGAACCGGCAATCACGCCGTTTTCAAGCGCTTCGATCAGCGCAACTTCGTCAATCACCGAGCCGCGTGAGATGTTGATTAAAAAACCGCGTGGCCCCAGGGCCTGCAGGATGTCGCGGGAGATCAGGTGCTTGGTCTCTGCACCGCCTGCACTGGCCACCACCAAAAAGTCGCACCAGCTGGCCAGCGCTGCCAGCGAGGCTTCATAGACGTAGGGCAGTGCCGGATTGGACTTGCGGTTGTGGTAGCGGATGTCCATGTCAAAACCACTGGCGCGGCGTGCGATGACCTGGCCGATGCGGCCCAGGCCCACGATGCCCAGCCGTTTGCCACTGACGCGGGTGGTCAAGGGATAGGGCGATTTGAGCCATTTTTTCTCACGCGCGTAGCGGTCTGACGCACTCATGCCGCGCGCCACGTCAATCACCAAACCCATGGCGGTGTCGGCCACGCAGTCGTTCAACACGTCGGGGGTGTAGCCCACGGGGATGTGGCGCTGCTGGGCTTGCGCAACGTCAATCGTCTCGTAGCCCACGCCAAACGACGAGATCACTTTCAGGGCGGGTAGGGCCTTGATCAGCGCAGCAGTCGCGCCCACGCGGGCCGAGGTGACCAAGCCTTCAAACTCGGCCCCGTGTTGGGCCAGAAATGCGTCAGGATCGGCTTCTTTCCAAAGCGGATGCAAGTCATAGTCTTGCGCCAGTTGCTGCTCCAGCGCGGGTAGCAAGCGGCCATTCATGAGGATGCGGTGTTTTGTCATAGGGTTGGAGTCGTTGAGTGTTTAGTGAATCTCTGGCTCACCAATGGCTGCGCCAAAAGACGTTTCAAGAAAATCAAAATCGCAGCCCTCATCGGCTTGCAAGATGTGACGGCTGAACATCCAGCCGTAGCCGCGCTCAAAGCGCGTGGGCGGGGCCACCCAGGCGGCGCGGCGAGTGGCGAGTTCTTCGTCGCTTACCTCCAGGTGAATGGTTCGCGCGGGCACGTTCACGGTGATCAGGTCGCCAGTTTTGATCAGAGCCAGCGGGCCGCCAATATAGGCCTCAGGGGCCGCATGCAAGATGCACGCGCCGTAGCTGGTGCCACTCATACGCGCGTCTGACAGGCGCAGCATGTCGCGCACGCCTTGCTTGACCAGCTTGGTGGGGATGGGCAACATGCCCCACTCGGGCATGCCGGGGCCGCCCTTGGGGCCAGCGTAGCGCAGCACCATGATGTGGTCGGCGGTGACGTCCAGGTTCTCGTCGTCCACCGCCGCCTTCATTTCGGGGTAGCTGTCAAACACCAGCGCCGGGCCGGTGTGTTGCAGGTACTGCGGCGCGCAAGCACTGGGCTTGATGACCGCGCCACCGGGGGCGATGTTGCCGCGCAGCACGGCCAGCGCGCCTTCGGCATACAGCGGGTTGTCCAGAGGGCGAATCACGTCATCGTTATGCACCTGCGCCCCGGCGATGTTCTGGCCCAAAGTCTGGCCGTTGACGGTCATGGCGTCGAGCTTCAAAAGCGGACTCAGTCGGTTCATCAATGCGGGCAGCCCGCCAGCGTAATAAAAATCTTCCATCAAATATTTGTCGCCACTGGGCCGGATGTTGGCGATGACGGGCACATGGCGGCTGGCGGCGTCAAAGTCATCCAGTGTGACGGTGCAGTGCGCACCGGCGCGGCGCGACATGGCCACCAGGTGAATGATGGCGTTGGTGCTGCACCCCATGGCCATGGCTACCGCAATGCCGTTGTCAAAACTGGCGCGGGTGAGCAGCTTGGCCGGGGTCAGGTCTTCCCACACCATATCCACAATGCGGCGTCCACACGCCGCTGACATGCGGGGGTGGTTGGCGTCCGGCGCGGGGATGCTGGAGGCACCGGGCAGCGTCAGGCCGATGGCCTCGGCAATGCCCATCATCGTGGCAGCGGTGCCCATGGTCATGCAAGTGCCGTGGCTGCGGGCAATGCCGGCCTCGACCTCTAACCACTGCGGCTCGGTGAGTTTGCCTGCGCGTCTGTCGTCCCAATACTTCCATGCATCGGAGCCTGAGCCCAGCACCTTGCCATTCCAGTTGCCGCGCAACATCGGCCCCGCAGGCAGGTAGATGCAGGGCACACCGGCTGAGAGCGCGCCCATCACCAGCCCCGGCGTGGTCTTGTCGCAGCCGCCCATGAGCACCGCGCCGTCAACGGGATGGCTGCGGATCAGCTCCTCGGTTTCCATCGCCAGCATGTTGCGGTAGAGCATGGTGGTGGGTTTGACAAACGCTTCCGCCAGCGAGATGGCAGGCAACTCCAGCGGGAAGCCCCCGGCCTGCAAAATGCCGCGCTTGACGTCTTCCACGCGCTGCTTGAAGTGGGTGTGGCAGGGGTTGATGTCCGACCAGGTGTTGATGATGGCAATCACCGGCTTGCCCGCCCAGTCGTCGGGGCCATAGCCCATTTGCATGGCGCGCGAACGGTGGCCGAAAGAGCGCAAGTCGTCCGGCGCAAACCAGCGGGCGCTGCGCAGGTCTTCGGGTTTGATTTTGTGGGGGGTGGTCATATTGCCCTAATCAGTTGAGGACAGAGCTGGCCCGCTTCGCGTGGCTGCGGTCTGTCCCGCAAGGTTTCAGAAATGAATCACAGTACGAATGGATTTGCCTTCATGCATCAAGTCAAAGGCTTCATTGATTTTGTCCAGCGGCAGGGTGTGGGTGACGAACGGATCCAGATCAATCTCGCCACGCATGGCCTGCTCCACCATGCCCGGCAACTGGGTGCGACCCTTGACGCCGCCAAAGGCACTGCCGCGCCAGACACGGCCAGTGACCAGCTGGAAGGGCCGGGTTGAAATCTCTTGCCCCGCACCCGCCACGCCAATGATGATGCTCTCGCCCCAGCCTCTGTGGCAGCACTCCAGCGCGGCACGCATCACGTGCACATTGCCGATGCACTCGAAGCTGAATTCCACACCGCCGTCGGTCAGCTCGACGATGACGTCTTGAATCGGTTTCGCGTGGTCTTTGGGGTTGATGCAGTCGGTCGCGCCCATCAGCTTGGCCAGACCAAACTTGCCGGGGTTGGTGTCAATGCCGATGATGCGCCCCGCCTTGGCCTGCTTGGCACCTTGAATCACCGCCAGGCCAATGCCGCCCAAGCCAAACACGGCCACGGTGTCTCCCTCTTTCACCTTGGCCGTGTTGTGCACCGCGCCAATGCCGGTGGTGACGCCGCAGCCCAGCAGGCAGACTTTTTCGGGGTCGGCAGCGGGGTTGATTTTGGCCAGCGATATTTCATTGCACACCGTGTATTCGCTGAAGGTGCTGCACCCCATGTAATGAAAGATCGGCTGGCCCTGGTAGGAGAAGCGCGATGTGCCATCGGGCATCAGCCCCTTGCCCTGCGTGGCGCGCACCTTCTGGCACAAATTGGTTTTGCCCGACAGGCAAAACTTGCATTCGCGGCACTCGGCGGTGTAGAGCGGGATGACGTGGTCGCCCGGCTTCAGGCTGGTGACGCCTTCACCAATCTCGATCACCACGCCCGCGCCTTCGTGCCCCAGCACAGACGGGAAAATGCCCTCCGGGTCATCGCCACTCAAGGTGAACGCATCGGTATGGCAGACACCGGTGTGGGTGATTCGCACCAACACCTCGCCTTTTTGCGGAGGTGCCACGTCGATCTCGACGATTTGTAGCGGTTGGCCTGCGGCGAAGGCGACGGCGGCTCTTGATTTCATTCTTTTTCCTGTTGTTGATTAATCATTTCGAAATTCACTGCGGTGATGAGATTTTGTACGCCCCGGCGCTTGGGGTGAGTAGCTACGCGGCTGTCCCCCGGCCTGCGGCCTCCTCCTTGATGCCGCTACGCCACTCATCCCAAGCGCCAAGGCGGCGAGCATGGTGGGTTTGCAAAGGTGAAGTCCAGACCATCTTCACCAGATCAGGTCGGTGACGCGCTCTGCGCAGCGAAATCAAGGAGGAGGCCACAGGCCGGGGGACATTCGCG
>JAYVPU010000247.1:0-4351 GCA_043757205.1 Comamonadaceae bacterium | reverse complement strand
CTTGACACCTGCGGCCCTCATGGCATCGGCCTGCGGCAGGGTGCGCGGGAAGCCGTCAAAGAGGAAACCTTCTGAACAGTCGGGTTGAGCGATACGTTCTTTGACCAAGTTGATGATGAGGTCATCACTCACCAAGCCGCCTAAGGCCATGATGGCTTGGGCTTGCAAGCCCAAGGGCGTGCCCGCTTTGACGGCCGCGCGCAGCATGTCGCCAGTGGAAATCTGCGGAATGTTGTACTTCTGGCAGATGAAAGCGGCTTGCGTGCCCTTACCGGCACCGGGTGCGCCCAGCAAAATCAGTTTCATGGGATTCCTTGAGTCGTTCGTTATCAGTTGAAGGACGCGGCTTCAATGCAGAGCCGTGTTCAACAATTTGTTCGCGTGGAGAATATCACGCCCGGCTTGCCATCAACTGACGCACGCGCTCCAAGTCTTGCGGCGTGTCCACGCCTGGGCCGGGCGCATCCTGGGTCACATGCACTGCGATGCGGTGACCATGCCACATCGCACGCAATTGCTCTAGTGCCTCGGTCACTTCCATCGGGGCTTGGGACAGCTTAGGGAATTGGCGCAAAAAACCGGCCCGGTAGCCGTAGATACCGATGTGGCGCAAGGGCGGCGGGCTGGGCAGTGCGTTGGCGGCGTCACGCGGGTAGGGGATGGGTGAGCGACTGAAGTACAGGGCCAGCGCGCGAGCATCGAGTACGACTTTGACCACGTTGGGGTTGTGAAACTCGGCCAACTCGGTGATGGGGTGGGCGGCTGTGCTCATGCTGGCTTCGGGACGCTGGCGCAGCAAGTCGGCCACGGCCATGACCAGGGCGGGGTCAATCAGGGGCTCATCGCCCTGCACATTGACCACGATTTCGTCGTCGCGCAGTTGCAGCAGGTCACAGGCTTCGGCCAAGCGGTCGCTGCCACTGGGGTGGTCTGTGCGTGTCAAAAGCGCCTGCACGCCATGCTGGGCGCAGGCAGCGGTGATGCGTTCGCTGTCGGCTGCGACGACGATTCGGGTGGCGGCTGGCACGCCGCTTTGCACGCGCTGCGCGACCCGCACGATCATGGGCAGGCCGCCGATGTCGGCCAGGGGTTTGTCGGGCAGCCGGGTGGAGGCCAGCCGGGCGGGGATGAGGACGGTGAAGCTCACAGCCCGAGTACCGCGTCTGAGGGCGTGGGTAGATTCACAGGCCGAGTTCCTCGTCCGTGAGGGTGCGTGCTTCGTTCTCCAGCAGGATGGGGATGCCGTCGCGCACCGGGTAGGCCAGGCGCGCGCTGTGCGAGATCAGTTCCTGTTTTTCGCGGTCATAGGTGAGCGGCCCTTTGGTGACGGGGCAGACCAGCAGCTCAAGAAGTCGTGTGTCCATGCGTGGATGATAGCGCCGTGTTTTGTGTCGCATCGAGGAGGGTATCGAGCAAGGCATCAAGCGCGGTCAGAAAGGCGGGTTCAGGCGTGAACACCAACGGCACAGCCAGTGCGTCGGGGTGTTTTTCCCACAGTTTGACAGCGTCTTTTTCTGTGCAAATCAGCGTGTAATCCTTATTTGATGGGCGTAACCAGCTATCAAAATAATAGTGATCCGGGAGCGCTTGGGTTTTCTCAAGCACCAGTCCCTGCGCTTCAAGCATCGTGAAAAAAGCCTGAGGTTGGGCAATGGCGGCCAAGGCCAGCAGGGCTTGGTTTGATTTGACCAAAGCGGCAAGCTCAACCCGGCTGCCGTCGGCGCGCAAGGCATAGGGGGCCAGCACACGGCTCGACGTGAAGCCGGTGAAGGCCGGGCGTGCACCCGTGTGCAGCACCAGATCGACCCCGCGCGGCCAGGGCTCGCGCAGTGGGCCAGCAGGCAGCAAAAAGCCATTGCCCACGCCCCGATCATCGAACACGCAGACCTCAATATCACGCGCCAGCGCGTAGTGCTGCAGGCCGTCGTCACAGACCAGTACGTCGGTGTTGGGGTACTGGGCCAGCAGGGCCAGCGCGGCGTCACTCCGTCGGCGGGCCACAAACACGGGGGCTGTAGTCGCGCGCTTGATCAGCGCGGGCTCATCACCGACGTCGTGCGCCGGACTGTCTGCACGGGCTTCGCGGCAGTCCTGCGTGCGCCGCCCGTAGCCGCGTGAGATCACGCCGGGCCGCAGACCGCGTGCCTGCAAATGCTGCACCACGGCCATCACCACCGGCGTCTTGCCTGCACCGCCTGCCACCACATTGCCCACCACGATGACCGGCACCGCAACCCGATGGCGTTGGAGAAAGCCTGTCATGTACAGACCCTGGCGGAGCCGCACCAAAAAGCCCATCAGAAGGGAGAGTGGCCACAGCAGCCAAGCCAGCGCAGAACGACGCTGCCAGTTCTGAATCAGAATGCGCTGCAAAACCGACTGTCTGGCTGGCTGCGATGCCACAGGCATGAAGTTATTTGGCCCCGGCCTTGACCGAAGACTGTGTGGCAAAGGTGATTTGGGTCAGACCTGCGCGGCGCGCGGCCTCCATCACCGTCACCACGGCCTGGTGCTTGGCACTGGCGTCGGCACTGATGATGACCACCGTGTCTTTGCCCGCCTTGGCGCCCAGTAGCATGGCGCTGGAGAGCGCCTCCAGGCTGCGACCCTCCACGATTTTCTTGTTCACCGCAAACGCCCCGTCACTGCCCACAGCCACCACCAGTTCCTTGGGGTAATCACGCTGGGCATCGGTGTCGGCGACCGGCAGGCGCAATTGCATTTCGGTGAATTTGTTGTAGGTGGTGGTGAGCATGAGAAAAATCAGCACCACCAACAGCACGTCGATGAAGGGGATCAGGTTGATCTCCGGCTCTTCTCTCGATCTGTGACGGAAGTTCATGGTTTTTATTTACGCAGGGCGATGAGGTGGCGAGCCAGTCGCTCGGCGGACAACTCCAGCGTGAGCAGGTACTCATCCACCCGACCCCGAAAGTAGCGCCAGAAAATCAGCGAGGGAATGGCCACGATCAGGCCAAAAGCCGTGTTGTACAGGGCGACCGAGATGCCATGCGCCAATTGAGCCGGGTTGCCACCCGTGGCCACACCCGTAGGCGTTTGGGAGCCAAAGATTTCGATCATGCCGACCACCGTGCCAAACAGGCCCATGAGCGGCGCGGCCGAGGCAATGCTGCCCAAGGTGTTGAGGTAGCGCTCCAGACGGTGGGCGACGACCCGCCCAGTCCCCTCCATCGTGGCACGCAGGTCCACCTCGCTACAGCGCGGATTGGCCTGTAGGGCACGAAAGCCGCTGGCCAGTACCTCGCCCAGAGCCGAGTTCTGCTCCAATTGACTGACGACGTCAGCGCTGGGGATGGTCGTGCGGGAAACACTCAGGGCCTCATCCAGCAATTTGGGTGGCGCAATCTTGACGGTCTTGAGGCTGATGAAGCGCTCAATGATGAGCGCCATGGCCAAAATAGAGCTGGCAATCAGGGGCCAAATGGGCCAGCCTGCGGCTTGTATGATTGAAAACAAAAGAACTCTCCACGGGGTAAATGCTGCGCAATTATGGCCCAGTGCTTGTGGGCTTCGAAGGAAAAGCAAACCGAGTTCATAGGTGCAGATGGTCCACTCGGTTTTGCCCACAATTTATGTGGATAACTTTGTGAGTAAGTCCCCTGTTAAGTGGTCGCAGCCCGCATTCATGCGGGTTCTCGACAGAATGATTAATAATTAAGCAGAAAAAATACCAATGAAATCAATAGCTTGCGACGTATTTTTGATATGCGTAGGCATTTTTTCTTTGGACGAGCAAGTTGCTCTCAATTGTGGAGCACTTGAAGGCCTAGCCCTGTCACAAGCCGCGAATTAACTAATGTCTGACTCTGAAACCCCTGTAATGACACCGAGAATTTGGCCAGTTGGCGCGCTATGCCGCGCCATTGCTGCCGCTTTGGAGGCCCGCTTCAATCCTGTTGCGGTTGCTGGAGAGATTTCGGGCTTCTCGCGCGCAGCCAGCGGGCATTGTTATTTCTCGCTCAAGGACGAAAGTGGGCAAATTCGTTGCGCCATGTTTCGCCGCGCCGCCACACTGGTGAATTTCACCCCGCGAGAAGGGGATCGGGTCGAGGTGCGTGGCCGTCTGGGTGTGTATGAGCCGCGCGGCGATCTGCAACTGATTGTCGAATCCATGACGCAGGCGGGACAAGGGGCCTTGTTTGAGCAGTTTCTCAGGCTCAAAGCCAAGCTGGAAGCCGAAGGTTTGTTTGATGCGTCCCGCAAGCGGGCCCTACCTTTGATGCCGCGTGGGATCGGGGTGGTGACCTCGCTCGGCGCGGCGGCCCTGCATGACGTGGTGAGCGCCCTGAAACGTCGCGTGCCCCACATCCCGGTGGTGCTGGCCCCGGCC
>JAYVPU010000246.1:0-4414 GCA_043757205.1 Comamonadaceae bacterium | reverse complement strand
AACGAAGACCGTGGTTTGATGGTTTGTGGGCCAATGCGGGAGAGCCGGTGAAGCTTACTCCTGCGGGCACAAAGCTCTAATGGACAATCTCGGATAATGGGGACATTCTTCGAGCAAGCCTTAAGCACGAAAAAACTGCCCTCGCTGCTTACTACGACCTCCTGAAAATATCAGAAGGGAATTCTGTTTTGCTTGAAGAATATGCCCGCGAGTTGATTGTTCAGGAAGAATTGCACCTTGGTGAAGTGAACAAAATGCTGCGCAGGCCTGGTGCAATGGAGCCTTTCACGGAGTAATGTAAAACAGTGACGCCTTACCCCGCTTAAAAAGCAATACCCCCTCAACGCCGCCAGCCGCGCCCCATCCCCCACTGCGTGCTGGCCAGCACCAGCACCAGTGCGGCATAGGTGGCCATCTTGCCGTCGCGACCGAAAAACCACAGGCCTGCGGCCAACACCGTCACACCCGCTGCAAAATTAATAGCTGCTTGCGCCGGTAAATTAAGGCTTGCAGCCCGTTTTCTATCTGTTAATCGATCCAAAATTCGAGCCAATAAGGGCAGCGACAAGGCCAGCGCCAGCGCAGGCGCGGTGAAATTCAGCAGGTGGAAGAGGGCGTCCAATGGGGTCATGCGGCAAATTTTATAATCATGCCTATGGCAGTCTGGGCTTTAGGCATTAACCACACCACCGCGCCCCTGGATTTGCGCGGTCGGTTTGCGTTCGCGCTTGATCAGATCGGCCCCACCTTGCACGGCTTTCGCGGTGCGCTGGACCGCCCGCCCGAGGCGGCGCTCATCTCCACCTGCAACCGCACCGAGATTTATTGCGCCAGCGAGCAGATTGACATCTCCCCCGCGCTGGACTGGATGGCCCGCAACGGCCAGGTCTCGCCCGAGCTGCTGCGCGCGCACAGCTACACGCTGCACGGCGATCACGCCGCCCGCCACGCCTTTCGCGTGGCCAGCGGCCTGGACTCCATGGTGCTGGGTGAGCCGCAAATTTTGGGCCAGATGAAAGACGCGGTGCGTGCCGCCAGCGAGGCCGGGGCCCTGGGCAGCACGCTCAACCAATTGTTCCAACGCTCATTTGCCGTGGCCAAAGAGGTGCGCACCTCCACCGAGATCGGCGCGCACTCCATCAGCATGGCCGCAGCCGCTGTGCGCCTAGCCGGGCAACTGTTTGAAGATTTGAAGGACATCCGCGTGCTGTTTGTCGGCGCGGGCGAGATGATCGAGCTGGCCGCCACCCACTTTGCCGCCAAAAACCCCAAAGGCATGACGATTGCCAACCGCTCACTGGACCGGGGCGAGAAGCTCGCCTCGCGCTTTGAGGCCGAGGTGATGCGCTTGGCCGACTTGCCCAGCCGCCTGCATGAGTTTGACGCCGTGGTGAGCTGCACCGCCAGCACGCTGCCGCTGATTGGCCTGGGCGCGGTGGAGCGCGCCATCAAACTGCGCCGCCACCGCCCCATGTTCATGGTCGATCTGGCGGTACCACGCGACATCGAGGTTGAAGTCAAGGGCCTGCCCGACGTGTACCTCTACACCGTGGACGACCTGGCCGCCGTGGTGCAAACCGGGCAAGCGAACCGCCAGGCCGCCGTGGCGCAGGCCGAGGTCATCATCAACGCCGGGGTGCAAAGCTTCATGCACTGGATGGACCAGCGCGATCCGGCCACGGGCGTGGTGCCGCTGATCCAGCAGCTCAACGCCCAGACGGACGAGTGGCGGGCCGTCGAGTTGGCCCGCGCCCGCAAGCTGCTGGCCAAAGGTGAAGATGTGGACGCTGTACTCGAAGCCCTGTCTAAAGGTTTGACGCAGAAGATGCTGCATGGGGCGCTGGCTGAGTTGCATGCGGGGGATGCGTCTGGGCGTGAGCGGGCGACGGCGGCGATACGGCATTTTTTCTTGCGCAAAGAGCGTTAGCGACGCTGCTCTTGCTCCGCAGACCCTTCGACAAGCTCAGGGTGAACGGTGATTCTTACGCATGGTGCGTGTCGCCTTCACTTTTAGTACCGTCCCACACCGTTCGGGCTGAGCCTGTCAAAGCCCCCCGCACACACGATTCGCCATCCCATTCGCAAGACGCCCCATGAAACCCTTTCTCCGCCAACAACTCGCCCGCTACGCCGACCGCCTGGGGGAGCTGGAGTTTTTGCTCTCGCGCGAAGACATCATGAAAGACATGGCGCAGTTCCTCAAACTCTCACGCGAGCACACCGACGTCACCGCCGTGGCCAGCCGCTGGGTGCGTTATCAGCAGCGCGAGGCCGATCTGGCCGCCGGACAAGCCTTGCTGGCAGAATCCAAAGACGACGCGGACATGCAAGAAATGGCCGAGGAAGAAATCACCAGCGCCAGTGCCGAGCTGCAACAGCTCGAAGTCGAGTTGCAACGCATGCTGCTGCCCAAAGACCCGGACAACGCGCGCAACGCGTTTGTGGAGATTCGCGCAGGCACCGGCGGCGACGAGTCCGCCCTGTTTGCGGGCGACCTGCTACGCCTGTACTCGCGCTACTGCGAACGCCGGGGCTGGCGCATCGAAGTCATCAGCGAATCGCCCAGCGAACTAGGTGGCTACAAGGAGGTGGTGTTGCGCGTGGAGGGTGACAGTGTTTACGGTGCACTCAAGTTCGAATCCGGCGGCCACCGCGTGCAGCGCGTCCCGGCCACCGAAACCCAGGGCCGCATCCACACCAGTGCCTGCACCGTGGCGGTGATGGCCGAGCAGGACGAGGCAGAGGCCATCAAGATCAACCCGTCCGACCTGCGCATTGACACCTACCGAGCCAGCGGGGCTGGCGGCCAGCACATCAACAAAACCGACTCGGCCGTGCGCATCACCCACCTGCCCACCGGCATCGTGGCCGAATGCCAGGACGGGCGCAGCCAGCACAGCAATAAGGCCCAGGCCCTTAAAGTGCTAACCGCCCGCATCCACGAGAAAGACCGCTCCGAGCGCGCGGCCAAAGACGCCGCCGAGCGCAAAAGCCTGGTCGGCAGCGGTGACCGCAGCGACCGCATCCGCACCTACAATTTCCCGCAAGGGCGGCTCACCGACCACCGCATCAACCTCACCCTGTACAAACTGCTCAGCATCATGGAGGGCGACCTGGACGACGTGGTCAACGCGCTGCAAGCCTATGAAGCGGCGCAGCAACTGGCGGCGCTGGAAGTGGGCGGCGGCGCATGATCGCCTTATTTTTAATGACAAATCAGCCTATAGACCTTTAAATACATGCGCAAGCAGCTACTTTATTTATAGCAAATTCTTGTTTTTAATGATCGATCTGACCCTTGCCCAAGCACTCAGCGCCGCCACCGCACGCGGTCTGGAACGGCTTGACGCCCAGTGGCTGCTGCTGCACGCACTGGGCAAGCCCACCCAAGGCCGCGCCTGGCTGCGGACGCATGACACCGACGCGCTCGCACCCGCTGCGCAAGCTACGTATGACGCCGCCGTGCAGCGCCGCCTGGGCGGCGAACCGCTGGCTTACATCACCGGCACACGCGAGTTTTTTGGCCTGCCCTTGCAGGTGGACGCCCGCGTGCTGGATCCGCGCCCGGATACCGAGACGCTGGTGGAGTGGGCGCTGGAGCTGTTGCCCGTTCGCACACAATCCACTTCCGTTCGCTCTGAGCCAATTTCTGTTCACCCTGAGCTTCCTCCCGTTCACACTGAGCCTGTCGAAGTGCCAGCGCCGCGTCACATCCTCGACCTAGGCACCGGCAGCGGCGCCATCGCCTTGGCCCTCAAACACACCCGGCCCGACACCCACCTCGCCGCCGTCGATGCCAGCCCCGACGCCCTGGCCGTGGCCCGCGCCAACGCTCTGGCCTTAAACCTGCAAGTTGAATTTATCCAAAGCCACTGGCTGAAAAACGTCACCGGTCACTTCCACCTGATCGTCTCTAACCCCCCCTACATCGCCGCCGCCGACCCCCACCTCGCCGCCCTGCACCACGAACCTCTGCAGGCCCTGGCCAGCGGCGCAGACGGCCTGGACGACATCCGCCAGATCATCACCCAGACCCGCGCCCACCTGCACCCCGGTGGTTGGCTGCTGCTGGAGCACGGTTACGACCAAGCCGAGCCCGTGCGCGCCTTGCTGTTGGCTGCGGGGTTTGAACAAGTGCAGTCGCGCCGAGACTTGAACGGGATTGAGCGCTGTAGTGGGGGAAAGGCAGCGCGACTCGGCTCTTAGGACTGGCCTGTTTGTGTGACCGCAAGGCAGCGATTGCAGACGTTTAAAAACTAGAATGCAATCAACCACGAGAAAACTCTCGTGCAGGCGGACAAGCCTGTCACCCTAGGGATGGTCTGAATAACTCGCAACGAAGTCGAGTAGCGGATCGTTAATTTTCAACCAGCAGTGGGATTTCACGCGCAACCGTCCTGAAACCCCATCGCTT
>JAYVPU010000245.1:0-4437 GCA_043757205.1 Comamonadaceae bacterium | reverse complement strand
ATCCAGAAAAAGACGTTGGCGCTCATGCTGGTGCCCAGCATGGCCCCGATGATCAAAAAGGCAGCGCGACCCGAGAATAAGTGACAAGCCAGCCAAGTCGCGCCCACTACATAGACCAGCACCAGTAAGGCGACGATGCGGTCGCCCCCTGCGCGCTCACCCCACACCCGGCAAATCGCGTCATACACCAGCCAGCCCGCCACCAAAAAGGCCAGTGCCGCCATCACCGCCGTGGCGGGGGCCATATCGAAGACGTTGCGGTCAATCAAAAACGTGTTGGCGTTAAAGAGGTAGAGCACGGTGAACAGGGCAAAGCCCGTGAGCCAGGTGCTGTAGGCCTCCCAGTAAAACCAGTGCAGGTTCTCAGGGATTTGAGGGGGGCTAGTGCGGTACTTTTGCGGATTGTAAAAGCCCCCGCCGTGCACGGCCCACAGCTCACCACCCACGCCTTTGGCCTGCAAGACGGGGTCCACCGGGGCTTGCAGGCTGTTGTCCAGCCAGACGAAATAGAATGAGGCACCAATCCAGGCGATCCCAACGATCACATGTAGCCAGCGCAGCAGCAGATTCGCCCAGTCCAGCACATAGGGCAGCAGCGTTTCCATTCAAGACCCCCGGTAGGTGGAGTAGCTCCAGGGCGTGAGCACCAGGGGCACATGGTAGTGCTGGCTGGCATCAGCCACGCCAAAGCGCAGGGTCACCACATCCAGAAACGGGGGCTGTGTCTGCGCTAGGCCCAGCGTGCGGAAGTAGTCGCCTGCATGAAAGTCAAGCTCGTAAACACCGGGATGGAAGGTATCACCTTCGAGCAGCGGCGCATCGCAGCGACCATCGGTGTTGCTACGTTTTGCTGACAGCTCGATTCTTAAATTGTCAACAATTTTATAAAGATGAATTTCGACGTCGCGCCCCGGTTTTCCCTGCGCAGTGTCTAGTACATGTGTAGTAAGTCGTCCCATAGTGCCTCAATATTAAGTGAATGAAGTTAAGTCAAATACAGGGTTTGTACCCATCTTGAACTAGATTGTTTTATAAAATAATAGAGATTGTTGACAATCATAACAATGAGCAAACCAAAAATTTCCAAAAACCCTGACGCACTGGCGGGTGATGAAAGCCGGATGTATGCCGACATCTTTGACGCGGTCATGGAGCACCGGCTTCCGCCCAAGACCAAGCTCACCGAGCAGGTGCTGTGTGAAATTTACCAGCTGGCCCGGCATAACGTGCGCAAAGTGCTGGCCCAGTTGGCGCATGAGGGCTTGGTTGATCTGGAGCCCAATCGGGGGGCATTCATCGCCAGCCCCTCTGAGCAAGAAGCGAAGGACATGTTCGAGTTGCGCCAGACGCTGGAGCGCCTGGTCGTGCAAAAGGTGGCAGATGACAAGCCGGTGACCGAGCTCACGCGGCTCAAGGACATGGTTCAAAAAGAGCGCGCGGCCTGGCAGGCCGGTGACCGCTCCACCTGGATTCGGTTATCGGCCGACTTTCACATCGAGCTGGCGCAGTTGGCGGGCAACCCCTTGCTGACCGACATGCTGCGGCGGCTGGTGTCTCGCACCACTTTGTTGATTGCCAGCATTGACGCACCGGGGCGCAACGCTTGCTCGTTTGATGATCACGCAGGGATTCTTGCCAAATTGGAAGCCAACGACAAGTCCGGTGCATTGAAATGTATGGCCCACCACCTGGACGGCTGTGCGCACCGTTCCTTGATGCCTGAAGCACAGCGCTTTGACTTGCGCGGTGCGCTGAATCGACGCTGAAACCTTAACCACGAAGGAGACAAAATGAATACTGCTTTAAACGCGGAAGTCCATCCCGTTGACGAAAATCTCCCCTCGGGCCGTTTGATGGCCCTGGGGCTACAGCATGTGCTGGTGATGTACGCGGGTGCAGTCGCCGTGCCGCTCATCATTGGTCGCGCTTTGAAGTTGTCACCCGAACAGGTGGCTTTCCTGATTTCTGCAGATTTGTTTTGCTGCGGCATCGTGACCTTGATCCAGTCCTTGGGCGTCACCCAGTGGTTTGGCATCCGTCTGCCCGTGATGATGGGTGTGACCTTTGCCGCCGTTGGCCCCATGATTGCCATGGCCAACGCCAATCCGGGCGTGGCCGGAGCGCAAGCCATTTTTGATGCCATCATCGGTGCCGGTGCTGTTTCAATGCTGCTGGCGCCGGTCGTCAGCCGCATGCTGCGCTTCTTCCCGCCGGTGGTCACGGGCACGGTGATCACCGTCATCGGCATCACGCTCATGCGCGTGGGCATCAACTGGATTTTTGGCAACCCCTTTGGCCCCACTGCACCGTCCATCGTCAACCCTGAACACGCGCAGTGGCTTAAGGACGTTGGTGCCGCAGCGTCTGCTGTGGGGGCCACGATACCGGCCATTCCCAAGGGCTTGGCCCTTGCGCCGTCCGTGCCCAATGCAGCTTACGCCCCGCTGTTCAATATCGGCATGTCAGCCTTTGTGCTGGTCAGCATCTTGCTGATCACGCGCTATTGCAAAGGCTTTGTGGGCAATATCGCGGTACTGCTGGGCATCGTTGCCGGTGCGGTGGTCGCGGCTTTGATGGGGGTGATGAACTTCGACAAGGTCGGCAAGGCAGGCTGGTTTGAATGGGTGCTGCCCTTCCAGTTTGGCATGCCCACCTTTGACCCGGTTCTGATTCTGACCATGGTGCTGGTGATGATTGTGGTGATGATCGAGTCCACCGGTATGTTCCTTGCCCTGGGCGACATCACGGGCCGCAAAGTCACGCAGCCCGATCTCACGCGTGGCTTACGTGTGGACGGTTTGGGCACCTTCATCGGAGGCATCTTCAACACTTTCCCCTACACCAGCTTTTCTCAAAATGTGGGCCTGGTGGGCGTCACCGGCGTGCGCAGCCGCTTTGTGTGCGTGGCAGCGGGCGTGATTTTAATCGTCATGGGTCTGCTGCCCAAGCTCTCAGCACTGGTGGAAGCCGTGCCAACCTTTGTGCTGGGTGGCGCGGGTCTGGTGATGTTTGGCATGGTGGCCGCCACCGGCATCCGCATTCTGGCGGGCGTGGACTACACCAAGAACCGCAACAACCTGTTCGTTGTCGCTATCTCGATTGGTTTTGGCATGATCCCCTTGATCGCCCCCAACTTCAAACAGTGGATGCCGCATGGCGTGCATGCCTTGATTGAAAGCGGTATCCTGCTCGCCTCGCTGGCTGCTGTGATGTTGAACGTGTTTTTCAATGGCGTGAAGTCAGATGCCGAGGCCGCCAACGATGCCGCAGCCCATACCCATGGTGCGGAATAATTTTTTAGTTGAAAGAACTGCATGACCTTGCCCGTAGCCGACGATAAAGCCTACCCGCGTGATTTGATCGGCTATGGTCAAGACGTACCCCACGCCCGCTGGCCAGGCGGTGCACGCATTGCAGTGCAGTTTGTTTTGAACTATGAAGAAGGTGCCGAGAACTGTTTGCTGCATGGCGACCCGGCCTCGGAGCAGTTTCTCTCTGAAATTGTGGGTGCTGCGAGCTATGAGGCGCGGCACTTGTCAATGGAGTCGATGTACGAATACGGCTCGCGCGCAGGCGTGTGGCGCATTCTGCGTGAGTTTGAAAAACGCGGCCTACCTCTGACCGTGTTTGGCGTGGCGATGGCCTTGCAGCGCCACCCCGACGTCACCCAGGCCTTTGTCGATTTGGGCCATGAAATTGCCTGCCATGGCTGGCGCTGGATTCATTACCAAAACATAGACGAGGCCACCGAGCGCGAACACATGCGCCTCGGCCTGGAAACCATTCGTGAACTGACCGGCCAGCCCGCTCTGGGCTGGTACACCGGGCGCGACTCACCCAACACCCGTCGCTTGGTGGTGGAACACGGGGGCTTGGCTTACGACTCGGATTACTACGGCGATGACCTGCCCTTCTGGACGCAGGTGCGCACATCCAGCGGCGAGCAAAAGTCGCATCTGGTCGTGCCCTACACCCTGGACGCCAACGACATGCGCTTTGCCACACCGCAAGGCTTTAATACAGGCGAGCAGTTTTTTCAGTACCTCAAAGACAGCTTTGATGTCTTGTACGACGAAGGCGACCCGCAGGGGCTGGACCGGCCCAAGATGTTGTCGATCGGCATGCATTGCCGACTGCTGGGCCACCCGGGACGCATGCGCGCGCTGCAACGGTTTTTGGATTACGTGCAGTCGCATGAGCAAGTCTGGATTTGCCGCCGCATCGACATCGCTAAGCACTGGATCAACATCCACCCGTACCGCAACGCTGAATGACGTCAACCATGAATCTGCAAGCTCTCAACACGCTCGACGCCGCCGCCTTTGTACAAGTGCTGGGTGGTATTTTTGAGCACTCGCCCTGGGTGGCCGAACGGGTGGTTCACCAGCGCCCGTTCAACTCAACGCAGGCGCTGCATGCCGCCATGGTGATTGCCAT
>JAYVPU010000244.1:0-4440 GCA_043757205.1 Comamonadaceae bacterium | reverse complement strand
GTGGACATAATGGGGAGGTATTTCAGCAGCCTGTTAGGGCGAAAAGGCTGCCGAAAGGTGGCCTTTTCACTTAGGGGATCAGCATCTTGGCCAAAATCAACATCTACATTGACGGCTACAACCTGTACTACTCGCGCCTCAAGAGCACGGCGTTTAAATGGTTGGATCTGGTCGCGCTGTTTCGTGACCAGATTGTGATGCAGCAAGACCCTGATGCGCAGGTGCACAGCATCAAGTTTTTCACCGCCCCGGTAAAGGCATCCTATGCGCGGCACGGCCAGGCATCTGAGCATGCGCAAACGCAATACCATCGCGCCTTGTTGGCCAAACACCCTGATTTGATCGAGATCGTCAAGGGTTTTCACATCTTCCAGCCCACGGCGTTGCCAGCGTATGAAGAGGGCGTAACGCCCAGCAAGAGCAATGTTGCAAAAGTCTGGATGATTGAAGAAAAGCAGACCGATGTGAACATCGCTTTGCAGACCTACCGTGACGTAGCCCGAGGCGTGTGTGACCAAGTGGTGATTTTCTCTAACGACAGCGACCTGGAGCCAGCGCTGCGCTTGATACGCGAGGATGTGCCAAGCGCCACCATTGGTTTGATCATGCCTCTGCGCGCGCAAGCACAAGGTGACGGGAAAGTACCCAATAAACGGCTCACCCCGCTAGCGCACTGGGTGCGTCATCATATTTTGGACGACGAACTGATGTGCTCACAGTTGCCGCACCATGTGCCAACCAAAAAGAAGCCTGCCAGCAAGCCGCCGCATTGGTAAATGCTGTCGTAACTTCACAATAAAGCCCCCTTTGTTGCCGTTGCGTCTAACAACCGCAGTCTGTCTGGCGCAGGTGTCTCCAGCGAGCGCTTGTTGCACTTCATCACTTTGCTGAACCGCGATGTAGAGATACTGATTCGCCCCCGTACGGGTGCTTCCTCTACAGGCTACGCTGCTGGGGCGGTGATGGTGTGGGCTGCTACAGAGCGCAGGCAGGAGGCAGGGGTTAGGGGCAGTGCATTCGCTGAGCATTCAGGCCCATCGATCAAGTTGAAGTAGGTGAGTTTTCAGTCCTGGCTAAAACCAGACCAGTGATGTGCGCCGCACCGGCCTCACGCAGCGTCTGGGCTGCGGCAAAAAGGGAGGCCCCACTGGTCATCACATCATCCAGCACCACCACCCGCTTGCCACGCAGTTCAGCCGCGCGCAGGGGATCAACCGCAAAAGCGGCGATGACGTTTTGCAAGCGCTCCTCGCGTTTGAGCGAGCTTTGCGGTGCTGTGTGGCGGATGCGCAGCAGCAGGTCGGCCACAGTCTTGCCCGGGGCCAAATGACGCGCCAACTCCAACGCCTGATTGAAGCCACGTGCTTGCAGACGCTCTGGTGACAGGGGCATGGGCAGCAGCAGATCCGCCTGCTCCAGCGCGGGCTCCACCCAGGGTGCGCTGCGCATCAGCAGCGCCAGCGTGCCCGCCCAACCCGGCGCGTTGCCAAACTTGTAGCGCGTGACCAGGCCACCCCAGGGGAAGGCGTAGGGCACGGCGCACAGACAGGCGTCCAGCGGCGGTGCGCTGCGCACGCAGACCCCGCACTGGGTGACGTTACCGGGTACGGGCAGCGCGCAGGTCAGGCAGCGCGGCTGCGGTTGGGCAAAGCGTGCCACGCAAGCCTCGCACACCGGCTGCGCAGGCCAGGCGTGACACACCGCGCACTGGCTGGGCAGGGCGACGGACAGACGGTGAAGCAGGGCGCGCAACATGAAGTCAATATACTCGCCGGGCGATCCCCGTTTCTCCCCCATGACCACTGAACGCCCCCCCACCATCGACCTCCAAGCCGCCAGCCGTTGGCAGCACCTGCCGCAGCTTCAATCGCCCTGGTTGCACGAGGAGGTGGCGCGGCGCATGCAAGAGCGGCTGGACTGGATCAAACTTCAGCCCAAGACATGGGCGCATTGGGAGCCGCAGCGCGGCGGTATACAAGCGCAGGCCGCGCTGCTACAGCGCTACCCCGACGCTCAATGCACGTGGGTACAAACTGTGAATGGTCAACTCCAGACGACGCTCAAAACCAGCGCCAAACCCTGGTGGCAGCCGGCGCGTTGGCGTGAGGAGCCGCGTCAGGCGGGCTTGCCCAAGCCGGGCGTGCAAATGGTGTGGGCCAATATGGCGCTGCACATGGCGGCTGACCCGCAGACCTTGATCAACCATTGGAAAGAATCACTTTCAGCCGATGGTTTTTTGATGTTTTCCTGCCTGGGCCCCGACACCTTGCGTGAATTGCGGGGTCTGTACCAAACCCTGGGCTGGCCCGCACCGGCGCATGAATTCACCGACATGCACGACTGGGGCGACATGCTGGTGCAAGCTGGGTTTGCCGAGCCCATCATGGACATGGAGCGCATTGAGTTGACGTTTGAGACGCCCGAGCGACTGCTTCAGGAGTTGCGTGAACTGGGGCGCAACCTGCACCCCGCGCGCTTCCCCGGTCTGCGCGGGCGAGGCTGGCGCGAGCAGTTACACCAGGCCATGGCGCAGAAGCTGGCTGACCCGAAACACGGCGGGCAACTCAAACTGACGTTTGAGATCGTCTATGGCCACGCCTTCAAGCCCCAGCCCCGCATCGACATGAGTGCGCAAACCGTGGTGTCGCTGGACGCTATGCGTCAGGCCCTGCACGCTCCCAAAGGCCAGCCGCGCAAGCCGTGACGGGGTGAGGTGGCTGGATTTTGGCGCTTGGGGCGGTGCGCTACAATCGCCGGTTGCTTAACAAGGGTTTTCGCGCGGGTTTGCGGCCTCGCAATGGCTGAATGCAAGGGGTGGATTCCCTCCCGGCAGAAGACAAACGCAAGCCCCGTGGTGTAACCGACTGTTTTGAATTAACGAGGCATAGAAAAAGTGAACATGATGAAGCGCATTTTTAACAAATCGGCGTCCATGCTGCTTGCAGCCAGTGCTTGGGCCGCAACAGCAGCGCATGCTGTCAAGGATTTGCCCGGCGGCCCAGCGGTCAACCAGCTCAATTTGCACCCTGCGGTGACTAAAATTGCCGAAGAGCAGGCGTGGTTGCATTGGTTCATGCTAATCGCCTGTACCGTGATTTTTGTCGCCGTGTTTGGCGTCATGTTTTATTCCATCTGGAAACACCGCAAGTCGGTCGGTCACAAGGCGGCCAACTTCCACGAATCGGTCACGGTAGAAATCATCTGGACCATCGTGCCCTTCATCATCGTGATCGCCATGGCCCTGCCTGCGACCAAGCTGCTAGTGGCCTCTAAAGACACGACCAACGCTGACCTCACCATCAAGACCACTGGCTACCAGTGGAAATGGGGTTACGACTACATCAACGGCGAAGGCGAGGGCATAGCTTTTGTCTCGACGCTGGATTCTTCACACCGTGAAATGTCCAATAACGGTGCCAAAGGCGTGATTCCCGACGACTACCTGTTTAAGGTGGACAACCCGATGGTGGTGCCGGTCAACAAGAAAATCCGCATCATCACCACGGCCAATGACGTGATCCACGCCTTCATGGTGCCGGCTTTTGGCATCAAGCAAGACGCCATCCCCGGCTTTGTGCGCGACACCTGGTTCCGTGCTGAGAAAACCGGCGACTTCTACGGACAGTGCGCCGAGTTGTGCGGTAAAGAGCACGCTTACATGCCCATCCACGTGAAGGTCGTCTCCGCTGAGGACTACACCAAGTGGGTCGAAGTCGAGAAGAAAAAACTGGCCGCCAAGCAGGATGACCCAAGCAAAGTCTGGGTGCTGGATGATCTGAGCAAGCGTGGCGAAAAAGTCTATGCCGCCAACTGTGCCGCCTGCCACCAGGCCAACGGCAAAGGCGCTGGCCCGATCAAGGCGCTGGACGGCTCACCCGTGGTGCTGAACGCTGAGAAGGGTGCGCAAATTGACGTGCTGCTCAACGGTCGGGCCAATGGTGCCATGCCGGCCTGGAAACAGCTCAGCGACACCGACATCGCCGCCGTCATCACCTACACCAAGAACAACTGGTCTAACAAGACGGGGCAGCTGGTTCAGCCTGCTGACGTCAAGTTGGCACGCAAGTAAGTTCAGTGGTTAACGAATAAAAGTATTGAGAAGGAAATCAGGATGAGCGCCGTTTTAGACCATCACGCCCACGATGACCATGCCCATGACGACCACCACGCCCCCACGGGCTGGCGTCGTTGGGTCTATGCCACCAACCACAAAGACATCGGTACGCTGTACCTGCTGTTCGCCTTCACCATGTTGATGATCGGCGGCGTCTTGGCGCTGTTGATTCGTGCCGAATTGTTCCAGCCCGGTCTGCAACTGGTGAACCCCGAGCTGTTCAATCAGCTCACCACCATGCACGGTCTGATCATGGTGTTCGGCGCCATCATGCCGGCCTTCGTCGGCTTTGCCAACTGGATGATCCCGCTGCAAATCGGCGCGGC
>JAYVPU010000243.1:0-4452 GCA_043757205.1 Comamonadaceae bacterium | reverse complement strand
GGTTGGTCGGGATGCTCAGGCAGGCGTGGCAGCGGTACACGTCTTCGTTGGTCATGCCAAAGCGCTCGGAGCCGAACAAAAAGCCCATGCCTTGCTGGTTACCCGTCGTTTCAAGGTCATTTTCTTCAATCAAATCGGGCTGTAGCGCTTTATTTATAGGCGTAAGCAGCTCCTTATTTAATAGCATCTCAAAATGTTCCCGAGGGGTCGCCGTGGGCGGACCAAAGTCCCGCGGCGTCATGGCGGTGGCGCACAGGTGTGTCATGCCGTCCAGCGCCTCGTCCAGCGTGTCCACGATGCGCGCATTGGCCAGCACGTCCAGGGCACCACTGGCGCGCTGGATGGTTTCCTCGCGGCGCAGCACATTGGCCCAGCGCGGGGCCACCAGCACCATCTCGTTAAAGCCCATCACCTTGATGGCCCGCGCCGCCGCGCCCACATTGCCCGCGTGGCTGGTGTTGAGCAGGATAAAACGGGTGCGCCAAGGTGAAGTTTGAAGTGGGGTAGGCATAAGCAAAGGGCTTGGACGGGTAAAATCACGCTATTGTCGCTGCCCGCATCGCCGTGCAACTCCCCCAGTTCTTAATCAAAATTTATGCCGTCTCCCAAATTACATCCCATGATCAATGTGGCCATCAAGGCCGCCCGCGCCGCTGGCTCCATCATCAACCGCGCCGCACTCGATCTGGAGGCGGTGCGCATTTCGCAAAAGCAAGTGAATGACTTTGTGACTGAAGTTGATCACGCCAGCGAAGAAGCCATCATCGAGACCCTGCTCACCGCCTACCCCGGTCACGGCATCATGGCCGAAGAGTCGGGCAGCGAGCATGGCGCGAAGGACTCCGAATTCGTCTGGATCATCGACCCGCTGGACGGCACCACCAACTTCATCCACGGCTTCCCCTTTTACTGCGTCAGCATTGCGCTGGCCGTCAACGGCAAGATCGAACAAGCCGTGGTGTACGACCCGACCCGCAACGACCTCTACACCGCCACCAAAGGGCGCGGCGCGTTTGTGAATGACCGCCGCCTGCGCGTGAGCAAGCGCACCGACCTCAAGCAGTGCCTGCTGGCCACCGGCTTCCCCTTCCGCGAGGGGGACAACTTCAAACAGCACCTGGCCATTTTGGGCGACATCATGCCGCGCACAGCCGGCCTGCGTCGCCCCGGCGCAGCAGCGTTGGACCTGGCCCATGTGGCGGCCGGTTTGACCGATGGATTTTTTGAAACCGGCCTGCAACCCTGGGACGTCGCGGCAGGCTCGCTGCTGGTGACCGAGGCCGGGGGTCTGGTGGGCAATTTCACCGGCGACTCCAACTTTTTGGAGCAAAAAGAATGCCTGGCTGCCGCCCCGCGTATTTACGGCCAGTTGGTGCCTATCCTGGGCAAATACAGCAAGTTCGCCACGGCGGGCGAAAAGGCTGGCGTGCGCCAGGCGGCGCAAGCGCCAGCCGCAGCAGACGATGCTCCGGTGGAAAAGCCCTTTGAATAGCGCAAATCAAATCAAATGCAAGGGTAGCTGATCCAGTGGCTCGGACTTGCCGAACAAGTGGCCCTGGAAGGCCCAGCAGCCGTTGTCCAGCAAGAACTGGCGCTGACCTTCCGTCTCGACCCCTTCGGCTACCGAAGTCAAATCCAGACTGTGCGCCAGCGCCAAAATGCTGCGCACAATGGCCGCGTCATTCGGGTTGGTCAACACGTCACGGATGAATGACTGGTCGATCTTGAGTTGGTCCAGCGGCAAGGTCTTGAGGTAACTCAAAGACGAATAACCGGTGCCAAAATCATCCAGAGCAAAGCTCACCCCAATGGCGCGCAGTTCGGTCATTTTTCTCACGGCATCGGCCATGTCGGCCAGCAACAGGCTTTCAGTCAGCTCCAGCTTGAGCCGGTAAGGGTTTACTTGCGTGCGGCGCAGCAAGTCAAGCAACTGGGTCACAAAGTCAGGCTGATGAAACTGCCGCGCACTGACATTGACAGCCATGCTCAGATCGCGTGTGGTTTCATGGCCGGACCATTCCACCAACTGTTGGCAAGCCGCCTCCAGCACCCAGTGCCCTAAGGGCATGATGAGCCCGGTTTTCTCAGCCAAATCAATGAACTCGCATGGCAGGAGCAAGCCGCGCTGCGGATGTTGCCAGCGCACCAGCGCCTCCACCCCTGACAGGCGGCTGAGCTCGTCTACCACGGGTTGGAAATGCAGGCGTAATTCCCCTCGTTGCAGGCCTTGACGCAATTCGGCCTCAAGAGCCGCAAGAGCGCTGGCGACAGCCTCCATACCAGGGTCAAAAAACCGCATCAGATTGCGCCCGGTCGCCTTGGCGTGAGACATGGCCATATCGGCCCGCTTGAGCAGTTCGCCCCCGCTTTTCAGCGGGTCGTTGAACAGGGCAACGCCTATGCTGGGCGTGCTGTGAAAGGTTTGCCCGAGAATCTCATAGGGTTGGTTCAGTCGAGCCAAGATGGCCTTGCCCGTGCCATCGGCTTGGAAAGTCGCCTCACCGGCATAAGCACTGAGTTCTTTGAGCAAGACAACAAACTCATCACCGCCAATGCGGGCTACCGTGTCGATGTCGCGCACCGATTCGATCAGCCGCTGCGCCACCTGCTGGAGCAAAAGATTGCCCACCTCGTGCCCCTGCACGTCGTTGATGGTTTTGAAGTTATCCAGGTCAATGAAGATCAGCGCGCCATGGCGCGGGGGGCTCTCCAGCATTTGCAGCGCGAGTTGCAGTCGCTGTGAGAGCAAGCACCGATTGGGTAGACCCGTGAGTTCATCAAAATACGCAAGCTGCTCAATTCGCTGCTCGTTTGTCTTGAGTTGAGTGATGTCGCGCCCTGCGCCCCGGTAGCCCGTGAACGCGCCCTTGCCGTCGTATCTGGGAGTTCCACTGAGGACTATCCAGCAGGGCTCACCGTTGGGCAATTGCCGCTGTAGTTCCAAGCCTCGAAACACCGCTTTGGCACGTAGCGTCTGCCGAAAGGCTTGCCACTGCGCCTCGCTCACGCGAAGTGGTGGTATGTCCCAGCAGACCAGACCAATTTCTGACTGACTTATCAGGCCTTGGCTGGCCGCCAAGCTGCCTTCTAGATGGGTGAATCGAAACTCTGCATCGATCTCCCAATACCAATCGCTGGTGAGCTCCGTGAGGCTTTCAAACCGCATGTCGCTTCCGGGCTGCTGCGCCAATCTCAGAAGCTGCCTTTGCCGTTGAAGGACGTACACGCCCACCACGGTGGTGAGTGCAAGCACGCCAAACAAGAAAAGGGGTTCTATGTTCATGCCAGCAAGAGTTTAACGCTTCAGATCCGAAACTCGATCAGAAAGGGGCCCCGCTTGGCGCAGGCCGACTTGAACACGTCGGCAAACTGCTCCAGCGTGTCCACCGAGCAGCCCTCAACCCCCATGCCACTGGCCAACTTGACCCAGTCCAGCGTCGGTCGCCCCAGATCAAACAAATCGCTGGAGACCAGCCCCGGCGTGGCACCCACGGCGACGAGCTCACCTTGCAAGATCTTGTAGGCACTGTTGGCAAACACCACATTGACCACGTTGAGCTTTTGCCGGGCTTGGGTCCACAGCGCTTGCAGGCAGTACATGCCCGCGCCGTCGGCTTGCAGGCACACCACTTGGCGATCCGGGCTGGCGATGGCCGCCCCGGTGGCACAGGCAAACCCGTGCCCGATGGCCCCGCCAGTGAGCTGCAACCAGTCATGCGGCGCGGCGTTGTGCGTGTACTCAAACAAGGGGCGGCCTGAGGTGACCGCGTCTTCGGCGACGATGCAGTTGTCGGGCAACAAAACGCCCAGCGTGCTGGCGAACTTCTCGGCCTCAAAGCGCCCTGAGGTGAGTTGCGGCTGGCGGCTGGCTGGCGCAAACGGCACGCTTGCAGGTGCGCCCAATTCTTCCGCCAAGGCTCTGAGCGCGCCCACCAAATCTTGCTCAGGGCGCGCCAGCACATGAAACTGCGTGCCCGGGGCCGCCAATGAATTGGGCCATTCCGGGTAGGCGAAAAAGGGGGCCGGGGGCTTGGAGCCCACCAACACGATGTGCTGGAAGGGCTTAAGCAGCTCCAGCGCCTGATTGATACCGTAGGGCAAGCGATCCACCGGCACCCGCCCTGCCCCGCGTGGCAAGCGGGCCACATGGGTGGGCGTGCGCAAGACCGCGCCTGTCATGTGGGCCACGCGGTTTGCCGCAAGCAGGCCAGCTTCTGTCAGGGCCTCGCCAGAGATCAGCAGCAACACGGGCTGGCGAGTGCGCAACACCCGTGCAATGGTTTTGATGTTGTCAGGGCTGCTCGGCTGGCGTTGGGGCACGGCCAAGGGCACGCCAACTTGCCCGCCGGGGCTCCAGCTTGCATCGGCTGGCAACACCAGGGTGGCGATTTGGCCGGGTGGCGTAAGCGCGGCCTGCACGGCGGCAGCGGCGTCGCCCGGGAAAGCACCGCT
>JAYVPU010000242.1:0-4456 GCA_043757205.1 Comamonadaceae bacterium | reverse complement strand
TCACCATCAACGCGATCGCGAAGGACGGCGCCGGGACGCTGATCGATCCTTTCCACGGCCAGCGTGACCTGTCGCAGCGCGTGCTGCGCCATGTGAGCGACGCGTTTCGCGAAGACCCGGTGCGCATCCTGCGCGTGGCGCGCCTCGCCGCCCGATTTACCGACTTCACCGTGGCCCCTGAAACTCAAGCGCTGATGCGTGACATGGTGGAGGACGGCGAGGTGGATCATCTGGTGCCCGAGCGCGTGTGGCAAGAATTGAGCCGTGGCCTGATGGAGGCCCAGCCCTCGCGCATGTTTGATGTGCTGCGCGCCTGCGGGGCACTGCAACGCCTGCTGCCCGAGGTGGACCGCCTGTGGGGCGTGCCGCAAAGCGCCGAGCACCACCCCGAAATCGACACCGGCGTGCACCTGATGATGGTGCTGGACATGGCCGCGCAACTTGATGCGTCACTGCCCGTGCGCTTTGCCTGCCTGGGCCACGACCTGGGCAAGGGCACCACGCCCGCCGACGTGCTGCCCCGCCACATCGGCCACGAAGAGCGCAGCGCACGGATGCTCAAGGGCGTGTGCGAGCGCCTGCGCGTGCCGGTGGATTGCCGCGAGCTGGCCGACGTGGTGGCGCGCGAACACGGCAACATCCACCGCAGCAGCACCCTGAACGCCGCCGCCCTGGTGCGCCTGCTGGAGCGCTGCGACGCCATCCGCAAACCGCAGCGCTTTGCCCAAGTGCTGCTGGCCTGCGAGTGCGATGCCCGGGGTCGCCTGGGCTTTGCCGACGCCGCCTACCCGCAACGCCCGCGCCTGCAAGCCGTGCTGGATACCGTGCTGGGTGTTGCTACGAATTTAATAGCTGCTCGTGCTTCTGAAATGGGCGCTACAGGCCTAAAGATAGGTCAAATGATTCAGGCGGCGCGGGTGGCAGCGGTGGCTCAATCCCAGCAAACCGCCACTTAACCAGGAGACGAAGGATGACCCAAGAATTCGCCGGCAAAGTCGTGCTCATCACCGGCGGCAGCCGGGGCATTGGCCAGGGCATCGCGGCGGCGTTTGCCGCCCAGGGCGCACAAACGGTTTTAGTGGCGTCATCACAAGCCAATCTGGACGCGGCGGCGCAGGCCATTGCGGCAACGGGCGCGCTCACCCCCAGCGTCTGCACCGCTGATCTGCGCACAGAAGCCGGTTGCCAAGAAGTCTTCAAGCTCGTGCAAGAGCACCATGGCCGCTGCGACATCTTGGTCAACTCGGCGGGGGCCACCAAAGCAGGCGCGTTTCTTGATCTGGCGGAGGAGGTTTGGCAAGACGGCTTTGCGCTCAAGTTCTTTGGCTGCGTGCGGCTGTGCCGCCTGTTCTGGCCCCTGCTGAGCGCCGCCCACGGCCATGTGGTCAACATCATTGGCGGCGCGGCACGCACGCCGGATGCGGCCTTTTTGATTGGCGGCTCAGTTAACGCCGCCATGCACAACTTCACCAAGGGCTTGTCGGGCTTGGGCAAAAAAGACGGCGTGAACGTGAACGCCATCCTGCCGGGCCTGACCGAGACCGGCCGCGTCAAGCAAATCTTTGAGCAGCGCGCCGCTGGCAGCGGGAAATCGGTGGACGAAGAACGCAGCGCACAAGTCACCCGCGACGGCTTGGCACGTCTGGGCCAGCCCGAAGATGTGGCCGCGCTGGCCTTGTTTCTGTGCGGCGAGAGCGCACGCCACATTCAAGGCACGGCGATTGCGGTGGATGGGGGCGGGACGGCGGGGCTTTACTGACGCTGATTCGAAGCACGCTTTCCGAAGCACTTTTCGAAAAATCAACGCGGCAAATTCGCTTTCACCCAGCCCACGATGTCTGCCGCTGAGCGCATCGCACCGGCTTGACGGGCCACTTCGCGCCCGCCCACAAACAAAGCCAGCGTCGGGATGCTGCGGATGTTGAACCGGGCACCCAGGCTCTGGGCAGCTTCGGTGTTGACCTTCGCCACCCGCATTTGCGGCTCCAGCAGCCCCGCCGCCTGTTCATAAGCCGGGGCCATCATGCGGCACGGCCCGCACCCCGGTGCCCAGAAATCCACCAGCACGGGAATCTCGTTGCGGCTGATGTGGCGCTCAAACGCCGCCTCGTCCAACTCCGTCGGATGCGCCGTGAACAAAGGTTGATGGCATTTGCCGCAATCCGGCGCATGGCCCAAGTCGCCCGTTTGAACGCGGTTGGTGGTGTGGCAGTGGGGGCAGACGATGTGGCGTAATTCGGTCATGGGGAGAGCCCTTTCTATCGGAAAGAGTGGGGCCAAGCGCTGCATTTCAAGACCCAGGCAATTTTTGATCAACGCCGCTGGGCAGACTGGAGATGTGCTCCTAAATCAGCTTAGCCACCCCGCTCGCCACCAGACTCAAAAGGATGGTGGTGGTTAGGGGGAGAAAAAATTCGCGTCCAAAGAGGGTGAAGCGCAGGTCACCGGGCAGGCGGCCAAAGCCGAGTTTTTTGAACCACGGCGTGCAGGCGTTGATCAGCAGCAACGCGACGAAGATGACCAAGAGCCAACGGATCATTTCAAAATTCCTGCCAGCGGATCATGGCTCAGAGCGTGTGGGTGCGGTCGCCCTGGGCGAAGCCGATGGCCTCCCACGGTTCGCCCTTGCAGAAGCCGATGACCTTGAACAACTCGCCCATCTCATGCTCCAGGATGAGTTTTTGCGCGTTGACGCGTTCCTTCAAATCGGCCTGCGCTAGCAGGTCGAGCAAGCCGCTGTTCATCAAAAATCGCGCCTGCGTGCAGTAGCCCAGCACCTCCAGCCCCGCGTCTTGCCCGGCCAGTGCGATGCCGGTGAAGTTGACGTGGGCGGTGATGTCTTTGAGGCCCACGTCCGCCAGCGGGTCGGGGTCTGCCAGGTGCGCGCGGTGGCACATCACGGTGCCCATGTGGCGCTGCGGGTGGTAGTACTCACTCTCGGGGAAGCCGTAGTCAATGAAAAAGACTGCGCCTTGCACCAGATGATCGGCCAGGGTGCGGATGAAAGCCTCGGCCTGCGGGTGGATTTCGGTCAGGTAGTCGTGCGGGCCTTCTATTTCTAGGGGTGGGCGCAGATCGGTGGGGTGGTCTTGCCAGGTGAATAACCGTTCGGGCTGAGCCTGTCGAAGCGGGCCTTGCACATCATCGAAGGCCCCTTCGACAGGCTCAGGGTGAACGGTTGTTTGCGGTGTTTCCTGAACGCTCACCCCACGCTCATGCCACACACCTTGAATGCGCGCCAGCAGCTTGACCGGCATAGCGTCCAGCACTTCATTGCCCAGCACCACACCGCGCATCTCATCAGGCAGCGCGTCCACCCAGCGCACTTTGTCACCAAACTTGTGCAGCAGTTGTTGTTGCCTCACGCGCAAAGAGCCCGATATGTCAACAATGGTGTAGCGCGTCACCTGATCGCCCAAGGCCTCCAGCACTTGCAGCGCCAACGCGCCTGAGCCCGCGCCAAACTCCCATACTTCAGTCGTCTGCGTCACCTGCAAAGCCTGCGCTACCTGCCGCGCCAGCGAGCGGCCAAACAAAGGCGTCATCTCGGGCGCGGTCACAAAATCACTGCCCGAGGCGGGCATGGTGCCGAGCTTGCGCGAGTCATTGGCGTAGTAACCCAGGCCGGGGGTGTACAGAGCTTGGGCCATGAAGTGGTCGAAGGCAATGCAACCGTGACGACCTGTTTCGCTGGTGTGAATGGACTGTGCAATGCGCTGGGCAAGCTCGGTCGTTAAACTGTCGGGTGTTCTCATACCCCCTGGATTGTCCCTGAATGTCTTCCCTCGCCCCAGCCCGCACTGTTCTCGTCACCGGCTCAGCCAAGCGCTTGGGCCGCGAGATCGCGCTCACGCTCGCACGCGCGGGCTGGCAAGTGGCTGTTCACTACCGGGGCTCGCCTGAAGATGCTATTGAAACAGTAGCTGCTTGCGACTATTTTCAAAGCTCTAGCGCCGCTTTTGATGCTGATTTTCTGGATGAGTCGGCGGTGCGTGGCCTGCTGCCGCGCGTGATTGCCCACTTCGGCAAGGTGGATGCCGTGGTCAACTGCGCCGCCTTGTTCGAACATGACACGGCCACCAGCTTCAGTTTCTCGGCCATGGAGCAGCATTTGCGCTGCAATACCGGGGCCGCCATACTGCTTGCCCAGGCCTTGCATGACCATCTGGCCCGGCGCGCCTCACCGAACGAACCACTTTCTGGGCATGGCGTGGTCGTCAATCTACTGGACCAAAAACTCTGGAACCTGAACCCTGATTTCTTCAGCTACACGCTTTCCAAGGCCGCTCTGGAAGCCGCCGGCACCATGCTGGCGATGGCGCTGGCGCCACGGGTTCGCGTCGTCGGCGTCGCACCCGGCCTGACGCTGACTAGCCATTTGCTCAGCGGCGAAGCGTTCGAGGCGAGGCACAAGCTGTCGCCGCTGGGCCGCTCGTCGACGCCTGCCGACGTTGCC
>JAYVPU010000241.1:0-17524 GCA_043757205.1 Comamonadaceae bacterium | reverse complement strand
CCCTTGTTCTCCATCGCGCCCATGTTGAAGTCGCTGGTGGCCACGATCATGAAGCGCTCCAGATCCAGCCTCAAACCAAAGCGCGCCTCGTCCCAGGCCACGCTGGCCATGAGCGAATTCATCGCGTGCTCGGTCTTGTCCAGGTCACCGGGGCGCACGTACACCTGCAGCAGGTGGTCGGTGCCGGATCGGGTGGTGATGCGCTGCTCGCGTGCCACCAGTTGGCCCGCCACCAGGGCGAACAAATAGCAGGGCTTCTTGTGCGGATCAACCCACTTGGCAAAGTGCCTTGGGCCGTTCGGCCCGTCTTCCAGCGCGCCACTGTCCACCAGATTGCCGTTGGACAGCAACACCGGGTAAGGGGTCTTGTCAGCGCGCAGCGTCACGCTGAAGCTGGCCATCACATCGGGGCGGTCCAGGTAGTAGGTGATGCGGCGAAAACCTTCGGCCTCGCACTGGGTGAAGAAGGATTCATTGCTGACGTACAAGCCCATGAGCTTGCTGTTTTTTGCCGGTGCGCAGGTGGTGAAAATTTCCAGCGCAAACGGCTCGCTGCCCGCAGGCAGGTTCTCCAGCACGAGCTGGCTGCCCTCCATCTTGAACGAGGTGCCCTGGCCGTTGACCAGCACCCGCGCCAGGTTGATCTCTTCGCCATCCAGGCGCAGTGCTTGCGCCGCCACGCCCGGGTTGCGGCGCAGCGTCATCTTGTTCAGCACGCGCGTCTTGGTCGGGTCCAGGTCAAAGGTCAGAGCAACGGTGTCGATCCAGAACGCGGGCGCGCTGTAGTCGGCGCGGCGGATGACCGTGGCAGGGCCATCGGCCTCACGAAGTTGCAACATGCTTAAACCCCTTGCTTCAACGAAGCTTCAATGAACTGATCCAAATCCCCATCCAGCACCTTCTGGGTGGCCGATGTCTCGTAGTTGGTGCGCAAATCCTTGATGCGGCTTTGGTCTAGCACGTAGGAGCGGATCTGGTGGCCCCAGCCCACGTCGGTTTTGGTGTCTTCGAGTTTTTGCTGCTCGACCATGCGTTTTTTCATCTCGAAGTCGTACATGCGGCTGCGCAGGCGCTTCCACGCCACATCGCGGTTGCTGTGCTGGCTGCGTCCGTCCTGGCACTGCACCACGATGCCGGTCGGGATGTGCGTCAGGCGCACGGCCGAGTCGGTCTTGTTGATGTGCTGGCCGCCCGCGCCGCTGGCGCGAAAGGTGTCCACCCGCACGTCAGAGGGGTTGATGTCGATCTCAATCGAGTCGTCCACCTCGGGGTACACAAACACGCTGGCAAAGCTGGTGTGGCGCCCGCCGGAGGAGTCAAACGGGCTCTTGCGCACCAGCCGGTGCACACCAGTTTCGGTGCGCAGCAGGCCAAAGGCGTAGTCGCCCTCGATCTTGATGGTGGCACCCTTGATGCCTGCGGTGTCGCCTGGCGTTTCGTCTTCAATCGTGGCCTTGAAGCCCTTGCGCTCGGCGTATTTGAGGTACTGACGCAGCAACATGCTGGCCCAGTCGCAGGCCTCGGTGCCACCGGCCCCGGCCTGAATGTCCAGGAAGGCGGGCAGCGGGTCGGCCGGGTTGTTGAACATGCGGCGGAACTCAAGCTGCTCCACGATGGCCGCCAGCTTGGCCCCCTCGGCCTCAATCGTTTCCAGACCGGCCTCGTCGCCCTCTTCTTTGGACATCTCGAACAACTCAAGGTTGTCGGCCAGTTCACTGGTGAGCCCGTCGAGCGAGACCACCACGCCGTCGAGCGTTTTTTTCTCTTTGCCCAGCTCCTGGGCGCGCTTGGGGTCGTTCCAGACGGTGGGGTCTTCCAGTGAGGCGTTGACGGTTCTCAGGCGTTCGGCTTTGGCATCGTAGTCAAAGATACCCCCGTAATTCGGCCGTGCGCTGGCTCAAGTCGTTAAGCCGGGTGCCGATGAGGTTGATGCGTTCTGCGTCCATGATTCGAGTTCCTGAAAGTAATCTCCCATTTTAGTTCCGACGTCACTTGGGGTACAAGTGAGTCTGCACTGAAACTTCGTTGACTCACGTCACGAAGCCTTCAATCAACCTGGCCACTTGCTGCGGCTGGTCGTGGTGCAGCATGTGGCCCGCGTCCGTCACCAAGGCCTGGCTCACGTTGGGCACATGTTTCAAGCGTTCGTGGAATTCCGCCAGGGAATATCGGTCTTGCCACCACTGCGCCATCTGGTTGTCGCTGGCCTCTACCGACAGGGTGGGTGCGCTGATGCGCTGGTAAATGGCCAGCACCTCATCCACCTGATACAGGTTGGCGTTGACGATTTTGTGCGCCGCATCGCCCAAAATTTCCCATTGCCCCTGTGCGTTGGGCTGCGCCCAGTGCGGGGCCAGCCACTCGGCCTTGTCGGGGCTCAAGCGTGGGTTGTTTCTCATCAGACGGCGGGCCACGCCAGATGCGTCGCTATAGGCCTTGAGTGCGATCTCACCCCGATGCAGGCTTTTGAGCTCGTCCATCCATTGGGCGTAGCGCCCTGCGGCTTGCTCGGGTTTCGTCGCGGGCATGCCAAAGCCCTCCAGGTTGATGAGTCGACGAACGCGCTCGGGCCGCACGCCCGAATAAATCATGGCCACATTGCCGCCCATGCTGTGGCCGATCAAATCCACGGCTTGGCCAGGCGCAAAGTGATCCAGCAGACTGTCCAGGTCAGCCAAATAGTCAGGGAACCAAAAGCTGTCTTGTGCACCGGTCTTCGTCAGCCCAAAGCCGCGCCAGTCCGGGGCGATGATGCGCCGTCCTTGCACAAAGGCATCGCTCAGCGCGTCCACCACAAACTGGTACGACGCGCCCACGTCCATCCAGCCGTGCAGCAGCACCAGAGGCGGCAGAGTGGGGGAGGGCGTGCCCCAGCAGTGCGCGTGGTACTGCAGGTGGCGCACGGGGATGAATTCACTGGATGAATGTCTTTGAATTGGGTACATTCGGCCCATCATACGGGGGTGAATCATGAGCGATTGGCAGGTGTTGAGCAAACGAGTGATCTTTGTCCTGCTCGGACTGGGTGGTTCAATGGCGTTGGCCCAAGTCGCCCCCAGCGCAGCCGAAGTGGCGCGCTACACCGGCCTGCACGCAGCCGCGCACAGCGGTGACATGGCCCTGATTGACAAACTCCTGAGCGCCCACGCCAGCCCCCCAGTGCACCTCAATGCGCGTGATGGCCATGGGCGAACCCCCGTGCATGTGGCTGCATTTGCCCACCAGCGTGCGGCCTTGCGCGCGCTGACCAAGGCCGGTGCGAACCTGGCGTTGCTTGAGAATGACCGTTACGACGCCGTCACCATCGCCGCCGTGGCCGACGATGAGGAGACCCTGCGCGTCTTGCTTTCGCTGGGTGCCAGTGCGCGGCTGATCACCAGTGTCTATGACGGCACCGCCCTGATTGCAGCGGCGCACCTGGGGCATGACGGCGTTGTTAAACAACTGATCGCCGCCAAGGCACCGCTGGATCACGTCAACAACTTGCACTGGACGGCGGTGATCGAGTCCATCGTGCTGGGCAACGGCGGGCCGCGCCACCAGGAGACGCTGCGCGCGCTGCTCGCGGCCGGGGCCAGCCCGCATTTAAAAGACCGTAACGGTGCCACCCCACTGCAATTGGCCCAAGCCCGGGGCTACACCGAGATGGTGCTGATGTTGCAAAAGGCCGGTGCGAGATAGCCTGGCTTGGTACATTCGGGGCCTTACCCGGAGGCCTATCTTGAACACCAGTGATGTGAACGTCAGTCATCAATTTCCTGGCCTGCCACAGGATTCGTCCGATCATTACGACCAACTCCACCGCGAGTTCCGCTGGCACGTGCCGGACATCTTCAACATGGCCGAGGTCTGTTGCGGTCGCTGGGCGCGTGCACATGACGCTACAAAAAGAGTAGCTGTTTATGCTAGTTCTCCGGGGGCTGCAGCCACTTTTCATACTTATTCTGAGTTGCAGCAGCAGGCCAACCGGCTCTCGCAGGCCTTGCGCGCTTTGGGTGTGGCGCGGGGTGACCGGGTGGCCATCGTCATGCCGCAGCGTTTTGAGACCGCCGTGGCCTACATCGCCGTGTTGCAAATGGGCGCGGTGGCCATGCCGCTGTCGGTGCTGTTTGGGCCCGAGGCGCTGGCCTATCGCTTGCAAGACAGTGAAGCGGTGGTGGCGATTGGGGACGAGGCTTCGACCGCTAGCCTGCTGGCGCTGCGTGCGGATTGCCCGGCACTGCGGGATGTGCTGGGGGTGGGCGCAAGCGTCGATGTTGACGCAGGCACGACGCAAGCGCTGGACTACGCCGCCTTGCTCGCGCAACAACCCACTCACTTCACCCTGGTCAACACCCGCGCCGAAGACCCCGCCATCCTGATCTACACCAGCGGCACCACCGGCAACCCCAAGGGCGCGCTGCTGCCGCACCGTGCGCTGATCGGCAACCTGAGCGGCTTTGTGTGCAGTCAGAACTGGTTTGGGTTTGACTCGAATGGTAAGAACCCACCGACAAGCTCAGGGCGAACGGACTCGCAAGCCATTTTTTGGTCTCCGGCAGACTGGGCTTGGACCGGTGGCCTCATGGATGCCCTCTTACCCACGCTTTACTTTGGTCGCCCCATCGTGGCTTACAACGGGCGCTTCACGCCGCAGGTGGCGTTCAAGCTGATGCAGCAGTTTGGAGTGACCCACACCTTCTTGTTCCCCACCGCACTCAAGGCCATGATGAAGGCCTACCCCCACCCCGGCGCAGTGTTTAAACTCAAGTTGCAAGCCATCATGAGCGCGGGCGAGGCGGTGGGCGATGCGGTGTTTGACTACTGCCAACGCGAACTCGGCGTCACGGTCAACGAAATGTTTGGCCAGACCGAGATCAACTACATCGTGGGCAATTGCCATCTGTTTTGGACTCCGAAAGCAGGCAGCATGGGCAAGGGTTACCCCGGCCATCAGGTCAAAGTGATCGACGACAACGGCCATGAGTGCGCAGTGGACGAACCGGGCGACGTGGCGTTGAACCGTTTTGATGTGCACGGCCAGCCAGACCCGATCTTCTTCCTCGGCTACTGGAAGAACGAGGCCGCCACCCAAGCCAAATTCACCGGCGATTGGTGCCGCACCGGCGACCTGGCGGTGCGGGACGCCGACGGCTACCTCTGGTACCAGGGTCGGGCCGACGACGTGTTCAAAGCGGCAGGCTACCGCATCGGGCCGGGCGAGATTGAGAACTGCTTGGTCAAACACCCGGCCGTGGCCAACGCGGCGGTGGTGCCAAAACCCGATGCCGAACGCGGTGCGGTGGTCAAGGCTTACGTCGTACTTGCTGCTAATTTTATAGCTGCTTACGCTAATGATAAAAGGCCTGCAGCCGATTTTGAGTCTGAAATCACAGCCCAATTGCAAGCCCACGTGCGCAACTTGCTCGCCCCGTATGAGTACCCCAAAGAAATCGAATTCATAGACGCCCTGCCCATGACCACCACCGGCAAAGTGCAGCGCCGCGTGCTGCGCCTCCAAGAGGAGGAGCGGGCACGTAAACTTGGCGTCATCCAATGAAAAATTCCATTGCAATCAGAAAACCCCGTTCGGGCTGAGCTTGTCGAAGCCTTTCAACCTATTCATTCAGACCACCCACCCCATGAAAACCATCCCACTCGGCCAGAGCGATCTGCACGTCACTCCCATCTGCCTGGGCACCATGACCTTTGGCGAACAGGTCAATGAGGCTGATGCCCACGCCATCCTGAGCCACGCCCTGGCGCGCGGCGTCAACTTCATTGACGCGGCCGAGGTGTACCCCGTGCCCACCATGGCCCACACCTACAACGACACCGAAAAAATCATCGGCAACTGGTTGGCCAAGACCCCCGGTGCGCGCCAGAAGCTGGTGCTGGCGACCAAGGTGGCCGGTCCCGCGCGCGGCATGCCCTGGGTGCGTGAGGGCAGTATTGATTTGACGGCGGCAGACATCGAAGCCGCTTGCAATGACTCGCTTAAACGCCTGCAAACGGATGTGATCGACCTCTACCAAATCCACTGGCCGGTGCGCCATGTGCCCGCCTTTGGCGCGGTGTACTTTGACCCGACCAAGCTCAACCCCGCGCTCAGTTCCATCGAGGTTCAGCTAGAGGCGATGGCCCGGCTGGTGAAGGCGGGCAAGGTGCGGGCGATTGGTTTGTCCAATGAAACGCCGTATGGTGTGCACGAGTTTGTGCGCTTGGCCGAGCAGCACGGCTTGCCGCGTATTGCCAGTGTGCAAAACGCCTACTGCCTGGTGAATCGGGCGCTAGAAAACGGGCTGGATGAAACCCTGCACCACCTAGGCGTCTCTTTGCTGGGTTACTCGCCGCTGGGTTTTGGCTTGCTCACCGGCAAGTATGACGCCAGCGGCACCACGGGGCCGGATGCGCCGCAAGAGGGGCGCATTGCCAAGTACGAGAGTGTGCGCATGCAGCGCTGGGGCAGAGCTGAAGCACTGGCCAGCGCCCGCCGCTACAACGCGCTGGCGCGCTCGAACGAGCTCACCCCGGCGCAAATGGCGCTGGCCTTTTGCTACACCAAGTGGCAAGTCGCCAGCACCATCATCGGCGTGACCTCGATCGCGCAACTGGATCAAGACCTGGACACCTGGGGCACGACCCTGTCGCCCGAGCTGCTGGCCGCGATTGACGCGCTGCGCTGGGAAGACCGGGACTTGGCTCAATAAAAACAGGCGCAATTAAAGGAGCACACGTGCAAAACCTCTACCCCTTCCTCGCCGTTGTAGCCGCCTACCTCCTAGGCTCCCTGTCCTTCGGCGTCATCGTCAGCCGCGCCATGGGCTTGAACGACCCTCGCACCTTTGGCTCTAAAAACCCGGGGGCCACCAATGTGCTGCGCTCGGGCTCCAAAGTGGCCGCCATCGTCACCTTGTTGCTGGACGCCGCCAAGGGCTGGTTGCCGGTGGCCTGGGTAGCCGCCTACGGCGCGCCTTATGGCTTGGGTGAGGGCACGCTGGCCACCGTGGGCTTGGCGGCCTTCATTGGCCACCTCTACCCCGTATTTTTCCGCTTTCAGGGCGGCAAGGGCGTTGCCACGGCGCTGGGGGTGTTGCTGGGCTTCAGCCCCTGGCTGGCACTGGCCACGGCGCTGACCTTTGCCATCATTGCCTTCTTCTTTCGCTACGTGTCATTGGCCTCCATCGTGGCGGCGGTATTTGCACCCGCTTTCTACCTGCTGGGCGACGGGGTGGCTTGGCAAGCGAGCCGAGCCAGTCTGCTGGTGGTGGCGCTGATGGGCGTGTTGCTGGTGTGGCGCCATAGCCTCAACATCGACCGCCTGCTGGCGGGCAAAGAGGCGAAGTTGGGGGCGAAGAAAACTGGCGTGTGAAGCGCGGGTTGTGGCCCGATTAGCGCGGCTTCAGTAGCGCTTCTCAAGCACCATCTGATCGTTGGTGCGCACCATCTGGAAGCGTGCCAAAAAGCTGTTGCCCAGCAGCACATAAGGCATGCCGCCGGAGGACACCACGGCGTCCACCTCGTACACGTCCACCGTGCCTAGGCGCACGACGCTGAGCTTGGTCAGCCAACCTTGTGACACGCCGTTGGCGGTGTTCATGCGCACCACCTGCCCGGACTTGTAGTTGAGCCCGATGCGCTCCGCATCCGCCACACTCAAAGAGACCAGCGAGGCCCCGGTGTCCACCATGAACCGAACCGCTTGGCCGTTGATCTGACCGGCAGTCACAAAGTGGCCATGGCTGCCCATAGGCAAGATGATCACGCCGCCATCCGTGGCCCCTGGGCGGCCTTTGATACTGACCGGCGATTCGCCTATGCGCAAGGTGCGCTGAACACCGGCCACTTCCACCACCGCCACTTTGTCTTGCAGGGAGATGAGCTTCACCCCGTGCACGATGTCCCTCACGTTCACGCTCTTGGGCGTGCCGCCATCAATCACCAGCAGGGCACTATTTCCCAGCACACCCGCTAAGGCCACGGTTTGGGCGTTGGCCGACCCGCTGCCCAGAGTGGCCAAGCCACAGACTACGAGCAGCGCGGCAGCGTGTTTCATCAATCGCGGAAGTTGTTGAAGCTCAAAGGCACATCGGTGATGTCCTTGCGTACCAGCGCCATGGCGGCTTGCAGGTCATCGCGCTTGGCTCCGTTCACGCGCACCGCGTCACCCTGGATCGACGCCTGCACCTTGAGCTTGCTGTCCTTGATCAGGCGCTGGATTTTTTTCGACAACTCGGTCTCGATGCCGTTGCGCACCTTGATGACCTGCTTAACCTTGTCGCCGCCGATCTTTTGCACGTCGCCCTTGTCCAGAAAGCGCACGTCCACCTCTTGTTTGGTCAACTTGTTGCGCAAAATGTCTTCCACCTGGGCGAGCTGGAACTCGGCGTCGCCAATCAGGGTGATCTCTTTGTCTTTGATTTCAATCGCTGCCGCCGTGCCCTTGAAGTCAAAGCGGGTGGCGATTTCTTTGGCGGTGTTGCTCACCGCATTTTTGACCTTGGGCAGGTCAGCTTCACAAACGGTGTCAAACGAGGGCATGGCAAATTTCCAGAAAGAGGGCAGGTGAGAGAATTGGGCAATGTTAGTCGAGAAAAACGTCCCACTCCAGCCCTACAACACCTTTCACATCGTGGCCAAGGCGCACACCCTGGTGCGCATCGCCAGTGAGAGTGATGTTTTGCAAGTCGTGTCCGACCCGCTGCTGGGCCCCGCACCCAAGTTCGTCTTGGGCGGTGGCAGCAATATCGTGCTCACGGGCGACGTCAAAGCCCTTGTGCTCAAGGTGGAAATCAGGGGCTTGCGCGTGCTGGAGGACACCCCACACGCCTGGATTGTGGAAGCTGGTGCTGGCGAAAATTGGCATGACTTCGTCGCCTGGACGCTGGCGCAAGGCCTGCCCGGCCTGGAAAACCTGGCCCTCATTCCCGGCACAGTGGGCGCGGCACCTGTGCAAAACATCGGCGCGTATGGGTTGGAGTTGCAAGACCGGTTTGAGTCGCTGGACGCGGTGGATTTGCAGACCGGCCAAGCCTTCACGCTCAATGCCGCGCAATGTGCGTTTGGCTACCGGGACTCGGTGTTCAAACACGCCGCAGCGCCTGCCGACGCGGCCTCAGGTCGCCCCACAGGCCTGGGCCTGGCTGGTCGCGCCCTCATCACCCGCGTGCGTTTTCGCCTGCCCAAGCCTTGGAAGCCGGTGCTGGGCTACCTGGACATCGAGAAAAAACAGGCGCAGGCCGGGGTGACGCACCCCACCGCGCAGCAGATGTTTGACTGGATCTGCGCCATCCGCCGCGCCAAGCTGCCCGACCCCGCCGTCATCGGCAACGCCGGCAGCTTCTTCAAAAATCCCACCGTCACCCCCGAGCAATGCGCCGACATCATCGCGCGCGACCCCAAGATCGTGTACTACCAATTGGCCGATGGCCGTGTGAAGTTGGCGGCGGGCTGGCTGATCGACGCTTGCGGCTGGAAGGGCAAGTCGGTCGGGCAGGCCGGGGTGTATGAGAAGCAAGCGCTGGTGCTGGTGAACCGCGGTGTTTCTTCTTCTGGCTCTGATGGGGCGACCGGTGGTGAAGTGATGACCTTGGCCAAGGCGATTCAGACCAGTGTGTATGAGCGGTTTGGGATTTTGTTGGAGGCGGAACCGGTTGTGGTTTGACTTTGTTGTCGGGGTTTTGCGCCCGACTGCGCAAGGGGTTGTTCGCGTTACTTCGCGTAGGTTGCTTCGGGGAGATGGTTTGGCCGGGTTTCGCCCCGGCGGGCGAGGGGGGTGTCGGGAAGTGCGCCCGACAGCGCAGTAACTTTCTTTTGCTTCGCCAAAAGAAAGTCACCAAAGAAAAGGCGAGCCGGATTCGTCGGCCCTTCGCTGCGCTACGGGCATGCTGCGTTGCTCAGCTTGGGCGGGGTGCGTGCAAACTCGCTTCGCTCAAACATGCACGCCCCTGATCCGCCCAAGCTTGCGCTACTCGCCTCCTCATAACGGCGTGGGGGCAGGGGGCAAGACTGCCAACACCAACACCAATACCAATACCAAAACCAACATCCAACTTCACCAACCACCTCACGCTCGTCATTCCCGCCTTCGCGGGAATGACGAGCGAGCAGTATTGGCTGCTTGCCCCCAGTCTCCGCCGTCAGACAGGGCTGAGCAGCGCAGCAGCAGGTGGATCAGGGCTGGCGTTGTTTGAGGCGCTAGCCGAGTCTAGCCAGACCCCACCTGCTGCGAGCAGCTGCAAGGCACCGCGAAGCGGCCCTGTCTTCGGCTCGCCCGCCGGGGCGAATCCCGGCCAAACCATCTATCCGAAGAGTAACCCAGCAAAACTAACAAAACAAAAACTAGCTAAGCTCAAGCCATGAAACCAATCCCCTTCTGGCAACTCGGCTGGCAAACCCTTTGGCGTGACCTGAGGTCGGGAGAATTGCGCGTGCTGCTGCTCTCCGTTGCACTGGCCGTGGCTGCGCTCACCTCAGTGGGCTTCTTCGCAGATCGGATCAAGGGCGGCTTGCAGCGCGATGCGCGGCAACTGTTGGGTGGGGACGCGGTCATCGTCAGCGACAACGCACCCTCGGCTGACTTCACGCAGCTCGCCAAGGGTCTGGGGCTGGCCGTGGCCAGCTCGGTCAGTTTTCCCACCATGGCGCGCGCGCCAGACGCCCAAGGCGGGGCGAGCAAGCTGGTGGCGTTGAAGGCGGTGCAGACGGGCTACCCTTTGCGCGGTGCGCTCACGGTTAGCACTGCGGTGGGTGCGCCTGAAGTCACCACGCGTGACATCCCCGCCCGGGGTGAGGTCTGGGTCGATGCCCCTTTGCTGGAGGCGCTGGGCTTGCAGATGGGCGATGCGTTGCTGCTGGGCGATGCCCGTCTGCGCATTGCGCGCGTGATCGTGATCGAGCCGGATCGGGGCACGGGCTTCATCAACTTTTCACCGCGCGTCATGCTCAATGACGTTGACCTGGCCGCCACGCGCCTGATTCAACCGGCCAGCCGTTTGACCTATCGCTTGGCTGTGGCGGGTGCTGACAAAGCCGTGACCGCTTTCACCCAAGGGGCGACGCAAGACATCGAACAAAAGCAACTCCGTGGCCTGCGTCTGGAGTCGCTAGAGAGTGGTCGCCCCGAGATGGCTCAGACGCTGGAGCGGGCAGAAAAATTCCTCAACCTGGTGGCGCTGTTGTCGGCGTTGTTGAGTGCGGTGGCCGTGGGGCTGGCAGCGCGCGGTTTCGCGCTGAATCATCTGGACGATTGCGCCATGCTGCGGGTGCTGGGCTTGAGCCAAGCCACCATTGCGCGCAGTTATGGCTTTGAGTTTTTCTTGATCGGCGTGGCCGCCAGCGCCGTGGGTGTGTTGGCGGGTTATGCAGTGCACCTCGGCTTTGTGGTGCTGCTGGCTGGCCTGGTGGAAACGGCACTGCCTGCGGCCAGTGTCTGGCCGGTGCTGTTGGGTTTTGGCATGGGGCTGACGCTGTTGCTGGCCTTTGGCCTGCCGCCCGTTTTGCAGCTTGCACAAGTGCCGCCGCTGCGCGTGATACGGCGCGATGTGGGTGGGCTTAAACCGCTCTCCCTGGGGGTGCTGGCCTTGGGCGTGGCGGGTTTTGCGGCTTTGTTGTTGGTGGCGAGTAGCCACCTCAAACTTGGGCTGATTGCGGTGGGTGGTTTTGCAGGTGCGGTGGCGGTGTTTGCGTCACTCAGCTGGTTGGCCGTCAAGCTCTTGCGGCGCACGGTGAACGAGGCCACGGCACCGCGCTGGCTGGTGCTGGCGACACGGCAGATCTCGGCCCGCCCGGCCTATGCCGTGGTGCAGGTCAGCAGCTTGGCGGTGGGCCTGCTGGCGCTGGTGCTGCTGGTCTTGTTGCGCACCGACCTCATCAGCAGTTGGCGCCAGGCTACACCGGCCGATGCGCCCAACCGTTTTGTCATCAACGTCATGCCGGAGCAGGGGCTGGAGTTTCAGCAGGCACTGCGCGAAGGTGGCGTTGAACGGTACGACTGGTATCCCATGATTCGTGGCCGTCTGGTGGCGGTGAACGGCAAAGCGGTCGGCCCCAAAGACTACGCGGATGAGCGCGCCCAGCGCCTGGTGGACCGCGAGTTCAACCTCTCGCACAGCGCCACCCCGCCCGCGCACAACACCATCATGGCCGGTCGCTGGCAAGACGAAGAACGGGATGCCATCAGCGTGGAAGAGGGCATTGCTAAAACGCTGAACCTCAAACTCGGCGACCGCCTGCGCTTTGAGGTGGCGGGGGTGGCGACCGAGTCCACCATCACCTCGCTGCGCAAGGTGGACTGGGGCTCCATGCGGGCCAACTTCTTCGTCATCTACCCGGTGGCTCAGATGCCGGACGTGCCCAGCACCTTCCTCAGCGCCTTTAAAGCCCCCGCCACACCGGGCTTTGACAACGCCCTGGTTCGGCGCTTCCCCAACATCACGCAGGTGGACCTGGCCCGCACGTTGGCGCAGGTGCAGCGCATGTTGGATCAGGTGATTCGGGTGGTGGAGTTTCTCTTTGTCTTCACGCTGGCTTCGGGCCTGGTCGTGCTGTTTGCCGCCGTGAGCGCGACGCGTGAGGCGCGTGCGCAGGAGTTCGCCATCATGCGGGCCCTGGGGGCCAGCGCGCGCCTGCTGCGCCAAGTGCAGCAAGCAGAGCTGGCTGGGGTCGGGCTGCTGGCAGGCTTTTTGGCCTCACTCGCCGCCGCTGCCGTGGGCTGGGCGCTGGCGCGTTATGTGTTCAACTTTGAGTGGACGGTGACCTGGTGGGTACCCCTGGCGTGTGCGCTGGCCGGTGCTGTGCTGGCGTTGGCTGCAGGCTGGTGGGGGCTGCGCGCGGTTTTGCAGCGCCCGGTGGTGGAAACTTTGCGCCGTGCCGCGCAGTGAGAGAAAAAATGCAAATACAAGACAAACCCCCTTTTGACACCCCGTTTGAGTGGATAGGCGGCGAGGCCCGCGTCAAAGCTCTGACCGAGCGCTTTTACGACCTGATGGAGCTAGAGCCCGCCTACGCCGTGCTGCGCGCCGCCCACGGCCCGGATTTGACGCGTGCGCGCGACCATCTCTTCATGTTCCTGTGCGGCTGGCTGGGTGGCCCGCAGCACTACACCGAGCAATTTGGCCACCCACGCCTTCGCGCCCGCCACATGCCCTTCAATATTGGCATCCAGGAGCGCGACCAGTGGCTGGCCTGCATGGACCAGACCATGGGCGACACGGGTGTGGACGTCGCCTTGCGCACCCGCTTGCCGGACTCGTTTTTTCAGACAGCAGACTGGATAGTGAACCACGGTTTGTCAGTAAGAAGAATGCCAAAAATTAGTGTAAAGTGAGGCGTAAAACCAGCCAGTTCCCAGGGGTAAAGCGGGTAGCGTGTGCGGTGATCGCCTACGTTGATGCAAGGCAGCGCTACGTTTATGTCAACGATCAGTACCGCGAGCACTGCGCGTCTGGGGTCGCCGATATCACGGGATGTACGGTACGTGAAATTCTGGGCGATGAGCAGTATGCAATCGCTGCCCCGTTGATCGCCAAGGCATTGCAGGGAGAGCCGCAAAGCTACGGCCGGCAGCTTCCCCCCGGGGTCTGGCAGGCCATTAACTACAGGCCCAAACATGACGCACAGGGCAGGGTGGTTGGCTACTATCTTCTGGGAACGGAGATTACTGAGCGAAAACAAGCCGAGAAAAAAATCCAGCTGCTCAATGCCGAACTCGAACGTCGTGTGCACGAACTGAATAATGTGAGTCGCGCACTCAAAACCTTGAGCGAGGGTAACCGCGCCATGCTGCGCTCGACCCATGAGCATGAGCTGCTCGAAAGCATGTGCCATGTCATCGTGACCACTGGAGGCTACGATAGGACCGAGGTGTGGTACCGAAATGAAGACGAATCCAGACCGCTGCGGCCCATGGCTGAGCAAGGCCACCCAGGTGGCCTTGCTGCCCTGAGCTTACTCAACGTCAGTGATGTTGATGATGAGCAGGGTCGCAGTGCAGTCAGCTTGGCAATCCGCACAGGGAAGACGGTTGTGGCCCGGGACATGCACGTCGATCCGAATTTTGCACCCTGGCGAGCACATCTGGACGGTATGGCATGCGGTATCGCCTGCCCGCTGCGTATCGGCGGCGAGGTCTTCGGGGCGCTCGTCATTTGGGACGCCGATCCAAACACTTTCAACGTGGATGAAGTCATGTTGCTCACCGAGTCGGCTGACGATTTGGCTTTTGGCGTCGCTACTTTGCGAACACGCATCGAGCAGCAAGAATTCCAGGAGAAAATAGACCGCCTGACACGCTACGATGCCCTCACGGGACTGCCGAACGAAGCGCAGTTCACCGAATTTCTAGTGACGGCCATCGACACCGGCAAGCGATGCAACCAGTCATTCACCGTGCTGCAAACCAATATCGAACGACTGAGCGAGATCAATGATGTCCTGGGTTTCATCCACGGCGATCAACTACTACGGGAATTTGGAGCACGATTGAGTGCCGTCGTCCCTGAGTTCGCCAAGGTTGCGCGTCTGCGCGGTGACGAATTCGCCATCCTTTTGCCCGACAGCAGCATCAACGCCGCCATGACACTGGTGCAGCGCCTGGATGACGCGTTATCGCACCCGTTCCAGATTGCCGACATTCCGCTCGAGATGTCGGCGAAATTTGGCATCGTCCTGTTTCCTGAGCATGGTTCGACACCGCACGATCTGTTTCGGCACATGGGCATCGCCTTGCACCTGGCGAAGAAAAAAGATGCGAGGTATGTCATCTTTGATATGGTCAAGAACCAGATCCAATCGGGCCATCTGATCATGGCCGTGGAGTTGCGGCGTGCGATTGAGAATGGCGATCTGTTGCTTTATCTGCAACCCAAAGTGGAGTTCGCCACCGGCCGAGTTTGTGGTGCCGAAGGGCTGGTCCGCTGGAAGCACGCCAAGCGGGGGTTGATACCCCCCGGTGAGTTCATCAGCCTTGCCGAAAACACCGGGCTTATCAAAGCACTCACGGAATGGGTGATCACGGCAGGCTTGCGTTTGAACCATGGCTGGGCGCGCCAAGGCTGCGCACTGCCCATTGCCATTAACCTCTCTGCACGTAACCTGCGCGATGAAAACCTGGTGGAGAATATTCGCCAATTGCAGGCCATCTGGGGTGTTGCCGCGGGCTTGCTCGAATTGGAAATCACCGAGAGCATGGTGATGGACGACGCCGAATTTTCACTGCAAGTCCTTCGCAGTCTGAGTGATCAAGGTATTCCGCTCTACATCGACGACTTCGGCACCGGTTATTCCTCGCTCAGCTATCTACAGAAGCTGCCGGTGGATTACATCAAAATCGATCAATCCTTTGTTAGTGATATGACGATCAGCAAGGATTCATCGGTGATCGTACGATCCACCATCGACTTGGCTCATGACCTCGGATTCATGGTGGTGGCCGAGGGTATTGAAACTCAGGAGCAGTGGAATCAACTCGTTGCATTGGGTTGCGATATTGCCCAAGGCTACTTTATCGCCAGGCCGATGCCGGCTGAGGAATTCCCGAACTGGGTTGAACAATTTCATGCACTGTCGAACTCGGGGCCGCCAGATCAAGCTTGAGAAATGCAGTTGATGAATGGGATGCGTATTTGTCTGTTTGATTTCCGTGCGTCAGCTGCCAGGCTGCAACAGCACCACCAACGCGCCCGCGCCGCCTTGTGCGGGCTTGGCCTGAACATAGGCCAGCACCTCGTTCTTTTGTACCAGCCAACTGAGCACGCGGGTTTTGAGTACGGGTGTTTTTCCGGGTGAGCCCAGGCCCTTGCCGTGCACCACGCGCACGCAGCGCAGGCCTTGTTTTTGGGCTTCGCGGATGAAGCGACCCAGGGCGTTGCGCGCGGCTTCGATTCGCAGGCCGTGCAGATCCACTTCGGCTTGAATCGCCCAGTGACCCAGGCGCAGCTTGCGCGCCACATCGGGGCCGATGCCGGGGCGGGTGTAGCTCAAATCCGCGTCGGTGGACAGCAGGGTGGTGGCGTCAAACTCGTCACTCAAAGATTCGCGCAGCACGGCCTCCTCATCACGTTGTCTTTGAATGGGGTGCGGTTTGGCTTGCTCTTTTTTCAGGAGCTCCTTGTGCTTGTCTACTATGGGCTGCACGATGCCAGCCGCCTTGATGAAGAGGTCTTTGTCGGTGCTGGACTGGCGTTGCTTTAAAGCTTGCACTGCGGCAAGTTCAGCTTGCGCCTTGGCCTGGGCTTCGATGGCGCGCTTAACTTGTTTGAGGTCGGCCAGCGCATTGATCTTGACGCCTTTGACGGGGCTCACATCAGCCCCCGCTCGGCCATGGACAAGGCCTGGCCTGCGCCCACGATCACATGGTCCAGCACGCGCACGTCAATCAGGCCCAGCGCGGCCTTGAGGGTCTGCGTCAGCGCCTCATCCGCGCGTGAGGGCTCGACCGAGCCACTGGGGTGGTTGTGCGCCAACACCACGGCGGCGGCGTGGTGGTGCAGGGCGCGCAGCACCACTTCACGCGGGTACACGCTGCTCTGCGTGAGTGTGCCGCGAAACATCTCCTCCAGCCCCAGCAAGCGGTGCTGGGCGTCCAGGAACAGCACGGCAAACACCTCATGCTTTTTTGAACTCAAGTGCAATTGAATGTAGTGCTTGACGGCCTCGGGGCTGTCAAAGGCGGCGCGTTCGCTGAGCTGCTGGGCCATGGCGCGGCGTGCCAGCTCCAGCACGGCCACGATCTCGGCGCGCTTGGCCGGGCCCAGGCCCTTGACGCGCTTGAGGTCGTCGGCCGTGGCGTGCAGCAGGCCGGCAATGCCGTCAAAGCCCGCGTCGCCAGAGTCGTTGATTTTCAGGTGCAGCAGCTCATCGGCCATCTGCAACACGCCCTTGCCTTGGATGCCGGTGCGCAGCAGCAGAGCCAGCAACTCGGCGTCACTCAGGGCGGCGGGGCCACGGGCCAGCAGCTTCTCACGCGGGCGGGCGTCGGGGGGCAGGTCTTTGAGGGGCATGAAACGTGGGTCAGGCAAGGTTTCTACAATGGAGGGGAGTCTATTCCCTGCGGGACAGACCTTTAGTTCTGTCCCCAACCGATTGTTAGAGTTTTATGCCATCCATCCTCCCCCGCGTCCAAGCGGACTCCTTTCTCACCCTGCACTACCGGCTGGCCGGGCCAGCGGGGGACATCATCAATACCTTTGAGGGCAAGCCCGCTACTTTGACGCTGGGTCACAGCGAGTTGGCACCGGCCGTGGAACAGTGTTTGGTGGGCATGGAGGAGGGCGACCGCCAGACTTTCACCCTGCCCGCCGGTGCTGCCTATGGCCAGCGCAACCCCGACATGCAGCAGTGGCTGGCGCGCAAGGTTCTGACCCAGATGGGCGACCCGCATGAGGAGTACCGCATTGGCGACGTGGTGCAGTTCCCCACGCCTGACGGCCAGGGCCAGTTTGCGGGCGTGGTGCTGCAAGAGCGTGAAGACGGTGGCGTGTTGTTTGACTTCAACCACCCGCTGGCCAGCCAGCCGGTGACGTTTGAGGTGCATGTGTTGGGGGTG
>JAYVPU010000240.1:0-17547 GCA_043757205.1 Comamonadaceae bacterium | reverse complement strand
CCCACCACAGGGATGCGTCCTTCGCTCGCGTCGGGAAACAGGTGTTCGACAATCGCCGCGCCCACGGGTCGCGGCTGGCCCTCGGCAGGCTTGAGGTGCATGAGCAGGCCTGGTCCGGCATTGACCTCGATGATGGCACCACCCTGCGACTTGAGGGGGCGTGAAATGTCCTCAACCACCAGGTCAATCCCGGCAATGTCCAGCCCGACCACTCGGGCCGCCAATGCGGCTGCAGCGGCCACCTCGGGGTGAACCTGGTCGGTCACGTCGTAGGCCAGGTCCCCATTGCGTTTGATCAGCACAAGCTGATCGGCTGCCGGGATCGAATCAGGGCTCAAGCCTTGTCGGCTCAACTCCAGTTGCGTGACGGGCTCGTTTTCAAGGATGACGGGCTCGAGCGGGAACGCTTCCTCGCTGCCGCAACGCGGGTCGCTGTTGATTTGGGCTTCAATCAGTTGGCGCACGCTATGCACCCCATCACCGGTGACGGTCAAGGTCTTGCCGCGCGTAGCAGCCACTACTTTGCGGCCCACCACCAGCAGACGGTGGGCGTTGCCTCGAATGAATTTTTCAACCAGAACGCCGCTGCCTTCTTCTCGCGCCGCTGCATAGGCTTGCTCGATATCGGCCTGGGTGGACAGATCGGTGAAGACGCCTCGGCCGTGGTTGGCGTCGGTGGGTTTGACGACGACCGGCAAGCCGATGTCTTGCGCTGTTTCCCAGGCCTGGGCGGCACTGCCCACTTCCTCGCCCTCGGGCACAGGCACGCCGCACGATTGCAGCAGGCTTTTGGTCAGGTGTTTGTCGCTGGCGATAGATTCGGAGATGGCGCTGGTCTGGTCGGTCACGGCCGTCCAGATGCGGCGCTGGTTGATGCCGTGGCCCAGTTGCACCAAGTTGCCGTCGGTCAGGCGAATGTGGGGAATGCGGCGCTCGGTGGCGGCTTCCACAATGTGCGCGGTGCTCGGGCCCAGGCAGCGCGTGTCCACCAACTCACGCAAGCGGGCCACGGTGTCCGCAACGTCATGCGGGCGATCTTCCATCGCGTCCAGCAGCAGCACCCGACCGGCATCAAGCGCCGCACGGCCTACCTGCTCTTCACGGGTGCGAAAAGCCACCTTGTAAACCCCACGTTGGTGCGTCTCGCGGGCTTTGCCAAAACCGGTGGGCATACCCGCCAGGCTTTGCAGCTCCAATACCACGTGCTCCAGAATATGAGCGGCCCAGGTGCCATCGCGCAAACGCTCTAGAAAACCGCCGGGCGCGCCCACGCCGCAGCGGTGTTCGGCCAAGCTCGGCAACAGCGCCGTTAAACGCTCGTAAAATCCGGGGATGGTGTTGGAGGGATGATCTTCCAGATTCCCAATGTCCACCCAAGCCTCAATCACAGAGCGGTAGGTCCAGATGTTGGGGCCAGGCAGGTAAGTTACCCGCAGGAATTGAATATTTTTCTTTGTCATGTCTCTAAACAGGTCTGACCCCGAACCGAATCCTCTGGACTTCATGAATAACGCAATCGCAGTGCCTGAGAGCTCAATTCTCAACGATATTCCGACCGATTGGCACCCGGAGATTCAAACACAGCTCGAGCCCTTGGAAAACGTTCAAGCCGTGTTGGAGGTTGACCTCGACGGAAAACTTAGATTTCTCAAAGGGCTGGTCGTGGTCACAGATCGTCGCTTGCTCAGCCGCGCACCCGGCGAGAGCACTTGGCGCGCCTGGGGATTCCAGGCTGAAATGGTCTTGCTGCACCACGACCACGCGGGTGTGGGCCACCTGGAGTTGCGCGATACCCAGAGCTTGTTGGCCAGTTGGCGCTTTACGCTGGGTCAAAACCTGTTTGCCATCCGCCTGTTGGAGCAGTTCCGGCTGCATTCGACCAGCCACATCAGCGGCCAACCGGTGGTGTTGGCACAAGGCCTTTTTTGCCCCAGTTGCAAAGCACCGCTGGAGCCGGATGAAGATGAGTGCCCAGTGTGTGCCAAGGTGCTGCACACGCCGCCCTCCACGGGAAATTTGCTGCGACTGTGGCGTTTTGCCCGCCCCTACAAAGGCCAGTTGCTGGCTGGCTTTGTGCTCACCCTGCTGGGCACGGCGGCCAGTTTGGTGGCCCCTTACCTCACCATGCCCTTGATGGACGAGGTGCTGATCCCCTACCAAAACGGTCAGAAAATTGATCCCGCCCTGGTGGCCCTGTACCTCTCGGGTCTGTTTGGTTCGGCCCTGGTGGCTTGGGGGCTGACCTGGGCCAAGACCTATATTCTGGCCTTGGTGTCGGAGCGCATTGGGGCTGATTTGCGCACCGCCACCTACGACCACATGCTGCACCTTTCTTTGGAATATTTTGGCGGCAAACGAACCGGCGATTTGATGTCGCGCATTGGCAGCGAAAGTGACCGCATCTGCGTGTTTTTGTCTTTGCACCTGCTGGACTTCGCCACCGACGTGCTGATGTTGATCATGACCGCGGCCATTCTGTTCTCCATCAACCCTTGGTTGGCGCTGGTCACCCTGGTGCCGCTGCCTTTCATTGTGTGGATGATCCACGCCGTGCGCTTTCGCCTGCAAACCGGGTTTGAGAAGATCGACCGGGTCTGGTCTGAAGTCACCAGTGTGCTGGCCGACACCATCCCCGGCGTGCGCGTGGTCAAGGCGTTTGCGCAGGAGCGTCGCGAGTCGGCCCGCTTCAAGGAGGCCAACCGTCACAACCTGATCGTCAACGACCGCATCAATAAAATCTGGTCGCTGTTCTCGCCCAGCATTTCCTTCCTCACCGAAGTGGGTTTGTTGGTGGTGTGGGCGTTTGGGGTCTGGCTGATTTCCAAGGGCGACATCAGCGTGGGCGTGCTCACGGCCTTTCTGGCCTACATCAGCCGTTTTTATGGGCGACTCGATTCCATGAGCCGCATCGTTTCGTGGACAGAGAAATCAGCCTCGGCCGCCAAGCGAATTTTTGACATTCTGGACCACGTCTCCAGCGTGCCCGAGCCCACCAAACCCGTCAAACTGGGCAAGGTAGAGGGCCGCATTGAGGTGCGCGATGTGGGCTTTCGCTACGGCAACCGCGAGGTCAACCGAGGCATCAACCTGAACATCGAGCCCGGCCAGATGATTGGCCTGGTGGGCCACAGCGGCTCGGGTAAAAGCACGCTGGTCAATTTGATTTGTCGCTTTTATGACGTGACGGAGGGATCCATCCGCGTGGACGGAGTGGACATTCGCTCGTTCCCGATTGCCGACTACCGGCGCAACATTGGGCTGGTGTTGCAAGAGCCATTTTTGTTCTTCGGCACGATTGCCGAAAACATCGCCTACGGTCAACCCGATGCCAGCCGTGAAGCCATCATGGCCGCAGCCCGTGCCGCCCATGCGCACGAGTTTATCCTGCGCATGCCACAGGCCTACGACTCGATGGTGGGCGAGCGCGGCCAAGGCTTGTCGGGTGGTGAGCGCCAGCGCATCTCGATTGCGCGTGCGCTGCTGATCGACCCGCGCATTTTGATTTTGGACGAGGCCACCGCGTCGGTGGACTCCGAGACCGAGAAAGAAATCCAAAAAGCGCTGGAGAACCTCGTCAAAGGCCGCACCACCATCGCCATTGCCCACCGCCTGTCCACCTTGCACCGTGCCGACCGACTGGTGGTGCTGGATCGAGGTCAAGTGGTGGAAGAAGGCACGCATGATGTGCTGATGGAGCGCCAGGGCGCTTACTACAACCTGTACCAAGCGCAAGCCCGCAATATCGACCAAGATATGGACGATGTCAAAGAACGCAAAAACCCCCGCAATGAGCACTCGCATGACACCCGCGGCATTTGAGCTGACGCGCAACTCCTTTGGCCAACTGATCCTCACCCAGCCCGACGGTCGTGTGGTGCAGGGTGTGGTGCCAGTGCGCGCCTTTCCCGTGCAGTCACCCGAACAAGGCATCGCGCTGATGGACGCCGATGGCCATGAGGCGGTCTGGCTCGACGCCTTGAGCGACGTGCCCCAACCCGCGCAAGGCCTGATCCGCGACGCGCTGGAGTCGCGCGAGTTCATGCCTGAAATCCAGACCATCGTGAGCGTTTCCAGCTTTTCAACGCCCTGCACCTGGGTCGTCAAAACCGACCGAGGCGACACGCAGTTTGTGTTGCGCGGGGACGAAGACATTCGTCGTCTGGCCGGGCAGACCCTGCTGGTGAGCGACTCGCACGGCATCCATTTTTTAATCCGTGATCTGGAAAAGCTGGACAAAGACAGCCGGAAAATTCTGGATCGTTTCATGTAATCCGGTTTTAACCATGACCTCACACTTTGATTTTTCTGAAGCTTCTTTGATTGCGTTGGCCCATGCCGACGCCGCCCGCGCCTTGGCCGAGGACGTGGGCAGCGGCGACCTCACCGCCGCCCTGATTGACCCCACGCGCCAAGCCAGCGCCCGCATCGTGGCGCGTGAAGCGGCGGTCATCTGTGGCGCGACCTGGGTGCAAGCGAGCTTGCAGCAAGTCGCACCTGAGGCCCGCCTTGAATGGCAGGTGGCTGAGGGCCAGCATTGCCAGCCCGATCAGGTGGTGATGACCCTGCAAGGCTCGGCCCGCGCCCTGCTCACCGCCGAGCGCACCCTGCTCAACTTTTTGCAACTGCTGAGCGCTGTGGCCACGCACACCGCGGGCTTTGTGCAGATGGTCAACAGCGTGCCCGGTAGCAAAGCGCAGATTGTCGATACTCGCAAAACCCTGCCGGGCTTGCGTTTGGCGCAAAAATACGCCGTGCGTGTTGGGGGTGGCACCAACCACCGCATCGGCCTGTATGACGCCGTGCTGATCAAAGAAAACCACATTGCCGCTGCCGGTGGCATCCAGGCCGTGTTGCAGCGCGTGGCTCAGGTCGCGCCCGACGCGAGTTTTGTGGAGATTGAAGTGGAAACCCTGAGCCAACTGCAAGAGGCCTTGGACGCCGGGGCTCGCATGATCTTGCTGGACAACTTCAGACTGCCTGACATGCGCGAAGCCGTGCGCCTGAACGCAGGCCGGGCCATACTGGAAGTGTCGGGCGGGGTCAATCGGGACACGGTGCGCGATATTGCCGCCACCGGCGTGGATCGCATCTCCATCGGTGCGCTGACCAAGGACATCAAGGCGGTTGATTTCTCCATGCGTTTTTCCTGAGACCTTGCGGGACAGACCAAGCGTTACGCGCAGCGAACTTTGCTCTGTCCTCAACTGATTAAAAGGCCACCATGTCGCTTATTGACGTTGAATTCGAGCAGCCGCACCCGCAGACCGATCTGACGGGTTCCACCTGCGAAACCCGCCACGCCTGGGCCCGCGTGTCGGTCGAGCCCGGCCCCAAAGAGCGCGCGGCGCTGAAAGACAAAATCCGCCGTCTGCTGAAAGAAAAAAACGCGGTCATGGTCTCGCACTTCTACGTGCACCCGGACCTGCAAGACCTGGCCGAGGAAACCGGTGGCTTGGTGAGTGACTCGCTGGAGATGGCGCGCTTCGGGCGTGACCACGCAGCGCAGACCCTGGTGGTCTCGGGCGTGCGCTTCATGGGCGAGACTTCCAAGATTCTTTCGCCCGAAAAGCGCGTTCTCATGCCCGACCTAGACGCCACTTGCTCGCTCGATCTGGGCTGCCCGATTAATGAATTCAGCGCCTTTTGCGATGCTCACCCGGATCGCACCGTGGTGGTCTATGCCAACACCAGTGCGGCAGTGAAGGCGCGCGCCGATTGGTTGGTCACATCGAGTTGCGCGCTCGACATCGTGCGCGCCCTCAAAGACCAGGGTCAAAAAATTCTTTGGGCTCCCGACAAGCACTTGGGCAGCTACATCCAGCGCGAGACTGGGGCCGACATGGTGATGTGGAACGGCGCCTGCATCGTGCACGACGAGTTCAAAGCCTTTGAGTTGCAAGCCTTGATGAAGGAGCACCCGCGCGCCAAGGTACTGGTGCACCCTGAGTCACCGACCGATGTGGTCGCCCTGGCCGATGCCGTCGGTTCCACCTCGGCCATTCTCAAGGCCGCCAAAGAGATGAATGCCCCCGAGTTCATCGTCGCCACCGACAGCGGCATGATGCACAAGCTGCGCACCCTCAACCCCGGCAAGATATTCATCGAGGCCCCCACCTCAGGCAATAGCGCCACCTGCAAGAGCTGCGCGCACTGCCCGTGGATGGCCATGAACGGATTGGCCGGTGTGGCCCATGTGCTGGAGACCGGCACGAACGAAATCCATGTGAACCCAGCCCTGGGCCTGCGCGCGCGTTTGCCGATTGACCGCATGTTGGCCTTCACGGCAGCGCTCAAGGCGGGTCAGCCGGTCGCGGGTTTGGTACCCCACATCGGAGCCGCCTGATGATCATCAAAAACCAGCAAGACGTGACCGCCGCTGTGTTGGCGGAGTTGCAACGCGCCGAGAACCCACGCTTTCGCGAGATCATGTCCGCCGCCGTGCGCCACTTGCACGATTTTGCGCGTGAGGCACGGTTAAGCGAGGTCGAGTTTCAACAGGCCTGCGGCCTCATCGCCAAGCTCGGGCAGCTCACCACCGAGTCGCACAACGAAGTGGTGCTGGCCTGTGGCTCGGTTGGCTTGTCAGCGCTGGTCTGTTTGCTGAACAATGGCGACCAGGGTCAGACCGAAACCACCGCCAATCTGATGGGACCGTTCTGGCGCATGGACTCACCGGCCTACGCTAACGGGGCCAACATTGCGCTCACGCACCACAACGAACCGCCGATCTTCGTGAACGCCTGGGTGCGTGACAAACAAGGCCACCCGGTGGTGGGAGCCAAAGTGGACATTTGGCACGCCAGCAGCGAAGGTTTTTATGAGAACCAGGATCCGGCCCAGGCCGACATGAATTTGCGCGGCCAGTTCACCACCGACGCGCAAGGCCATATCGCCTTTCGCAGCATCAAGCCTGCGGGTTACCCGCTCCCGCTCAGTGGCCCGGTGGGTACCTTGCTGCGTGCGCAGGGCCGCCACAATATGCGGCCCGCGCACATCCACTTCATGATCTACCAAGAGGGGTTCAAGACCCAGTTCTCGCAGGTCTATTCCAGCGACGACCCGCACCTCGACACCGATGTGCAGTTTGGCGTCACGCAGGCGCTGATTGGCCAGTACGTTTTGCATCAGGGTGAGGCCGCGTTCGATGCGGATGTCACCGGCCCCTGGTACTCGCTGGACCATCACTTTGTCATCGAGACGGGCGAAACCCGCCTGCCCAAGCCCCCCATCACCGGCAAAGCCAGTGGCGAGCGGCCTCAGCTTGAGGTGCTGGCGCGTCGTCCCTGATATGTACGAAAAAAAGTCCACCCCGCCGCTGCCCCGCGCCGTCTTCGCGCGGCGCTTGGCCGCTCACATTGCGCTCGCCGCAGGGCTGCTGTTGGGTTCACTGGGCCTGGGCATGCTCGGCTATGCCCACTTTGAGAAATTGCCCTGGAGGGATGCCTTCTTGAACTCCGCCATGCTGCTCGGCGGCATGGGGCCGGTGGATGCCCCCAAGACGGATGCAGGCAAGTTGTTTGCAGGTCTGTATGCCCTGTACGCCGGCTTGGTTTTCCTGATCACCGTGGCCATCGTGTTCACGCCCATCGTGCACCGTGTCATGCACAAGTTTCATTGGCGTGATGGCGAGTAGAACAATGTTGATACCCTAGCGGTCATGCTCAATCTGACCGTGCCCCAGTTGAATTTCTTCGCCGATTTGTCGGTGCAAGTGGACAAGCCCCAAGAGGTTGGACAGACCCTGCATGGCATGCGCCGCCTGATTCCGATATTGGGTGGTACGGTGCAGGGCCAAGGCTGGACGGGCAGGGTCTTGGCTGGTGGTGCCGACTTTCAATTGATCATCAACGAGCGCATGGCCGAGCTGGACGCGCGCTATGTGGTGGAGGTCGATGGTGGCGATCTGATTTACGTGCAAAACCGCGCGGTGCGCACCGCCTCACCGGAGGTCATGGCCAAGCTGGTTCGCGGTGAGGTGGTTGATCCTGCCTTGGTGTACTTTCGCTGTAGCCCGAGTTTTGAAACAGCTTCTTCTGCCTTGGCCTGGATCAGCGAGCGCCTGTTTGTCGGCACCGGTGCACGGCTGCCGGACCAGGTCGTGATGCGCTTTTACGAAGTGGCCTGAGTCGGCCCACCTTTCATCATTTCTCAACAGCAACAACTCACTCAGGAGACCTCGATCATGAAAAAAGCCATAGCCTCAAGCACCGCCTTGTTGTCACGTCGCGTCTTGACGATGGGGGTCGGCTTGGCCGTGGCCGCCTGGGCGGGCGGCGTGCAAGCGCAGACCAATTACCCAGTGCGTCCCGTTCGATTGATCGTTGGCTTTCCCGCCGGCACGGGGCCGGACATCGTGGCCCGCATCCTGGCCCAAAAGTTGTCGGAGAGCTGGGGCAATGTGGGCGTGATTGTGGACAACAAACCCGGCGCGGGCGGGCTGATTGCCGCCAGCGAAGCGGCGCGTGCCACGCCGGACGGCTACACCCTGATGCTGGGTGAGACCGGGCAATTGAGCATTGCGCCCAGCACCTATAACAAGCTGCCCTATGACCCGGTGAAAGACTTCGAGCCTGTCAGCCAAGTCGTCAGCGCAGACTTTGTTTTGCTGGTCAATCCGCAAAAAGTACCCGCCAAAAATGTCAAAGAATTTGTCACCTGGACACAGCAACAAAAAGGCTTGTTCATGGCCACCTTTGGCGCGGGAACGCCCGGCCATTTCGGTGCCTTCATGTTTGGTGACGCGGTCAAGCTCAAGCCCGAACCCATCCACTACAAAACCACGGCCGATGCTTTGGGCGGGCTGTTCAGTGGCGACGTGCAAGGCGTCTTCGCCAGCGTCGGCCTGGCTGCACCGAACGTGAAGGCGGGTAAGTTGTTCGCTTTGGGCAGCACTGGTGCCACACGCACCACGGCCTTGCCTGATGTGCCCACCATCAAAGAGCAGGGCTACAGCAATCTGGAGTTTTCGTCCTGGTTTGGTGTGGTGGCTCCAGCCAAAGTGCCCTCAGATATCTTGGTCAAACTGAGCGCCGATATTCAAAAAATCGTGAAGTCACCTGAAGGCAAAACGAAGCTGGAAGACGCGGGTTTCCGCGCCACCGGCACGACCCGTGAAGAGTTCGCCCGCATCATCGCGGCGGACACGGTGTCCTGGGGCAAGGCCGTGGCGGCGACGGGGTTTAAGGCGGATTGAGAACGACTTAATGTCGAGATCAACAGACCTGGGTGCTCACACCTCCAGGTTGTCAATCAAGCGCGTCTTACCCAGCCGCGCGGCACCCAGAACGACCAAAGCTCCACCACCAAAATCGCCTGTCTGTGGGGCTTGTAAGTCATGGCGGCGGCGCACGGTCAGGTAATCGGGTTGCCAGCCGCGATCAGCAATCGTCTGCATGGCGCGGGCTTCCAGGGCGGCGATGTCTTTCTCACCCTTGTGTAGGGACGCGGCCATGGCTTTGAGCGCCATTGAGAGCTGCACGGCTTCTGCGCGTTCGTCTGCACTCAAGTAGCCGTTACGTGAGGACAGCGCCAGACCATCGGGTGCGCGCAGGGTATCGCCGGTGACGATGTCAATGGGCAGAGCCAATTGCTGCACCATGCGGCGGATGACCATTTGCTGCTGGTAATCCTTCTTGCCGAAGACGGCCACGCGGCTGCCTTGGGCTTCGGAGAAGACGGCGTTGAACAGTTTGAGCACCACGGTGCACACGCCTGTGAAAAATCCGGGGCGAAAGTGGCCTTCCAGAATGTCGGCCAGTTCGGGTGGGGGCTGCACTTTGAAGCTTTGAGGCTCGGGGTAGAACTCTTTTTCACTGGGGGCAAACACCACATCGCACCCGGCAGATTCGAGCTTGGCGCAGTCGGCTTGAAGTGTGCGCGGGTAGGTGTCAAAGTCTTCGTGCGGGGCGAACTGCAAGCGGTTGACGAAGATGCTGGCGATGGTCACATCACCCAGGGGTTGGGCCTGACGCACGAGGGCCAGATGGCCCTCGTGCAGATTGCCCATGGTGGGCACGAGGGCGGGGTGTTTGTACTGGGCCAGATGAGCGCGCAGATCGGCAAGGGTGTGAACGACGATCATGTTCACCAGGAGTGTTCAGCATTGACGGGAAAGCTCCCGTCTTTCACGGCGCGCACATAGGCCTCCATGGCCCCGCGCACGCTGCCTGCGTCTGCCATGAAGTTGCGCACAAATTTTGCGTTCTTGCCTAGGTTCACGCCCAGCATGTCGTGCAGCACCAACACTTGGCCAGCGGTGTCCACCCCGGCACCGATGCCGATGGTGGCGCATTGCGGCAGGGCGCGCGTGACCTCGGCAGACAGGGCCGCAGGCACCATCTCCAAGACCAGCAGCGTGGCCCCGGCGTCTTGCAGTTCCAGCGCATCGCGCTTGAGCTGCGCGGCGGATGCTTCGGTCTTGCCCTGCACCCGGTAGCCGCCCAGAGCGTGCACGGATTGGGGTGTGAGCCCCAGGTGCGCGCAGACGGGAATGCCGCGCTCCACCAGAAAATGCACCGTATCGGCCGTCCAGCCACCGCCCTCTAACTTGACCATGTGGGCCCCGGCCTGAATGAGTACGGCAGCACTGCGAAAGGCCTGTTCTTTGGATTCGTGGTAGCTGCCATAGGGCAGATCGCCAATGATCCAGGCCGTGCCTTGCACGCGTTGCACGCCTCGGTGCACGCTCTCCACGTGGTAGCGCATGGTCTCTAGCGTCACGCCGACCGTGCTGCTCAAGCCCTGGCACACCATACCTAGTGAGTCACCTACCAGCAGTGTCTCGACGCCCGCTGCATCGGCCACGGCGGCAAAGGTGGCGTCATAGGCGGTGAGCATGGTGATCTTCTCGCCGCGGGCGTGCATCTCGTGCAGGCGCGGCAGGCTCACGGGCTTGCGCGTGGATGGGCTGCTGGCGGGGGGCAAGGTGCCGTAGGGGCTGGCGTTGTTGGGCGAGGCGGAGGTCATGCTGGGCTCCCAATAAATCGTTAAACCATTTCAGGTGCGCCGCGCTGCATGCCCAGGCGCGCCAGCAAGTCCAGGTCGGCCTGGGTGTCGGGGTTGCCGGTGGTGAGCAGTTTATCGCCATAGAAAATGGAGTTGGCACCGGCCAGAAAACACAGGGCCTGAATGGCGTCGCCCATGTCTTGACGACCGGCTGAGAGTCGCACACGCGCCTTGGGCATGGTGATGCGGGCCACGGCGATGGTGCGCACAAACTCAAACGGGTCCAGCGGTGCTGTGTCGGCCAGTGGCGTGCCTTCCACGCGCACCAGGTTGTTGATGGGCACGGACTCGGGGTAGGGGCTCAGGTTGGCCAGTTCGGCGATTAGGCCCGCGCGCTGGCGGTGGCTCTCGCCCATGCCGACGATGCCGCCGCTGCACACCTTCACGCCCGCATGGCGCACGCGCGCCAGCGTGTCCAGGCGGTCTTGGTAGTCACGCGTGGTGATGACGTCGCCGTAAAAGTCGGGCGCGGTGTCCAGGTTGTGGTTGTAGTAGTCCAAGCCCGCATCGCGCAGTTGTTCGGCGTGACCCTCATTGAGCATGCCCAAGGTGGCGCAGGTTTCCAGGCCCAGGCCCTTGACGGCGCTGACCAGCTCGGCCACTTTTTCGATGTCACGGTCTTTGGGCGTGCGCCAGGCCGCGCCCATGCAAAAGCGCGTGGCCCCGGCTTCTTGCGCGCGTTTGGCAGCGAACAGCACCTGGTCCAGCGCCATCATTTTGGAGGCCTCCACACCGGTGCTGTAGCGGGCGGCCTGCGGGCAGTAGCCGCAGTCTTCCGGGCAGCCGCCGGTTTTGATGGACAGCAGCGTGGCGAATTCGACCTGCGTGGGGTTGAAGTGCTCGCGGTGCACGGTTTGCGCGCGGAACAGCAATTCGGGAAAGGGCAGTTGGAATAGCGCTTCAATGGCGTCCACACTCCAACGTTCGATTTTTTCTGTGGCCTTGGCGGAGGCACAGTTTGGGGTGGCTGCAGGGCGCAGGCGGTGCAGGGTGATAGTTTGTTCTTGCAGGGTGTTCATTAATTTTTCCTTGAATCGCTTCAGGCGCTGTCGCCCCCGAGGTGCTCGGTTGGCGCTGACTGATGCGCCGCCTGGACGGGGATGTGGTTGCGCTGCGCTTTGATGCGGTTGTTATTGTCCACAAAAACCAACTGGGGCACAAACGCGGCCACCTGGGGTTCTGGCACTTGGGCAAAGGCCGCGATGATGATCAGGTCGCCCACTGCTGCGCGTCGTGCCGCTGAACCGTTGACGGAGATGATGCCTGTGCCCCGTGCGCCGCGAATGGCGTAGGTGACGAAGCGTTCGCCGTTGTTGATGTTCCAGATGTGGATTTGTTCGTTCTCGACCAGACCAGCCGCGTCCAGCAGGTCTTCGTCTATGGCGCACGAACCTTCGTAGTGCAGTTCACAGTCGGTCACGGCGACGCGATGAATTTTGGATTTGAGCAGGGTGCGCAGCATGGCAGGCTCTCTTTCTGTCGGTCTGTAATGGGTCAGGCCTTGGGCACCAGGATGGTGGGTTCGGCAATGGCGTCGGTTTGCGGGTAGTCGCGGCTGAAGTGCAGGCCACGACTCTCATGGCGGGATTGTGCGCTGCGCACGATCAGGTCGGCCACCTGTACCAGGTTGCGCAGCTCAAGCAAGTCACGCGAGACATGGAACTGGGCGTAGAACTCTTGGATTTCCGCTTGCAGCAGCGCAATGCGGTGGGCTGCGCGCTCTAGCCGTTTGTTGGTGCGCACGATGCCGACGTAGTCCCACATGAAGCGGCGCAGTTCGTCCCAGTTGTGCGAGATCACCACGGCTTCGTCGGCGTCGGTTACGCGGCTGGCATCCCAGGTGGGCAGCGGCGGGGCAGCCGGATGCTTTTCTTGCGCAATGGCCAGGGCCGCCGCACGCGCAAAAACCATGCACTCCACCAGCGAGTTGCTGGCCAGGCGGTTGGCACCGTGCAGGCCGGTGCAGGTGGTTTCTCCCACGGCAAACAGGCCGGGCAGATCGGTGTGGCCGTCCAGATCGGTCACCACGCCACCACAGGTGTAGTGGGCGGCAGGCACCACAGGAATGGGCTGCTTGGCCATGTCGATGCCAAACTCAAGACAGCGTGCGTAGATGTTGGGGAAGTGCTCCTGGATGAAGGCCAGTGGCTGGTGCGAGATGTCGAGGTACACGCAGTCCAGGCCGTGCTTTTTCATCTCGAAATCGATGGCGCGCGCCACCACGTCGCGCGGCGCGAGTTCGCCGCGTTCATCGTGCGCGGGCATGAAGCGCGTGCCATCGGGAAGTAACAAACGCCCGCCCTCGCCACGCACCGCTTCGCTGATGAGGAAAGACTTGGCGTGCGGGTGGTACAGGCAGGTCGGGTGGAACTGGATGAACTCCATATTGCCCACGCGGCAGCCCGCGCGCCAGGCGGCGGCAATGCCGTCGCCGGTGGCAGTGTCCGGGTTGGTGGTGTAGAGATACACCTTGCCCGCGCCGCCAGTGGCCAAGATCGTGTGCGGTGCGCTGAAGGTGAGGACTTGGTCGGTAACTTCATCCAGCGCGTACAGGCCCAGGCAGCGATTGGGTTCGGCGGCCATCGCTAGCTTGGCCGGGGTGATCAGATCAACCAGCGTGTGGTGCTCAAACAGCGTGATGTTGGGCGTCTGGCGCACCTTGGCTAGCAGGGTTTCTTGCACGGCAGCGCCGGTGGCGTCGGTCACGTGCACGATGCGGCGTTCGCTGTGGCCGCCTTCGCGGGTCAGGTGCAGGTGGCCGTCTTCTCGTGAGAAAGGTACGCCGAGTTGCTCTAGCCAGTGAATGGTCTCGGGAGCGTGGCTGACAGCAAAGCGCGTGGCCTCCACATCGCACAGACCGGCACCGGCGACCAGTGTGTCCTGTAGGTGGGACTCAATCGTGTCGCCTTCACCCATGACGGCGGCAATGCCGCCCTGAGCCCATCGGCTGGAGCCGTCGTTCAAGGCACGTTTGGTCAGGATGGCGACGCGGTGCGTGGGCGCCAGGTGCAGCGCGGCGCTTAAGCCGGCTAAGCCACTGCCGACGATGAGAACATCAAATTGGTGGGGGAGAGTGGTAGAAGCGGTCACGGGGCAGGTGTTTGGAAACTGTCAATGAGAAGCATAAGCTAGGCGCACGTAAATCGGCGCAAAGGCCTCGGCCTGGGTGATTTCGATCAGGGTTTCTTTGGCGAGCTCCAGCAGGGCGATGAAGGTCACCACCAGCACCGGCGTGCCTTTGCTGGCGTCAAAGAGTTTTTCAAACTCGACAAAACGGCGGCCCTGCAAGTGGCGTAGCACGATGCTCATGTGCTCACGCACCGAAAGCTCCTCACGCGTGATTTTGTGGTGCTGCACCAGCTTGGCGCGCTTGAGGATGTCGGCCCAGGCCTCTTGCAAGTCCACCAGATGCACGTCGGGAAAGCGCGGTTGCAGCGATTGCTCGATGACCACCTGAGCCTTGAGGAAATCGCGCCCGTACTGGGGAATGGCGTTCAGACGCGCGGCGGCCAGTTTGATCTGCTCGTACTCCAGCAGGCGGCGCACCAGCTCGGCACGCGGGTCTTCGGCTTCTTCGCCCTCGGCCTTCTTTTTGGGTGGCAGCAGCATGCGCGATTTGATCTCGATCAGCATGGCCGCCATCAGCAGGTACTCGGCGGCGAGCTCCAGGTTGCGGCTGCGGATTTCTTCCACGTACACCAGGTACTGGCGGGTAACGCCCGCCATGGGGATGTCCAGAATGTTGAAGTTCTGCTTGCGGATCAGGTAGAGCAGCAGGTCCAGCGGGCCTTCAAAGGCTTCCAGAAAGACCTCGAGCGCATCCGGCGGAATGTATAAATCCTGCGGCATCGCAAACAGCGGCTCGCCGTAGAGCCGGGCCACGGCCACATGGTCCACCACCTCGGGCAGGGCGGTCAGAACGGCCCCGTCAGGCGATAAAGTTAAGTTGTTAGCGTCGGTGTCACGCATGGAGTGCTATTGAATGCGTAGCTGCTCATGCTAGTATTTAAAGGCTTGCAGACCGATTTGATGCTTATTTTGAATCACTAACCACGCTGGTTTGGTACACGTAAGGCTTTTGCGCCACTTCGGCCGTGCGGTAGCTCTCCCAGGCCTGGCGATCCACGGGTTTGTCCCACAGCAACTCGCGCCCCTGGCGTTGTTCAGCTTCCAGTGTGGGCTTGTCCGTTTTGAGTTGATCCAGAAACTGGGTGATTTCGGACTTGTAGTCGGGACGGCGGAAAAAATTCAAAATAGTCATGAAAAAACCTCTTTGGGACATTTTACCGGGGCGCTTCAAGTCGTACTCAAGCCGCAGCCGCGGTCAGACCGCTGGCCAGATCGGTGCAGCGGTTTTGCGGCGGAATCAAGGCCAGCAGGCCGCTGCGCTGGGCCATGTCCAGCGGTTGGTGCTGTAGGCCACAGATGATCAAGCGCGTGTTGTTCTGTTCACAGCTGTGGATCAGGCTCGTCAGGGCATCGACACCTGTCGAGTCCACGTAGATGACATTTTTCAAGTCCAGCACCAGGGCTTTGGTGGGCAGTTGGGTCTCCATCGCCTCCACCAATTGGACTGCCCCGAAGAACAGCGCACCATAAAGCCGGTAGGCGTTGATGGCACCTGACTGTTGGGCCAGCAGGGGGAGGTCGGCGGGGCTCACTTGTTCTGTGCGTGACAGGCTTGAAATCCGGTAGATAAAGGTCAGGCAGGCGGCGAGCAGACCGACTTCGACCGCCACTGTGAGGTCGACCATCACCGTCAGAAAAAACACCAACAGCAAGATGATGCGGTAGGGCAGGCGAAACTGGCGCAATTGGGCAAACTCACGCCACTCGCCCATGTTCCAGGCGACAAACATCAGAATGGCCGCCAGCGTTGGCAGGGGGATGTGTTGCGCCAGCGGCGCCCCCAGCCAAATGATGAGCAGCAAGGTGGCCGCGTGCACCATACCTGCCACGGGCGATTTGCCTCCGCTTTTGATGTTGGTCATGGTGCGCGCCATGGTGCCGGTGGCGGGCATGCCGCCGAAAAAGGGTGTGACAAAGTTGGCCACGCCCTGCGCCATCAGCTCCTGATTGGGGTTGTGACGCCCCCCCGTCATGCCGTCGGCCACGCGTGCGCACAGCAGTGATTCGATAGCCCCCAGAATCGTTAGCGTGAGAGTGGGTACTAACAAAAACCGAGCCGAGTCCCAGCTGAACGCCGGCCAAACAAAACGGGGCAGGCTGGAGGGGATACCGCCAAACCGGCTGCCAATGGTGTCCACCTGCAAGCCCAGAGCGGCTACGGCCATCGGGGCCAGCACCAACACCACGACCGAGCCGGGAATGACCGCCAGGTGCGCCAGCCAGCGCTGTCTTTGCTTCATGCGGGTTAGGAGCAACGGCCAGCCCACGATGACCGCCAGACTAGCCCCTGCCAAACCCAGTGCGTGCGGATTCAGGGTGTTCAAGGCCCCTGACAAGGCCAGCACAATGCCCACAAAATCAGCCGGCATGACGCTCACACGCAGGCCCAAAAAATCTTTGATCTGCGACAGGCCGATCAGCACCGCAATGCCGTTGGTAAAGCCTATGACCACGGCCACCGGGATGAAGCGGATCAGCGTGCCCAGCTTGAACAGGCCCAGCAAGAACAAGAGGACGCCTGACATGGCGGTGGCGATGATCAGGTTGGCCAGTCCGTAGCGCTCCACGATGCCGTAAACAATCACGATAAAAGCCCCCGCCGGCCCGCCAATTTGCACGCGGCTGCCACCCAGGGCGGAGATCAAAAAGCCAGCAATGATGGCGGTGAACAAGCCCGCTTCAGGTTTGAGTCCGCTGGCCATTGCAAACGCCATGGCCAGCGGCAGGGCGACGATGCCCACCGTGGCCCCGGCGCTCAGGTCTTGCAAAAACCGAGCGCGCGAATAGTCGCGCAGTGCGTCAAACAAGGCGGGTCGAAAGGTAGCGAGAAGGGCTCTTCGGGCTTGCACGGGCATGGCGGCATTGTAGGCGCACCCCCCATTTGGGGGATGGCGTTGCCGAAAAATTGGCTCTATGGTGCTCGATCCTGCTGCCCGATTTCGATTTTCCTCAAGGAGGGCTCTATTCCATGAATTACATCGCCAAAATTTCCCGAGGTACTGGTGCTTGGCGTGTGTTGGCTGTGCTCGCCTTGAGTTTGTTGGTGGGCGTGGTGGCCTTGCTAATCGTGGTGGGCATGCAAAAGAGCTTGTTGCTTGGCGTGACGGCTGGGCTGAGTGCGCTGACGCTGTTGAACACCGGGGTCTTGATTTATTTCTCCATTCGCATGGTTTTGCGCAGCGAGCGCTCTCGTGACCAAGCGCAATTGGCGCACCGTTACCTGCAAGAAGCCATTGATACCCTGCCCACCGGGATGGCTATTTATGACGCACAGGACCGATTGGTGGTGTTCAACAAGGCGGCGGCAGCCCGAGTTCGACAGCTACTGACGTAAGTCCTTGATTTCATTGGACTCGGATTCAAAACGTGCCCCTACAACAGGCTCAACTGCCGATTTGTTGTTGGTTGTTTGAC
>JAYVPU010000239.1:0-4481 GCA_043757205.1 Comamonadaceae bacterium | reverse complement strand
GGCTCCGCGCATTTTTATATCAGAAAAGTTGTTGCGTGATTATCGTTTCAGCGATCAGGCTTTGGACATAACTGGGGGGTATTTCAGCAGCCTGCTAGGGCAGGCACTGGGTCAACCTGTGGTGATCGACAACCGTCCTGGCGCAGGCGGCATGATTGGTGCCGAGGCCGCCGCACTGGCACCCGCCGACGGCTACAACCTGTTTTTTAGCGTCAAAGCAGTCATGGCGATTGCGCCCAATGTGTACCCCAACGTCAAGTACAACCCGATGAAGGACTTCAAAGGCGTTGCGCAAATTCTGCTTGTGCCGCACATCCTGACTGCGACGCCCAATGCACCGTACAACACGATGAAGGAATTCGTGGAGTACGCCAAGAAAAATCCCGGAAAAATTGACTTCGCTTCGCTGGGCGTGGGCTCGCAACCGCATGTGGCTTTGGAGGCTTGGGCCTCCCGGCTGGGGATCAAACTTAACCATGTGCCTTACAAAACCAACCCGTCACCAGACGTCATGAGCGGCGTGGTGAGTCTGTCGGTTGAAGCCTCTACCACCGCCATTCCCCTGATCAAGGCGGGCAAAATTAAAGCACTGGCCATCTCCGGTGCGGAGCGTATTCCTGCACTGCCTGATTTGCCCACCATGACAGAGTTTGGCGCCACGCTGGACACGAATGGCGTGATCGGTAACTCTTGGCATGGCATTTTCACACCGACCGGTACACCTGACGCCATCGTGGCTAAGCTCAGTGCCGAGATCATCCGAATTGTGAAAACACCCGAAATTCAAACCCGACTGCGTGATCTCGGTTTGACGCCGACGGGCATGCCTGGATCAACCTTGACGGCCGACGTTGCGACCGACTACGCTTACTGGGGTAACTTGGTAAAAGAGCTCAACATTAAGGTGGAGTAACTTTAAGGGCGGGCCATCAACCCGCTTTTACTTCCTCATATTACTTAACATAATATACATCGTATAAAATATAAAACAACCGCAAAAAGATATTTTGGACTCGAATGACGAGTTTCGGCATCACGGGTCTGAGTCGTCCAGGGAGGCTTTACAATAGTCCTCGACGGGCCTTCCCGCATGGTGAAGCGGCCAACCGAGTCAGATGGGGAACCAAGCAGCTCTAACTGTCGAGCCAGTGCCGGGGTAAAGGTCCGTCACCCTATTTCAAAGAAATGAGTGTCAATGCCTTCGGGCAAAGCGTCACGAATGGACTATAAGGCGATCAACTACAAGGGTATCCCGGTCCAAGCCGACATCATTTCCGGGATTATTAGTCTGGAGGTTGATGCGATCAATTGCTTCCGTGAATTGGATCGCCTCGTTCGATCCGACCAAGGGGTTGCGTCGCTGGTTCTGATGGTCGTGAACTCGCCTTTATACAGCCGCGGTCGAATGATCACCACGATCCCGCTTGCCATCAGCATTCTCGGCTTCAACATCGTTCGTTCGCTCGCCATGCTGGCGTTTGCACGATCCTTGTTTTCGCAAACCAAGAATCCGCTGTTCCGCCAACATATCTGGCAGCACTCTCTGCTCACTGCGATTGCGAGCCACAACATCTGCCAGGAACTCGGTCATGAAGCCGGGAAGGACGACGCGTTCATCGCCGGCCTCATGCACGACACCGGCAAGGTGCTTCTCTTTACGCACGCCAAGGAGCGCTATCTCCAGGCATTGGACTTGTGCCTTCAAAGTGGCTGCTCTAGCACGCAGGCCGAGCAGCAATTTCTCGGCACCGATCATCTCCAAGTCGGACGTGAAGCCGTCATCCAGTGGAAATTGCCGGAGCGCTTTATCGACTATATGGCGACCGATCTGAGTATGCCCAGGCCGCAAGGCCATGCGGATACTGTGAGATTGAGCTTGGCGGCGGCGAATTACCTGGTCAAGGCGATGGGGATCGGGTCCAGCCCGATAGAGGACTGCGCCACCAAGAAAGCGAGTTTGATGTCGCTTGGCCTGAGCGAATCATTGGCCGAGACGCTGCTACAGGACGCGTTCACTGATACGCTGTTCGAAAGTGATATTTACAAACTCTGCGCCGATTTTTAACCCGCCCTCCCCCATGGATTTCCTCCAGCACGAGCCCGTACGCATCCATTCTCTCGAACACGACGTGTGGCAGCGTCTCCAAACAGATTTGCTGCAGGCCCTACAGCGGCGCAATCTCGGCTATCTAGCCTCACCTTCAATTTTAATTTTGCATGATCTGATCGATTCCGCCCTAAATACCATGCATCACCAGGTATTTCGCCAGATCGTTGAATCGGACTTTGGGCTCAATCGGGGTGATAACGAGGAGTACCCGGAAGAGCTGTACAAGACCGAAATCAAAGAACACGGATTGGAGAACATTGCCCGCTTCTGCAAGAACAACGGCTGGCAGATATGGGTCAGCTTCCCGGACCACGCCAACGAACTCATCAGGGTGGATGTGCCGGTCGCGTGGGATAGCTCGGCTTGCAGTACCGCAAGACTGATCGACGCTTTGGGCTACCGGTTGGAGGTCGCTTCACTCAGCAACGCACCCGATGGTCAGCGCCTGATATTGATGAGACAGGCTGACCAAAAGACGGTCGCCCCCACTCCCAATTTGCTCGATGGCACGGCCCAAGTGGCAAGCCTCTCGGGCATTTTCAATAGGCTGACTTACGGGTTGATCCACTTCGCCAGCAACGGGGACCTCGTTACGGTTTCACCCTCCATGCTCGCGCTCCTTCGGCTCAATGTCACAGCAACTGCGATCGCGACATTGAAGGCTGCTATCCCACTGAATTTCTATAACGACATCATCTGGGGCGTGGCGCTGTCCGAAGAAAACGGCATCTTTGAAAACTACCGAATTCGTGTGAATTTGCCAGATGCCGACAACGCCTCGATCCTGTTCAACGTCAGCGGCTTTCGCGACGAACATGCGATCATCCATTCGCTCTGGCAAGCTGTTTCCCTGGAAGAAGGAGGAGCGTTGCTCTCGGAAGGCTCCATGCTGCGTGAAGTTCGGATTCACAACATCACCCGCAATTATGTGCCTCAACTCGTAGAAGAAAAAGCGCGTGATGCCCTGCGCCTGGGTAAGAACAAGCTGACCAACGAAGTTCGCAAGGTTGCCGTCTTGTTTTGCGATATCGTCGGCTTCACGTCTTATGTCGAGACGAATGCGAACAGCGAATCCATCATCGACACATTGAATTCAATTCTTCTCCGGGTGGCCAGTTGCGTGAAACGCAACCACGGCTCGATCGACAAGTTCATGGGCGATTGTGTGATGGCACTTTTTGACCGCCCGGACGATGCCCTGCTGGCGGCGTGCGATATGCAAGGGCATGCCGAAGACATCAACACGCTCCGGCTTCGCGCCGGTCAGAAAACCTTGCAGTTACGCATCGGCGTCCATTGGGGCGAGGTCGTCATCGGCAACGTCGGCACGGTAGAGCGACTCGATTGGACCGCCATCGGAGATGTCGTCAATACCGCGTCACGGATTGAAAAGGGCTGTCATCCCGGCGCGATACTGATCAGCGAGGCCATACGCAGTGCGGTCGCCCCAGCGCAGGCGCACCACTTCGATTTCGGCGACATCTTCCGCCTACCGGTGAAGGGAAAAGGGGAAGAACTCACCGTCTGCCAAGTGACGCTGGCCGCCGAGCACTCGGCTACTTCGCGTCCCTAGTTCAATTCGCTAAAGCCCGCTCTGCTTGAAGACGCATGATCATAAAATTCGCCGCCTCAAGGATGTGCTGTCGCGCCAACGTTTCTGCCAGTGGACCATCGCCAGCAGCCACCGCGTTCAACATTTCCTCATGCTGGTTCCAGATGTCCCTGGGTTTGTCGTCGCGCATAAGCACTTCGCCCATCACTCGCTGAGTCTGCGTCCAGTGGGTCTCCATCGATGGGGCCAACAGCGGGTTGCCCGACTGCGTGTAAATGAAATTATGCAAGGCCATGTCGGCCGCAATCATGGCGGAAAACGATTGGTCAGCTACCGCCTTGCGCCCTGCGCGGATCAAAGCAGGCCCACGCCGCGCCACTTCAGCCGCGTTGTTTTGGGCCGCATTGCGAAAAGCCAGTCCTTCAATGACCGCCCGCACTTCATACATGTGACGAACATGGTCGAGATCGAGCGGAGCGACCTGCAAACCCCGGCCTGGCGCGTCACTGAGCACACCCCCTTTGCGCAGCAAGGTCAGCGCCTGCTGCACCGGCTGCCGTGACACGCCAAGTTCCCGGGCCAGTTGCTCCTGAATGATCCGCGCACCAGGCGGCAGACGGCCACCCGCAATTTCCGCGAGGATGGCTTTGTGAACCTGTTCCACCAGACTGGGGCCAACTTGTAGTGTTTTCATGGGCTGGTATGGTACTTGCAGCGCCCTGGCGATGGACTCATTGCCCCGCGCGCCAGCTGCGCTCCGCATCGTCCCAGGCCGCCAGCGCTTGAAGATCGGGCACCCACGCCAAGCCGGATTTGGCA
>JAYVPU010000238.1:0-17700 GCA_043757205.1 Comamonadaceae bacterium | reverse complement strand
GTTGCGCATGTCGTACATGCTTGGCGCGGTCAAGCCCAGGTGGCGCTGCTGCTCCACAGACGCTGGCTCGGTGTCACCTTGGGTCACGATGATGCGGCGCAGGTTGGCGCGGTGTTCGCCGGGCACGTCTTGCCAAGCCTTCTCGCCCTTGTGATCGCCGAAGTGAATGGTGCGATCAGCGTCGCCCGGGTTCATGAAGATGCCCCAGCGGTAGTCCTTCATCTTGGTGTGGCCAAACTGAGCCCAACCTTGCGGGTCCACGCTGACGGCGGTGCGCAAATAGACCTCGCTGTCCACCGAGCCTTCGGGGCCGACATCACCCCACCAGTTGATGAAGTTGGGCTGCCACTGCTCCAGCGCGCGTTGCAGCGTGCGGTCGTCGCTCAGGTTGACGTTGTTGGGGATTTTTTGGCTGTAGTCGATGCTGCTCATGGGGTTCTCCTAAATGTTGGGGGACTTAATTGATTGAGGACAGAGCTGGTTCGCTTCTCGTAACTGCGGTCTGTCCCGCAAGGTCTCAGACTCGATTCCAGTCAAAGACGGATTTCTCGCCTTTGCCATAAACTTTGAGTGCGCCTTTTTCGCCGACGGCGTTGGGGCGCTGGAAGATCCAGTTTTGCCACGCGGTCAGGCGACCAAAGACGCGGGTGAACATGTTCTCAGGGCCGTTGAAGCGCAGGTTGGCTTCCATGCCGGTGAGAGCGTCGGGACTCATCGCGACACGCTCTTCGATGGCGATGCGCACTTCATCCGCCCAGTCGATGTCGTCCGGGTTGCTGGTGACCATGCCGATGGCAAATGCAGCATCAGCGTCTAACGCTTGACCCGCCTTGGAGCGCACCGCTTCGAGGGCGGGCGCTTCGTTGTAAAAGCGACGCTGCAAACGGCTCTGGCCAGTGACCATGGGGTAGAGACCAAAGTTGGTGTCTGACACGGCAATTTTCGGGGTCTTGGCTTCGTCATCCGGCAGCGCCAGCATGTAGCTGCGGTCGCAGGCCAAGGCCAGCTCAAGGAAAGTCCCCGCAAAACAGGAGTCGGACTCGATCAAGGCAAACAGACTGCGCGACGACACGTCCAGACGGCTGAAGGTACGGCGCAGCAGACCAATGGTTTCACGCACGAGCCAATGGTCTTTGTTCGCCAGCAGCGTGGCGTCCATCCCCAGCACAGCGGCAGCATCTCCCTCGGTCTTGATCAGCCACAAGCCAATGTCGCTCTCGTTGGTGCGCATTTGCAAAATAGCGTCTTCCAGCTCACGACCCATGGCCAGTGGGAACCAGGCCGCGCCCGCCTCTTCAATAGCCGCGATGTCGCCGGGCTGCGCACCCACCGGGGCTTTCACGGTGAAGGTTGCGGTGCGCTTGGCGCGGTCAATCTCGACCGTGACGTTGGGGTAACGCAAAGCATCGGCCTCTAGCGTGCAAGCCACGGGCGGCAGGGCCACACCCTTGCCGTTGGCGGGGCGGTCGCTCTGCGCGGCTAGTTCCAGTGCACGCGCTTGCACTTTGGCTGCAAAAACTTGTGGCTTCGCAATGTCGTCCACCAAACGCCAGTCCTTGGCCTTCTGGCCACGCACGCCTTCCACGCTGGTGCAAAACAGATCGGCCAAATCATGACGAACATGCTTCTTGTCGGTGACCCGGGTCAGGCCACCGGTACCCGGCAACACGCCCAGCAGCGGCACTTCGGGCAGGCTGACCGCGCTGGCACGGTCGTCCACCAAAATGATCTCGTCGCACGCCAGGGCCAACTCATAACCGCCACCGGCGCAAGCGCCATTCACGGCCGCCAGAAACTTCAAGCCACTGTGGGTGGAGGAGTCTTCCAGGCCGTTGCGCGTCTCGTTGGTGAACTTGCAGAAGTTCACTTTCCAGGCGTGGCTGCTGACGCCCAGCATGAAGATATTGGCCCCGGAGCAAAACACCTTGTCCTTGGCACTGGTAACGACCACGGTGCGCACCTCGGGGTGCTCGAAGCGGACGCGGTTGATGGCGTCGTTGAGCTCAATGTCCACCCCCAGGTCATAGCTGTTGAGTTTGAGCTTGTAGCCGGGGCGCAGGCCTGCATTCTCATCAAAGTCGGCCTTGAGGGTGGCCACCGCTCCGTCAAAGCTGAGCTTCCAGTGCTTGTACTGGGACGGATCGGTCTGGTAGTTGACGCGGGGGCTTGAGCTCATGGAACGGTCTCCTGTGGGTGGGGAAAATGGGCTTAACTGAATTGAGTGCATGCATCATATTGCATGAAATTAAATTCGGTCAAGCACTTTTATGCATTAATTTGAAATATTTTCATTCCGGCAGCTCCAAGGCCTGCCGAACCAGGGTGCGCAAGGCCAAAAACGTAGCGTCCAAGGGCTGCGCGCTGGTATTGAGTTTGAATTGCGCCTTGGTATAAAACGCCGCCCGCCCCGCCAGAATGCCCTTGAGATCCTCCATCGCCTCCTTGCTGGCGGCCATGGGGCGCAGGTCACCCTGGGCACGCACGCGGGCCATGTGATCTTCGGCATCGGCTTGCAGCCATACCGTGGTGCAGTGCCCTAGGAGTTGGTTGAAGGTGGCCGGGTCGGACACCAAACCACCGGGTGTCGCGATCACAGCTTCGGGGTAGATTTGAATGGCTTCCTCCAACGCCCGTCGCTCGTAGCGGCGGTAGGCATTCTGCCCGTACAAGCCCTGAATTTCAGAAACGCTGCACCCGGCAAATTTTTCAATTTCTCGGCTCAACTCCACAAACGGAAAGCCCAGGTCGTCGGCCAGCATCTGGCCCAGCGCCGTCTTGCCCGCCCCGCGCAGACCCACCAGCGCCACACGCGTGCTGGGCGCTTTGAGTGCGCCGCCCTGCGCACCACCCGTGCCCAGCAGTTCACCCACGGCCAAGCGCACGCGTCGTAGCGCGGCATCGTCCTGGTGTTCTAACAGCTCACGGATCATCAGCCACTCGGGCGTGCTGGTGGTCACGTCACCGAGCAACTCCGCCAGCGTGCAGTGCAACGCACCCGCCACTTGCAGCAAAACCAGAATAGAAGCATTGCCCTCCCCGTATTCCAGACTGGCAAGGTGCCGCTCAGAAACCCCGGCCGCCACCGAGACGGCCTTGCGCGTCATGCCGCGCCGCGAACGCAGCGCTCGCACGCGCTCACCCAAGGCCACAAGGAAGGGGTTTTTATCCCCTGGCGGTGTCGGGGTTAACCCTGATAACTGCAATATATTGCTTGACATCGGTATTTTCGTGCTTTATCGTACTGACACGCACAATAATTCATATTTCATGGATTGGCAAGTTGAACGTGAACGCAAAGCAGAGATACACCCATGTCACCCACTGAATTCCGCGATCAAATCGCACAACTGACGGCCCAGTTGGCCGGTCGCCCGCTGGACACTTGGCTCAATGCTGAGCACGGCGTGGGCAGCGCCACTTACACCCAACTCAAAGCATCCTGCCAAACCGGCGCGGCTGAGGGTTGGCTGTGTGATCGCGAAGGCGGCGGCATCCGCTATGGCCGCATCTTCAAACCCAGTGACGAGCTGCACGGTTTTTCGGTCGATGTGGTGGACATGCACAACATCGCAGGCCCGCACCATGCGCACCCCCAGGGGGAAATCGACCTGATCATGCCCATTGACGGCGACGCCTTGTTCGATGGCCGCCCTGCGGGCTGGCTGGTCTGCCCACCGGGCAGCGCTCACCGCCCCACCGTGACCCAGGGCCGCGCCCTGGTGCTCTACCTTTTGCCCAAGGGCGAAATCACCTTCACACCAAAGGCCACCGCATGACGCAACTCCTCTCCAACTTCATCAGCGGTCGCTGGCAAGACGGCACGGGTTCAGGCGTCGCTCTGCTCGACCCCGTGCTGGGCACCGAGCTGGCCCGCGTCGATGCCACCGGCCTCGATCTGCCCGCCGGTTTCGCCTTTGCCCGCGAACAAGGCGGTGCCGCCTTGCGCGCCATGACCTATGCCGAACGCGCCGCGCTGTTGGGGGCGGCCGTCAAGGTGCTGCAAGCCAACCGAGACGCTTACTACGAGATCGCCACCACCAACAGCGGTACGGTCAAAAACGATTCAGCGGTTGATATCGACGGCGGCATCTTCACGCTCGGCACTTACGCCAAGCTGGGTGAAGCCCTGGGACCGCGTCACTTCTTGCTGGATGGCGAAGCCGCACGCCTGGGCAAAGACCCACTGTTTCAATCGCAGCACGTCCTCACCCCCACACGCGGCGTAGCGCTGTTCATCAATGCCTTCAACTTCCCGAGCTGGGGGCTGTGGGAAAAAGCCGCCCCCGCGCTGCTCTCGGGCGTGCCGGTCATCATCAAACCCGCCACAGCCACAGCCTGGCTGACGCAGCGCATGGTCAAAGACGTGGTGGACGCGGGTATCTTCCCGGCAGGGGCTTTGTCGGTGGTGTGCGGCAGCTCGGCGGGTCTGATGGACGCCTTGCAGCCCTTTGATGTGATGTCGTTCACCGGCTCGGCTGAGACGGCTGCCGTGATTCGCTCTCACCCCGCCGTGACGAAACATTCAGTGCGCGTGAACATCGAAGCCGACAGCCTGAACTCGGCCCTGCTCCTGCCCGACGCGGCCCCAGGTAGCGAGGCTTTTGAGCTACTGGTCAAGGAAGCCGTGCGCGAGATGACGGTCAAGTCGGGCCAAAAGTGCACCGCCATCCGCCGCATTCTGGTGCCCGAGGCACTGTACGGCGCTGTGGCCGCCGCCATGGGCACGCGCCTAGCCAAGATCACGGTAGGCAACCCGCGCAATGAGTCTGTGCGCATGGGCGCTTTGGTCAACCGCGAACAACAGGCCAGCGTGCAGCAGGGGCTGGCGCATTTGATGTCGCAGACCGAAACCCTGTTTGACGGCAGCACCGTGCCCCTGGTGGATGCCGATTCAGCCATCGCCTGCTGCGTGGGCCCCACCTTGCTGGGTACGCGCAACGTGCAGGGCAGCGACAGCGCCGACCGGGTGCACGACACCGAAGTGTTTGGCCCGGTGGCCACCTTGCTGCCATACCGTGACCTGGCCCACGCGCTGGCGCTGGTACGGCGCGGCCAGGGCTCTCTGGTGACGTCCCTCTACGGCAGTGACCCTGGGGCGCTGGGTGCTGTTGCGCTGGAACTGGCCGATAGTCATGGCCGCTTGCATGTGATTTCCCCCGACGTGGCGGCCCTGCACACCGGCCACGGCAATGTGATGCCGCAGTCGCTCCACGGTGGCCCGGGTCGCGCGGGTGGCGGCGAAGAGCTGGGTGGTCTGAGGGCGCTCAATTTCTATCACCGCCGCAGCGCGGTGCAGGCCAGCACGGCTGTGTTGGCGACGCTGTCCAACACACCGGCTTAATCCCTCAAGCGTCAAGCCACATCACCCGCAGACCAGGAGACCCCGATGAGTGTTTCACCCGCAGTCGCCGCACCCGGCGCGCACTTCAATTTCGCGCAGCACCTGATGGCGCGCAACGCGCAGCGTCCCAACAAGATTGCCTACATCGACGACGATGGATCACTGAGTTATGGTGCCTTGGCCGAGCGCATCCAGCGTATGGCTGCCGCCTTGCAAGCCTTGGGCGTGCGACGCGAAGAACGCGTGCTGTTGTTGATGCACGACTGCAATGACTGGCCGGTGAGTTTTCTGGGCGCCATGTATGCGGGCATCGTGCCCGTGGCGGTGAACACGCTGCTCACCGCAGACGACTACGCCTACATGCTGCAACACAGCCGTGCGCAAGCCGTTCTGGTGTCGCACGCGCTCTTGCCTACGCTGCAAGCAGCGCTGGACACCGCAGCGATGGCGGGAGGCCATGAGGTCAAGCGCGTGGTCGTCTCACGCGCTACGGCGACCCTGCCCGAAGGTATGGTCGGGCTGGACGCGCTGCTGGCGAAACACTCGCCCCTGGCCCAAGCTGCCGACACAGGCGCAGACGACCCCGGCTTCTGGCTTTACTCCTCCGGCTCCACTGGCAAGCCCAAAGGCACGCTGCACAGCCACGCCAACCCCTACTGGACGGCCGAGCTGTATGGCACGCCTGTACTGGGGCTGACCGAGCAAGACGTGTGCTTCTCTGCCGCCAAGCTGTTTTTTGCCTACGGTCTGGGCAATGGTTTGAGCTTTCCCCTGAGCGTGGGGGCGACCACGATTTTGATGGCCGAGCGGCCTACGCCAGACGCAACCTTCAAACGCTGGTTAGGTGCGACCGGCACGCTGGGTAGTATCAAACCCAATGTGTTTTTCGGCGCGCCTACCGGCTTTGCAGGCATGTTGGCCTCACCCGCATTGCCCACCAAAACGGACGTGGCCTTGCGCCTGTGCTCGTCCGCCGGTGAGGCCCTGCCCGCCGAGTTAGGCGAGCGATTCACACAACACTTTGGTGTGGAGATCGTGGACGGCATTGGCTCCACCGAGATGCTGCACATCTACCTCTCCAACCTCCCCGGTCAAGTGCGCTACGGCACCACCGGCTGGCCCGTGCCCGGTTATGACATTGCACTGCGCGACGACGACGGCCACCCCGTGCCCGATGGCGAAACCGGTGACCTCTACATCCAAGGGCCGTCCGCCGCCCTGATGTATTGGGGCAACCGCGAAAAATCACGCGACACCTTTCAGGGCGCGTGGACCAAGAGCGGCGACAAATACGTGCGCAACACGGATGGCACCTACACCTACTCGGGTCGCAGTGACGACATGCTCAAAGTCAGCGGCATCTACGTCTCGCCGTTTGAGGTCGAGTCCACCCTGGTGCAGCACCCCGCCGTGCTCGAAGCCGCCGTGATCGGCGTGAACGATGAACAGGGGCTGACCAAAACCAAAGCATTCGTCGTGCTCAAGGTCGGCCAAACCGCCAGCGCCGATGAACTCAAAGCCTTCACCAAAGAACGACTCGCTGCGTACAAATACCCACGCAGCATCGAGTTCATTGCCGAACTTCCCAAAACGGCTACCGGCAAGATTCAGCGCTTCAAGCTGCGCGCCAAAGAGGCTGCGGCGAAATGAGCCCGTCGGTCGATTGGATTGACATCGACTGGGCTGGGCGCTCGGTGCGCATCGAGCACCAATGGCTCGCGCCCACTCCCGTTCGGGCTGAGCCTGTCGAAGCCCCGCTGATGATCTTCCTGCACGAGGGTTTGGGCTCGCTGGCGATGTGGAAGGATTTTCCGCAAACGCTGTGCAATGCCCTCGGTTGCCGGGGTCTGGTTTACTCACGCCCCGGCTATGGCCAGTCCACGCCGCGCGCCGCTGAGGAGGTTTGGGGCCCAGACTTCATGCACCGCCAAGCGCTGGAGGTCTTGCCCGCCTTGCTCGATGCGCTGGGCATCGACACACACAAACAAGCCCTCTGGCTGTTCGGCCACAGTGACGGAGCCTCCATCGCCCTGCTCTACGCCGCGCACTTCCCTGCTCAGGTTGCGGGGGCTGTGGTGCTCGCCCCGCACATCAGCGTCGAAGTCATCGCCGTGCAAAGCATCACACAAACCCGCGCGGCCTACCTCGACACCGATTTACGACAACGCTTGTCCAAGTACCACGCAGACCCCGACTCGGCCTTCTGGGGCTGGAACCGCATCTGGCTAGCCCCAGCTTTCAAGTCGTGGTCAATTGAAGCCGACTTGAGCCGCATCACCTGCCCTGTACTGGCCGTGCAGGGGCGGGAAGATGAGTACGGCACAATGCAACAGCTCTATGGTCTCAAGCACGCTGTGCCGCAGGCCGAGCTACTGGAATTGCCCGCCTGTGGCCACTCACCGCAGCGCGACCAAGCCGCTCTTTTGATTGCCAGCGTTAGCGAATTTTTCAGTCAACTTGTTAACCCATTTGCCCGTTAATTTTTTTCAACAACAGCCCCCCTGGAGACCCGTCATGAACCTGCTTCGTACCACCCTCATCGCCAGCGCCATCGCAGCGACCTTCAGCGCTCCTCTGGCCCTGGCCCAAACCACATCCGCCGTCGCCGCACCCAAGCTCAAAGTTGGTCTGATGCTGCCCTACACCGGCACGTTTGCCGCACTGGGCAACGCGATTGAAAACGGCTTTCGTTTGCATGTCGCCGAGCAAGGCGGCAAGCTGGGCGGGCGCGAGATTGAGTTTGTGAAAGTCGATGACGAGTCCGACCCTTCCAAGGCCACCGACAACGTCAACAAACTCATCAAGCGTGACAACGTCGATGTGCTGGTGGGCACGGTGCACTCCGGCGTCGCCATGGGCATGGCCAAGGTGGCCAAAGACACCGGCACGCTGCTGATCGTGCCCAACGCAGGTGCCGACATCGTGACCGGTGCCATGTGCGCGCCCAACATCTTCCGCAGCTCCTTCTCCAACTGGCAACCCGGCTACGCCATGGGCGAAGTGGTGGCCAAAAAGGGACACAAAAAAGTCGTGACCATCACCTGGAAATACGCCGCCGGTGACGAGTCGGTCAAGGGCTTCAAGGAGTCGTTTGAAAAAGGTGGCGGCAAGGTCGTCAAAGAGCTGAGCCTGCCCTTCCCGGGTGTTGAGTTTCAGGCCCTGCTGACCGAGATCGCCGCCACTAAAACGGATGCCGTCTATACCTTCTTCGCCGGTGGCGGTGCGGTCAAGTTCGTCAAAGACTACGCGGCAGCGGGTCTGAAGAAAACCATTCCCCTGTACGGCTCGGGCTTTCTCACCGACGGAACGCTGGAAGCCCAAGGCGCGGACGCCGATGGCCTGATGACGGCGCTGCACTATGCCGACAGCCTGAACACCCCGCGCGACAACGCCTTCCGCCTGGCCTATGCCAAAACCTACAAACAGCAGCCTGACGTGTATGCCGTTCAGGGCTATGACGCCGCACAAATGTTGGCCGCAGGCCTGACCGCCGTCAAAGGTGACATGAGCAAAAAAGCCGAACTCAGTGCCGCCATAGAAAAAGCCAAGATCAACAGCCCACGCGGCCCCTTCACCCTGTCCAAAGCCCACAACCCGGTGCAAGACATCTACTTGCGCCAGGTGTCAGGCAAAGAAAACAAGGTGGTCGGCATCGCCAGCAAATCGCTGACTGATCCGGCACGCGGCTGCAAGATGTAAATGGACTTATCCACCTTCCTCATCCAATGCCTCAACGCCCTGCAATACGGGCTGTTGCTGTTCCTCGTCGCTTCAGGGCTGACGCTGATCTTCGGCATCATGGGCGTCATCAATCTGGCGCACGGCAGCTTCTACATGGTGGGGGCTTACATGGCTTACGCGCTGGCACCGTTAATCGCTGCCACCATCGGCGGCGGCTTCTTTGCCACGCTCATCGTGGGTGTGGTGCTGGCCGTGTTGTTGGGCTATGTGCTGGAGTGGGCTTTCTACAGTTTTTTGTACGAGCGCGAGCACCTGCAACAGGTCTTGATGACCTACGGGCTGATTTTGGTCTTTGAGGAAGTGCGCAGCCTGCTGGTGGGTGACGACGTGCATGGTGTGCCCCCGCCCGACCTGCTCGCAGGCACGTTTGCGCTGGGCGAGTTGATGACTTACCCGGTCTATCGCCTGTTTGTCTCCGGCGTGTGTCTGGCGCTGGCGGCGGGCATGTACCTGGTGTTTACGCGCACGCGTCTGGGCATGATGATCCGCGCAGGCAGCACGAATCGCGAGATGGTGCAGTCGCTGGGCATTGACATCAAGTTCCTCTACCGTGTGGTGTTTGCCGCCGGTGTGGCGGTGGCCGTGCTGGCCGGCATGGTGGCCGCACCGATTTCTTCGGTCTATCCGGGCATGGGCTCTTCGGTGCTCATCATCTGCTTTGTGGTGGTGGTGATTGGCGGCATTGGCTCGATTCGCGGCGCGCTGCTGGCGTCCCTGCTGATTGGCGTGGTCGATACCTTTGGCAAGGTGCTGCTGCCGCAAGCCGCGGGCGTGCTGGTGTATGTGCTGATGGCTTTGATCCTGCTCTGGAAGCCGGATGGTTTATTCAAGGCGGGGTGAATTGATGCGCCATTCCAAAACTCTTTTTGTGGTGCTCGCATTTGTCACGCTGGCCCTGTTGCCTTTTGTGACCGGGGCTTATGCGCTGGATTTCGTCACCAAGATCATGATTTACGCCGTGCTGGCGCTCAGTCTGGAGTTGCTCGTGGGCAGCACCGGCCTGGTGTGCTTTGGCCAGGCTGCGTTCTTTGGCGTGGGGGCCTACGCCGCTGTGTTGCTGACCCCGCAAGACAGCGCCGCCTCTGTGCTGTGGCTGCTGCCTCTGTGTGTGCTGGCCGCCGCCAGTTACGCGTTGCTGGTCGGCGCCCTGTCGTTGCGCACCAAGGGCGTGTACTTCATCATGGTCACGCTGGCGTTTGCCCAAATGGCCTATTACGTGCTGCACGACACCCCCCTGGGCGGTGGCACCGACGGCATTTACCTTCTCTTCAAACCCGTGCTGGGCACGCTGATGGATCTGGATAAGCCGCTCACGATTTATGGCTTCACCCTGGCTTGTCTGTTGGCCGTGTTCGGCTTTTTGACCCTTCTCTTGCGCTCGCGCTTTGGCCGCGCGCTCGCAGGCATCAAGGTCAACGAACAACGCATGCGCGCCACCGGTTTTTCCACCTACCCCTACAAGCTGGCGGCCTTCGTCATCTCGGGTGGCATTGCGGGTCTGGCCGGTTTTTTGTTTGCGGTGAAAGATGGCTTCGTCAACCCTGAACTGCTGAGCTGGCACCTGTCAGGGGCCGTGCTCATCATGATTATTCTGGGCGGTCTAGGCCATCTGCGCGGCGCATTGCTCGGAGCTTTTGCCTTTGCCTTGTTGCAGGAATTGTTCAAGTCCGAAGCGGTCTTTGGGGCTTTTGCCAAACATTGGCAGTTGGGCCTGGGCCTGTCCATCATCGCCAGTGTGGCTCTGCTGCCGCGTGGCTTGATTGGTCTGCCGCAGCAAGTGGCAGACCGACTGCTTGGACAACGAGGCAAGGGCACGACCAAACCCGGCGTGGCGGCATTGGAGAGCCATGATGAGTGACCTATCCATGCACATCCCAGCGTCATCGCCTGCACTCGAAATCCTGCTGCGAGGCCGCGACATCACGCGCCGCTGGGGCGGGCTGGTCGCCGTGAACGCGGTGTCCATAGCACTGGCACGCGGACAGGTGCACGCGGTGATTGGCACCAACGGGGCGGGCAAATCCACCCTCATCAACATCCTGTCGGGGGAACTGGCACCCAGCAGCGGCCATGTGGAGCTGATGGGCCAGGACGTCACCACCTGGACACAACCCCGGCGCGCCCGCGCAGGTCTGGGGCGCAGCTACCAGCGCAACACCATTTACCCCAGCTTCACCGTGTTCGAAAACTGCCGCCTCGCCGCGCAGGCCCGCACGCCCCAACCGTGGGCTGTGTGGCAAAACGCGCAGAGCTGCACAGCCAGCACCCAGGCTGCAAGTGAGGCTGTCGCACGCGCCGGGCTGACACCGCTCATGGACCGCAGCGCAGGCTTGCTCTCGCACGGACAAAAGCGCCAGTTGGAAATTGCCATGTGCTTGGCCACCGCCCCGGATGTGTTGCTGCTGGATGAGCCGCTGGCCGGTATGGGCGCCGAGGAGACCGAGCGCATGCTCACGCTGCTGAATGAACTGAGAACCGGTCACGCTATTTTGCTGGTCGAGCACGACATGGACGCCGTATTTCGCATTGCCGACCGCATCACCGTCATGGTCAACGGCTCGGTCATTGCCTCTGACACGCCGACAGCCATACGCGAAAGCGCCGAGGTCAAAACCGCCTACCTGGGTGAGGGACATTGAGATGTACAACCCCTCAGAACTCATTGTTGATGCCCACGATTTGCACGCCTGGTACGGCTCCAGCCATGTGCTGCACGGCATTGACCTGCAAATTGCACGCGGCCAGACGGTCGGCCTGCTGGGTCGCAACGGCATGGGCAAGAGCACGCTCATCCGCAGCCTGCTCGGCCATGTCACGCAGCGCGAGGGCCGCATCACCCTGTTCGGGCAAGATGCCTCGCAGGCCAAGCCGCATGAGGTGGCGCGCCTGGGCGTGGCCTATGTGCCCGAAGGGCGCGGCGTGTTCCCCAACCTCACGGTGCGCGAGAACCTGGTCATGGCGGCCCGCCCTGGGCGCGATGGCCGACGCGAATGGACGTTGGAACGCGTGCTGCACACCTTCCCACGCTTGAGTGAGCGGATGACGAATCTAGGTGCAGAACTCTCAGGCGGTGAGCAGCAAATGCTGTCCATCGGCCGCGCTCTGATGACCCACCCCGAACTCATCATCCTGGACGAAGCCACCGAAGGCCTGGCCCCGCTGATCGTGGCCGATATCTGGCGTGTGATTGGTGACATCCGCGCCAGCGGCATCGCCACCCTGATCGTGGACCGCGACTACCGCAAGGTGCTGGCCCAGTCCGACCAGGCGCTGGTGCTGCAAAAGGGGCAAGTGGTGCTGGCCGGGGCGTCAGCCGAGTTGCGTGAGAACCCGGCGCTGGCAGCTTACCTGGGCGTTTGACAGTTCTGCATCAAACCTTAGTGCTCGCTACGCGACATCAAGCGGTCGGTATAAGCAATGGCAATCGCACTCATCAAAAATGTGATGTGAATCAAGGTTTGCCACATCAACACCTGCTCGGTGTAGTTGGCGGCGTTGATGAATGTTTTAAGCAGGTGAATGGACGATATGCCAATGATGGCTGTTGCGAGTTTGACCTTCAAAACGCTGGCATTCACGTGGCTGAGCCACTCCGGTTGATCGGGATGATTTTGCAAGTTCATGCGTGAGACAAAGGTCTCATACCCACCCACGATCACCATGATGAGCAGATTCGAGATCATCACCACATCAATCAGCGCCAACACCACAAGCATGATGATGGTCTCGTTCAAATTGACGACTTTGGCCTCAGAAACATAGCCAATGCCTTTGACCAGGGCATCAATATCGCCTTGGTTGCCAAAAGCCGCGCCAATCAAGTGATAAAGCTCTACGCCGAAGTGAAAGACGTACACAGCTTGCGCGGCAATAAGCCCCAAATACAGAGGCATTTGCAACCAGCGACTGGCAAAAATGAGCTGGGCCAGTGGATTGGTGGGGTTTGGGTTTGGAGCGTTTTGTTTCATGGACGGGTGATGGATTGAGGTGAAGAGAAACTACAAAAATTTATTGTAGTTCGAGACACAGGGACATGATAGTTTCTATCAACCAATTAGTAAAACTCAATTGGCTTTGTTAATAGCCAATGGCTACCATTGCGTCTGTGCTGATTGATTTCAGCAATTTTCAACCTCCAAGGAACCCACGATGACCACTGCCCAACGCCCCGAAATCAAAACCCTGGCCAACCTCGAATCCGCCTTTGCGGGTGAGTCCATGGCCCACATCAAGTACCGCTACTTCGCCAAACTGGCGCGCGCCATGGGGGACGAGGACACCGCCCGCACCTTTGAGGAAACCGCCGACCAAGAAGTCATGCACGCCTTTGGCCACCTGGACCTGCTCTACCCCAAAGCCAGCATGACGCCCGCCAAGGCCTTGCAGATCGCCATTGACGGCGAAACCTACGAATACACCGAGATGTACCCCGGCTTTCGCAAAACCGCCGAGCTGGAGGGCAACGCCGCCGCTGTGGCCGAGATGGACGAGCAGATTGAAGAGTCCAAGGTGCACGCAGCCCAGTTCAGGGCCACGCTGGAGAAAGCCCAAAAGCGCTTTGCCGCCCTGGCCAAAGTGGAAGAGTGCCACGCCAACCACTACAAAGCTCAACTGGCCAAAGTGGCCCAAACCGCCTGAAGTTCAGTCAACTGAGTTGACTATTAATTTTGCAGCTTCGTACGCATAGTTCCATTGGGCTACAGCCCTATTTTGTTTAAATTTTGAAGGAGTTTTCCATGAAATCATTCATCTGCATCGTCTGCGGTTTTGTCTATGATGAGGCCGCTGGCCGCCCCGAAGATGGCATTGCCGCCGGCACCCGCTGGGCCGACGTTCCTGACTCTTGGGCTTGCCCGGACTGCGGCGTGGCCAAGGCAGATTTCGAAACCGTCGAGATCTGAAGCATGAGCCCGTCGCCCCACCCAGATGCCCCCCTCGTCGTCATCGGTTCGGGACTGGCGGGCTGGACTACCGTGCGTGAGCTTCGCAAACTCGACGCCACCTGCCCCATCACCCTGATCACCGCCGACAGCGGCGACTTTTACGCCAAACCCACGCTGTCCAACGCCTTGGCGCAAAAGCGCACGCCTGAACAGCTGGTGACCACACCAGCGGCTAACATCGCACAAACTTTGGGGGTGACGCTGCTGGCACACACCCGCATTGAGCGCGTGGACACGACCCACTTCACGGTGAGCTTCACGGGGCACAACGTACCCACCACGTTGCCCTACCGCGCGTTGGTGCTTGCCACTGGTGCCCAGGCCATTCGCGTACCGCTGCAAGGTGACGCGGTCAACCAAGTGCTGTCGGTCAATTCATTACAAGACTATTCGGTCTTTCACGCCCGCCTGACGGGCATAAGCAGCTCTGAAAACAATAGCAAACCAAAATATCCAAGCGTCCTCATCATGGGCGCGGGCTTGATTGGTTGCGAGTTTGCCAACGACCTGGCGGCTGCGGGCTACCGCGTGCGCGTGGTAGACCCCGCTGCCCGCGCGCTGGCGGCCCTGCTACCGGAAGACGCCAGTGCCCAACTACAGGCCGCTTTACAAGGCCTGGGCGTGACGTTTGATTTTGGACAGACCGTGGTGGCCGTGAATCAGGCGGGGACGCCATCAAGCGCCGCCTTGCGCGTCACCCTGTCGGGTGGCGAATCGGTCGATGCCGATGTCGTGTTGTCCGCCATCGGTTTGCGCGCAGACACCGCACTGGCCCAGGCCGCGGGCATCGCCTGCGAGCGCGGCATCATGGTGAACACCCAACTGCAAACCAGCGCGCCCGGTGTGTACGCGCTGGGCGACAGTGCGCAATACCAAGCGGCAGACAGCCGCACCCTGCCCTACGTCATGCCCATCATGACTGCCGCCCGCGCAGTCGCGGCCACACTGGCAGGGCAACCCACTGAGGTCAAATTCCCCCTCATGCCCGTGGCCGTGAAAACACCCGCACTGCCCCTGACCATCGCCCCACCGCCACCCGGCACCTCCGGCGGTTGGCAAGCCAGCGACGCGGGTGAGTGGCACTGGCGGGACGATGCGAGTACGCTGCGCGGTTTCACGCTGGCTGGTGCGGCCACGCCCAGACGGGCGAAGCTGGCGGTGATGGTGACGCTTTAAGTCATGACGCTTTAAGCGTGGCCCTTTAGGCTGCGGCCCCCCGCTATCATCCCTACGATGCACGCAGCCCCAGCCACCACAGCCGCCCAAGACGAAGCCGAACAAACACTGGCCCGCGCCTTCATCCATCGCTGGCAAGGCGTAGCCGCCAGCGAGCTGTCCACCGCGCAAAGCTTTGTGCGGGAGTTGTGCGAATTGTTGGGTGTACCCGCCCCGCACCCCACGCCTGACCAGAGCTATATGTTCGAGCGGCCCATCACCTACCGCCACGGTGATGGCAGCGCCAGCGCGGGCCGCATCGACTGCTACCGCCATGGCCACTTCGTACTGGAGGCCAAAAAGCTCAAAGCCGGTGCCCGCACCAAGGGCTTTGACGACGCCCTGCTGCGCGCCCGCGCCCAGGCCGAGGGCTACGCCCGCGCGCTGCCCGCCGCCGAAGGTCGCCCGCCCTTTGTGCTGGTGGTCGATGTCGGCACGGTGATCGAGCTGTATGCCGAATTCACCCGCAGCGGCGCCACCTACACGCCCTTCCCCGATCCGCGCAGCCACCGCATTACCCTGGCCGATTTGCTCAAGCCCGAGCTGCGCCTGCGTTTGCGCCTGATCTGGACGGACCCCCTCGCGCTGGATCCGACCCGCACCAGCGCCCGCATCACGCGTGAAGTGGCCACGCATCTGGCTGAACTCGCCAAGTCGCTCGAACAATCGGGCCACCGCCCCGACCATGTGGCCGCCTTTATCACCCGCAGCCTGTTCAGCATGTTTGCCGAAGACGTGGAACTCTTACCCAAAGGCGGTTTTTTAAAGCTGCTGCAAACCCACCGCGCCGACCCACCCGCGTTGCAAGCCCTGCTCCAAGCGCTGTGGGCCGACATGGACCGTGGCGGCTTCTCGGTCGCGCTGGCCACGCAAGTGCTCAAGTTCAACGGCAAGCTGTTCAAGCAGTCAGCGGCTGACGGCTACTCGCTGCGGCTCAATACGGCGCAGATTGACCGCCTCATCACCGCGGCCAAGAGTAACTGGCGCGAGGTCGAACCCGCCATCTTCGGCACGCTGCTGGAGCGTGCGCTGGACCCGAGCGAGCGCCACGCCCTGGGCGCGCACTACACGCCGCGCGCCTATGTGGAGCGGCTGGTGCTGCCCACCGTGGTGGAACCGCTGCGCGCAGCCTGGTCCGACGCCCAAGCCGCCGCCGTGCTGCTGGCCAGCGAAGCGGCCGAGCTCTCAGGCAAGGCGCACGACCAGAAAATGGCCGAGGCCCGCGCCGAGATCAGCAAGTTTCACCACCAGCTCTGCACCCTGCGCGTGCTCGACCCGGCCTGCGGCAGTGGCAATTTTTTGTACGTGACGCTGGAGCATTTAAAGCGCCTGGAAGGCGAAGTGGTGAACCAGCTGGAGGCCCTGGGGCAAACCCAAAGCACGCTGGGTCTGGAGGGCGAAACCGTCACACCGCAGCAGTTGCTGGGCATTGAGCTGAACGAGCGCGCCGCCGCACTGGCCGAGCTGGTGCTGTGGATTGGCTACTTGCAGTGGCACATCCGCACCCGTGGCAACAAGGCCGTGGCCGAGCCGGTGGTGCATGACTACGGCAACATCGAATACCGCGACGCCGTGCTGGAGAGCGATGAGCTGGAACCCGCTTACGACGATGGCCCCAAAGGCAGCGGCGAGTTGCTCACGCGCTGGGACGGCAAGACCTTCAAGACCCACCCCGTCACCGGCTCGTTGGTGCCCGATGAGGCCGCCCAAGTGCCGCAGTGGAAGTACATCCGCCCGCGCCAAGCCGCGTGGCCGCAGGCCGACTTCATCGTGGGCAACCCACCCTTCATTGGGGCCAGCACCATGCGTGCGGCCCTGGGCGATGGCTATGTGCAGGCGCTGCGCAGCGTGTGGCCCGAGGTGCCTGAGAGCGCGGACTTTGTCATGTACTGGTGGAGCCGGGCTGCTGCCTTGGTGGCCTATGGCCAGGCACAGCGTTTTGGCTTGATCACCACCAACAGCCTGCGCCAGACCTTTAACCGGCGCGTGGTACAGGCGGCGTTGGAAGGCAAGACTGCGGGCGAAATAAATCTGGTGTTCGCCATTGCCGATCACCCCTGGGTGGACAGAGCCAATGGCGCGGCGGTGCGCATTGCCATGACGGTAGGCGAGCGAGTTGGTGGAGCAGCCGAAAGGGGGTCAGATCCCGATTCAGGACGACCAAGTCAGCGAAACGCGAAACCACGAACGAAATCGGGCTCTGACCCCCTTTCGGCTGCGGCCCCCCTTTCGACCGCGGCCCGCAGCGCTACCCCCGGCCACCTGCTCACCGTCACCAGCGAACAAACCGGCGAGTTCGGTGAAGTCAATGTGACCTTGATTGAGAACACCGGTTTGATTCATGCGGACTTGAGCATCGGTGCGAATGTGGCGTCGGCTGTGGCGCTACAGGCCAATGCCGACATTTCATCGCCCGGGGTCAAGTTGCACGGCTCGGGCTTCATCGTCACGCCCGAAGAA